>CAZJDX010000030.1:0-29816 GCA_964544885.1 uncultured Flavobacteriales bacterium
CTCATGATTCTTCTTTCGGCATGGATGCTGGATTCGATCGGAAATCAAACGGAAAGCTTACGAAAACCTGCATGGATCATTTTTGTTTTCCTGATTTTGCTTGCTGTGAAAAGGCCTGTGAAAGAAATACTCTTCGCGGAGGATGCCGATGTTCCATTGCTCTGGATTAGAAACGCGGTTCTCCATCCGTTTGAAACCATGAGGATTACTTACCGTGAAGACAGGCAGTTACATGATGCGGCTATTGAGTTGAAAAAGTTTCCGGAAATGGGTGGCCGGCTTGCTTCATTGATGAGTGATGATACTCACAGAAACAGATATGCCGCCGCATTATTAATAGCTTCGCAGACGGGTGCATCTTATTTCGGACAATTGAAAAATGAACTATCTGCCGATTCCGTTAAATCCGAATTGATCCGTCATGAAATATCCGCATTCCTGGTTTGGAATAGGACCCGATGGACGGCAGGCAAAGAAGACTGGGTGCAACTTTTGTATGAGGATGACGACAGCGGTTTATCGGTCTATAAAATTCTGAGGAGAGATCAAACTGCATCCGAGCCGGATACGGCTATTCTTCAGTATATGAAGTAACGTGCCAAAACCATCAGAATTTGTTTTTGTCGTGGGATTTTTTCCAGGCTTTTTGGGCACATTTTCAGCAAATTCCATGCAAATTGTAAGAAATCGGGGCAATTGGGAGCACCTTTAATGCTGTACATCCGTTCACCGTAGATATGTTCAAAATTTTACGAATTCTAACTATGCGGTCAAGCAGAAAATCAAAAAAACCTTCAAGAATGCAGCAAAGAATGCGGACAAGAATGAGTTACAAACCACTCATTCTGGCAGGCTCAATAGCTCTGGTCCTTTCCGGAATTTTTTCATCGATGTTCTTCTTTGGTGATTCAGAAGAATCAATGGCAGCAGCTTCTGGCGACTATCGTTCCAAGCAAAGCGGGAACTGGAATGCGGTTTCATCATGGCAGAAGTATAATGGAAGTTCCTGGGTGAATGCAACATCAGCACCGAAGGAATCAGATGGTGAAATCACCATACAAAGTGGTCATACGATTACGATACCGGCGGCAGTCACTGTAAATCAACTGACAGTTGACAGCGGAGCGACACTTATCAGCAATAACGGAAACTTTAAGATCAGCAATGGTAGTGGTACCGACTTTACAGTCCGGGGAACGCTTACGCTAAATGCCAAACTTACGCTGAACAATTCAAGCAGTATGGCGATTTATGGAACAGTGAACAAAAACTCGGGTGATTATAAGGTGGGGAGTGGTTCAAGTGTGAATGTATATGAGGGTGGAGTTTTTATCCGTAACGGGGGCAACCTGGATGATAGTCCGGGCAACTGGTATTTTCATGCGGGCTCTACCTATGAGCATAACGTGAATGGCAGCAGCATACCCGAGGCGTCCTGGAATACTAGTTCTACCTGTCTTATTACCGGCATGACCAACAGTTTGCCCAATGATCTTGACCAGGATTTTGGAAATCTTACTTTCAATTCAACGTCGCAGACAGCTCATTTCAAACTGAATGATGATGACGATGATGAGCTCGGCGAGATTGATGGTAATCTGACGGTGATTTCGACAGGAACAGGATCGATCACACTGAACAAAAACTCCTACAGTTCAATATCAGTTGAAGGGGATTACATACATCAGGGAGGAACCGTATACATCACAGAAGGAAAGGACTGCAATATGAATGTAGGGGGAAGTTGCCGGATATCCTCCGGCACATTTGCCATGACATCCAGTGCGGGTTCGAACGGTGATGGCTGCCCTACTCTGAACATTTCAGAGGATCTGATCATAGAAGGAGGAACATTTGATATGAGCCGATATACCGGCAATAGTTCGTCCAAGGGAAAAGGGACTGTTAAGCTGAGAGGCGATCTCTTACTCACTTCCGGTACAATAACTGAAACCGCTTCAGGCAGCGGAAAAGGAATTTTGAAATTCACCGGTAATACGTCTCAGAACTTTGTTAATACAGGCACCATCAGCAACACCATTGATTTTGAGATTGAGGAAGACGCGCATGTAAATTTGGGCGAATATCTGATTACTGGAAGCGGAAGTTTTAGTGCATCATCCGATTGCGTCATGAGAATCGGTTCGCACAATGGAATTACCGCAAGCGGCGCTAATGGAAACATTCAGGTGAGCGGCAGCAGAACTTATTCTGCGGATGCCTCATATATCTATGACGGTACCAGCGCTCAGGTCACGGGCAACGGTCTCCCTTCAACAGTGAAAAATCTCTCGTTCAATAATACGGCAGGTGTGACCCTCAGCGCTGATGTGAGTGTGATAACAAACCTTGCTCTTGAATCAGGTGTGGTTTCAACAGGATCAAATACACTAATCGTAGGGACTTCAGTGCTCAATACCGGATCTGTCAGCAGAACTGACGGATGGGTCAACGGCAATCTTGCAAGATGGATTCCCGCTCTGGCTCTGGGAACCTTTGATTTTCCTGTTGGCGTTGAAACGTATAATGAGTTTAGCGTAAGCTATTCGGTTGTTCCTTCGCTTCCAGGCTTGCTCACCGTGAGCTTTATTGAAATCGGACCCGACCAAAGCGGTTTGCCTTTGTCGGAAGAAAATTTTTATAAAGTAAACACGATAGGATCGAAGGGTTACTGGACAACCACTTCTTCGAACGGACTTGCCGGCGGGGTATGTACCATCTCAGTATTGGGTAATGGCTTTACCGGTATTTCCGAAGTAGCCGATGTTCGATTGCTTACACGTACAAATACACTCCTCCCCTGGTCATTACTTGGTACTCATGCTAACGGAACCGGTACAGTAAATAGCCCACGAGCATCAAGAACAGGTATCGGAATGCCTCCATTCGTCACCATTGGATGGGGCTATAATGCCCTTCCCATCGAGCTGATTTACTTCAAGGCGGAGGTTGATGGACGAACGGTGAAAATGAAGTGGGCTACGGCGGCCGAAATCAATAATGAATATTTTACACTCGAACGTTCGGAAGACGGAATAAACTTCGAAGAGATTGGACGCCTTCCCGGTTCGGGAAATACTTCCAACAGACGCGACTACGAATATGTTGACGAGTCGCCCCTTAACGGAGAATCTTATTACAGATTAAGACAAACCGATTATGACGGCAAGTTCGAAGTTTTCGACCCGGATCATGTTTATCTGAAAAAGAAAGTGATCGATGAGTCTGCACTGAATGTTTGGCCTAATCCATTTGAAGAATATTTTGATCTGGAAATTCAGAGTGAGGAAAGCGGTAAACTCGACATCAGTCTTCTGAGCATGGATGGTAAACTTATCCGTGATGAGTCCATGCAGATGGACGCACCGGGAACACGATGGACATTCCATGACGGAAACTCGTTGATACCGGGAACCTACATACTACGCATACAATGCAATGACGAGGTGGTAAGCCGGAAGTTAATCAGAAAGTGATTTGGCTTTGCCGGACTGGAAGTAAATATCAACCGGTTTTACTGGCTGATCGTTGACTTGCGTCCGATGGCCTTAACAGAACTGATGATCTGATCCGATATAGCTGGAAAGTTGTTGTTGATGATCTCATCAGTGAAATTAGAGTTAGAAGGGAATTTCACCGAAGCCACATCTCCGAATACCTGTTTACCACTCCGGTCAAATACCGAATAGTGCACCTTCAGTTCGCGTTGATAAATTTTCAGGGCCAGGTCCAGGCAATCGTCAAAATGAGTCTTGATGTCAAGCTCGTTCAGAAAAATAAAGTAATCGGCCGAATATTTTCTGGCAAGATCCGGCAACAATTGCTGGTCATAGAACGATACATTAATATAAGATCTTAAACGATCATCAGTTTTATCCGTAGATGATGCTGCGTATCTCATCTTCCGCATAACCGTATCGCGTTTCATTTCTGCCTTGAAAGGGTAAGCCGTATCCTGTCCATAGGCCACCGAACTGTATATCAGTTCAAGATCGCGATCGTCCTGCTGAACAAAATCCTGGTCCGGGATTTTAGCTTCATACTCCATTACCAGTTTTGTATTCAGGTTTTTCATTAAGCCGTTTCGAAGTTCATTTCTTATTTCCTGAGGTGTCATTTCAGAATACCTGGCAATGTCGTAATCAGCATCGGACAAATGCATCATAGGTTTATAAGGGAGAACAAGGAAGGAGATTTCACGTAAAGTGGTGGCGCCCGAGTCAGAATTCTCAGCGGCTGAAGCTGGAGAAATCAGCAGCAGGAAGAAACTCAACAGGCTTAGCAGGTGATTGACAGGACGATTATTCATTCCCAGACATACGGAGAGGGCTGAAGAAAGTTCATCTCCGATCCTGAAGGAACGCAGGCATTTATCAACAGCTCTTTTGAGCCGTCTTTATTACTCACATCAATTAAAAGGATATTATTTAATGATATGTTTCCAGATATCGTTTCCGATCGTGAAAACCATGAGGGATAGAAGTATCACCATTCCCGCGACCTGAGCCCTTTCAAGGAAACGGTCGCTCAGTTTTCGCCTTGTGATTGTTTCAATGGTGAGGAACAAGACATGACCGCCATCCAGAGCCGGGATCGGTAGTATATTCATAAATGCCAGGACCATGGATAACAGGCCGGTGATTGTCCAAAACCGGTGCCAGTCCCAGATTCCGCCATAAATTGTGGCTATGCCAATAGGACCTTGCAGGGAATCACTGGCTTTCTCTTTACCGATAAAAATCTGCTTCAGTCCTTTTATATTGGAGGTGATGGCTTCCATCGCGTCCGATGAGCCGAATTTTATTGAACTGATCAAAGTGTAGGGAGTGCGCTCGTAATCTCCCAAATCGCTGTGGTTAATGATGCCAACGATGCCTGAATCATTCACAACAGGCTGTATCTGCATGGCCGTTCCATTTCTTTTGATATCCAGTGTGATGGGTTTCGATTTATTTTCTGAAACGATTTTTCGGAAAGCATCCATGGAAAATGTGCGTTCTCCATTGATCGCATAGATATGATCTCCCTTTCTTAGCCCCGCTGATTCGGCCGGTTTACCCGGAAGAACACTGTCAACAAGCAGATTCGCCCGGTAAGGTCCGATAAAATTACCTCTCCCTGCTTCCATAGCCTGACGGTAAAAATCGTCCGGAATGATAACATCGAGCGTCCTTCCGTTTCTTTCCACCGTAAGCCTTGATCCGAAGATTACACGCGTAGAAAGTACTTCATCAAACCGGCTGAATGATTTTCCGTTAATGGCAAGGATCTTGTCACCGGTTTGGAGACCCACCTTTTGCCCGAGATCGAAAGCATAAATCCCATCCACTACCGATTCATTGGCCAGGTATTCTTTGTCGTAGTTGAATAATACCATGGCATAGATGATCACCCCCAATATTACATTCATGACCACGCCTGCGATCATGACAATGAGTCTTTGCCAGGCTGGCTTTGAACGGAATTCCCAGTCTTGCGGAGCTTGTTTCATCTGCTCCTTGTCCATACTTTCATCGATCATGCCGGATATTTTCACGTATCCGCCAAGCGGAAGCCAGCCCATTCCATATTCCGTGTCTCCTCTCCTGAAAGAGAAAAACTTGAAACCCCATGCGTCAAAAAAGAGATAGAATTTTTCGACCCGGATTCCAAATGCTCTGGCAGCCAGATAATGACCCAGTTCATGAAGTGTAACCAGAATCGCGAGACCCAGGATCAACTGAGCCGCCATGATAAGTCCTGACATGATTAAATTTTATCGATGAATGATTTTAACGAAACAAAACAGATTTTGTTTTGAGATGCAAAGGTAGTAAAAAGCCCCCGCATTGAGGAATTCCGGGAGCCGATGACAAATTGGATTATGTCAATTTGCCGGAAAAATCAGGATCCTTCGAAATGGCGGTCACCCGAATCAGGTCATTCAGGGTTTGCGAATGCTGATCGAGGAGGTGGTAAGACGGTTACTGCTATGGCCGGCACGGTCAGTAAGGTAAATGTCGAAACTGACATTCTGTTGAAACGATCCGTCTGTTATACCCTGACCGCCAAGTTCTATATCCAACACTCCTTTGATCGGAATGCTGGCTCCATCCGGTGCCAGCTGCCGGATCCGGTAGGAAGAAGTAATGCCGATACGATTATCTGTCACAAAACAATTGTTTACTCCGGTTTTATTTTCACCCAGATCTCCATCTCCATCACTATACCTGATCCTGATGGTAACAGCATCGGTATACTCATTTGCAACAGCCGGAGTAATACTCACAAATTCGATGGAAGGTACAATGTCCATCTGTTCTTCATCCTTCTTGCAGGAAAAGATCAGTATCAGAACCGAGAGAAAGAATGCGGCAGAAAAATTCCGCAATGTCATCAGTGATCTGAATTGTTGAACCGGATTCCCTTTCTTGCCAATTCCTTTACCCTGATATGCAAACAGATGTTTGAATTTACTGAACATAGAATGAGTAAAGTGTTTTATAATAATCCATCGATTCGTCTTTGGGAAATTCCGAATTGTTGCTGTGCATACCGTCATTCACATAAATTCTGAAATACACCGTTGTTCCCGGAGACCAGGAGGTAACGGGAACGGAAACGATCCATGCTGTCAGCGGAGCAAAATAGATACCGGCTGTAATGGAGTAAGAACCATTGAAGTTGTTCTTGTCGGTACTGAAGTGAATTTTTTTCACCGTAAAATCTGCCGGATCGGTTGCTTCATTGCCGTCTGCCGTATCGGTTGCAACAAAAGCGATACTGATGGTCGAACCCACGTTCACCAGGAACGGATTTAATGGATTCCCGCCAAGCCTGCTTGTATCCAGTCTTGTATTAACGGAGTCAAATGCCGCATATCCGATTATATTAGGCTGCAGATTGGGTTTAAGCGCTATATTTCCATTCATGTCTTTGCATCCGCCATTGATCCAGTTTTTGAAATTATCGATCTCGTTGTTGCTTAACCTGGTGGCATTGGAAGGCATATATTCGGTAGTTGAAGTTGTCAGCCTCTCTATCAGCCAGGAATCGGCAATGTTATTCGGGATCGCTCTTTGTGAGAAAAATTTTAAAGAATCAAGAGTGAATTTATTCACCGGTTGATAAACCAGTGTGTAATATGACGATTCAACAGTCCGGAAATCCGGTTCAAAGGTGCCGTCATGACAACCCGGGTTGGCGCATTTAGGGAAGAGAATATTCTTATGAAGACCCGTGATCGAATTGGGGTCAGGCTCCTCCGGATTGTTTCCCTGCTGTGAATAATCCACGTCATCGTATGGGTTTTCCGGTAAGGATTCCTTGGTACAGGAATTCAGCGTGGCTGAAATACCCAACAACAATAATACTACGACGGCTTTAATTTTTTTCATACAAAGGCTGCCTGCAGGTCGCATTGCGACCAGGGTTTAAGACCAAAGGAACCGCTTATGGCTGTTTCAAATCCTAACAAGGAGGCGATGGCGGGAACGATCTCCGTACTTTCTCCCATGACGCTGTTGATCACCTGTCCCTGATTTACCACGGAAGGCGGACCTACCACCAGACAGAAAATTTCACGCGCCATTTTTAAGAGTGGATCCCCGTTAAAATTAGGATCGTTCGGAGCTGTATGATCAATGGCACGTCTTCCAAACGCGTCCACAGAAGTATTGGTCTGATAATTTCTTCCGTGTTCGGGTGCTATGATCAAAACGGTGTCATCCGCCATTCCCGGTGTTGATTGAATGGTTTTCCATAGCTGAGCCACTGCGAAGTCGGCCTTCCGGAGATTATTGGCATAACTGGTAAAATTAAAATGACAAATATCCACATCCTGCATATTCACTACCAGCAGTTCCGGCTTGAATGTCCGGATGACCTCTTCCGCGAACAGAATATTATACATGTCGTTATTCATCACCTGTAAACCGGCGCCCCATGAATTAAGCCAGGAAGGATTTTGTGCATTCGTATATAGTGTACTGATGAATTGTTGAAGGAGCGCGCTGTCGGCTTCGGTATTTACCACACCTGCGGAACCATCAGAGTATGTATGGTTGAACATTCCATTGACAAATTGCCGCATGTTAAGCGCAGCGGCTTCTTCCTGGCTGCTGAAGTTTCTTGGATTGCCCAGCACGTCATAGCCCTGGGGACTGATGAGTGAAGTGGGTGCGATAAAGTTAGCACCGTAACTTGCGCCATAGCCGGAGGCCGTTGAATAATTCAGTGCCGGGTAAGGTCCCAGTGTATTCGCAATCCACCATGAATTCAGCGCACCCTGCTGTGGACTGTTATGTTTGCGGTAGTATTCAAAAACGGTTGGCCTGGAAGGGTGCTCCCGAATATTCAAGTCAACGTCAACATAGTTTCCTGTGATGGCAACGGTATGTCCGTTATAGTGGCCGGTTGGTCCGGAGGCATAACGGAATTCTTTGAACAGAGTGCCGTAATTCTGCAAGGGTTGCGCAAGAGGTGATGCCGGCAAGGGCTCCATTCCGCCTGCAATGTCCGGAGAAATGGATGCAGTTCCGTTGAACATGTTCCGCATGAGATTACCATCGTTCATGTGAACCGAATCCAGGTTGCGCACACCGCCTGCATAGAGACAAAAGACTACATGATTGACCCGGCGTGTCCCGCTGGCCGCGAATAGCCTGCCTCCTGGCAGAATATAAGGGGCCGCAATTATTCCGGCACCTGCGAGGGCTGACTTTTTAAGAAATTCGCGTCGTTTCATTCTCTTGCTTGTGTTTCCGGATCAGACGAACTATCAATAGAAACGGTATTCATCAGAGGTCATCAGACTGTAATAGATTGTCACCGGATTAATGCCGGCTTCGTTTCTGATAAGTTGCTGCCACTGATATTTCTCGAATTCGGTTGGATTTCTGTTGAAGAATTTTTTATAGCTGTCGCTGATGAATAAGAGCGTATCTCCATTAACAGAAGGAACAGCCGGTATATTCGCGCTCGTGTCGGCGAGGAAATTCCGGATGATCCGGTCTTCAATTACTTTGAGGTCGCCGAATGAAGAGTAGGCGACACTGAGGTTCACAAGTCTTGATTGCGGAATCTGCGCGCCAAACAGATCAGTATAGGCAATGGAAATAAATTCAGTGGTGGATTTTTGATTATTCTTTTCGCCTCCGCTTTGTGTCACGTTGACCGCTTCAAGTTCATACTCCGCATCTCTCTCTGTCGTGCAGGAAGAAAGAAAAAGTATTAAAACCGTATAAATCCAAATTCGCTTCATCAGATGCCTATGAATTCGTTTGTAGCCAGAATTTTTTTCTGAACAACTGTGTGATCGCCTGTTGTGGAATAGTCAAGGGTTCCTTCACTCATTTCCTGTGTGGTCGGAACCCGGTTAAGATATTTCAGATACATGAACACAACCTGCGATTCGAAATAGTTTCCGCTTCCCGTGATAATGTCGAGATACTCTCCCTTTGAGGATCCGGATTCCAGGAAGAGGATGGAGTTGAAGCCATCCACCATCGATACACCCGCGCTCTGCTCTGCCGCGGTTGGATTACGGTTCAGAAGATTCTGAAAGGTGCTGATCACAAAATTTGCCGAGCCCATATTGATCTGATCATAGAGATAGTTGTTGCACATTCTCCGCTGTAATTCTTCTATGCCAATGATCCCCGTGCAGAACTCTGTAAAAGCCGACTGCAATTCCGTCAACCTGTCGATCTCATATTGAATGAAAGGGAATTGAAACAAGTTTGCACTGTCGAGCAGCAACAAATTGAACAGATTGATCCAGTTCGTGAATTCGGATGTGTCAGCATTGTTAAGAAGGTTTACCTTGTTCTGATGATAGACCTGAGGCAGATAATCGCTGTTACTGAAGACAGTATTCAGAAACTGGGACCTGGAAGCGCTGTCCAGACCGGCATTCTGCAACAGGGTGAAAGCGGTATTGAATTCCGTCTCATCGGGTTCTCTTCCCAGTGAAAGTATATAGCTGCGGGTTATATAATTCTCAATCGTAACCTGCTCAACCGTTCGGTCCGGAGGGGCAATGTTCCCTTCAATCGTTTCTATCTCGGACTTCGTACAGGAAAAGAGTAAGAAAGAAATTGCTGTCAGCAGGAAGATCCTCATGTTCATCTAACGGTAAAATTAATGATAGATTTTAGAAGTGTCACGAAGCCTGTGTTTTTTTTCAGACATAAAGGAGCATTGCCGGGATGAGAAAGGGCAGGAAAAAAAAGAACCGGCTTTTGGCCGGTTCTTTTTTAATTCCTGAAAAATTCAGCTCACTGTTGTACGATGAACTTTCGGTTGTACCGCTGATCGCCGGAAATAATGGTACATACATATACGCCCGGACTGAGTGAAGAAACGTCGAAAACAGCCCTGTTCGTGCCATTGATATTTCTTGTAATGCTTTTTACAAGCTGACCTTGCAGGTTGTACATATTGAAGACCGCTTCAGGCTTATTGACATCAAGAGATAAGTCAATATAGATCCTGCCTGCTGAGGGGGTCGGGTAAAATTCACCGATGAAATTCTCACCTGAAAGACTTGCTATATCGGCTGTAGCGGAGGTGCTGACCTGTGCCCGGATCATCGGATCCTGATCTTCACGGTAGCGGAAAATAGCCCAGCCGCCAAGGGTCTCATAAGAGCGGTTTCCAACCGGAGGTGTATTGTCGGTTCCCAGTCCGATGTTAGCCCCCTCCATTCTCCATTCAATAAAGACAGAGCCGCTATCCACACGGATAGGTGCCGGCAGGTTGATTACATTCCAGAAGTCGGGATATAAGACAGATGCTCCCGGAACATAGGCGGAGTCAAGCAGGTTACCCGGACCATTGTCCGGACCGGTATTGTCATACATGAGAGAATAGAAACCGGTTGCGTCTGTGTTGTAGGCAATGTAGAATTCGAGTTTGCGGATAAAGCACGGATAAAACGGAGGTACGATTTCAACGCCTACACCTGCGTCCCCGCCGCTCCAGGAAATTCCGCTGCCGACAGGAACTGCGACCGGACCGGTATAACTCAAGGGGATATTCACCTGAGTTGTATCCACCACAATGATCTCGGATAATTTCTGGTTATTGGAAACCGTCGCGTCACCGGTAAGCTGAGTGGTTGTGCGGAAGGTGAAAGTTCCTGTAAGACTTGGATTAAATGCCGTGCTGGCTGTCAGTAATTGTGTTTCGCCGGCCTGGAGCGTATCAGTCATGATATTCTCCTGAATGACCGTGGCGCCAATATCATTCAAAATTCTCATGTTCACATTGAATGGTGGCAAAGTCTGATTACCGGTGTTCTTAACCATTGACTTCATATAAAAGGGATTGCCATTGTGTGAAAGAAACAAGCCACCGCTTTCTTCATTGTCGTTATAAAGTGCTGCCGCGTCTTCTATATTAAGCATAATCGATGGGGGATAATAAAATTTGACTGCATACAATTGAGCGGGATAGGTATCATGAGAATGCTGAAGTCCAACAGCGCCGGTTGTATTTTCAATACCGATGGTCATGTAATTTGTCGCTCCGGAAGTGCTGCCCTGTTGTTGCATGAACTGGAGGGTAATGGAACTGTCAACGGCTGATAAGATGATCTGGAAAGTATTTGCGCCGGTAAAAGCGGGAGTTGCATTGATCCAGAATGGAACATTAATGTAGGAAACGATCAGCGTATCCGTTGAGTTAGTCCAGGTCCAGCATTGACCCTGGTTTCCTGCGCCCGCAAAACTCAGGTCAGACATCATCCCCGCAACATAATCGTGCGGCTGGGCCGCGGAAGGAATCACCGGAAAAGGCGAGGAAATATTTCCGTTACTGAAAATAATGTACCCGTTAGATCCGACTTTATATTGCGAAACATTGTACCAGTAAAAAGGGAACTGGAATCCCATGTTATAAAAACTGGAAGTGTTATCATCCGCCAGGCCGGTAACCAGTTGAGCGTCCGGAAGCGTGGTAATGTCAATCCAGTTATAAACCGGTCCCTGGGGGTGGTTGCTGTCCCTCCAAACGTAACCGAAAGTGTCTGGTCCGCCTGACTGAGCCCATAGCACAGCGGAGAAGAGTAGTGCTGCTGCTGAGAGTATTAATTTTTTCATTTTTCTGATCCTTTCTTTTAATGGTTAAACACCGGACAATATCTGTAAAAATCGGATTGGAAGCAAGATTTAACCGTTCTCAGGCTTGCCGGTTCTTTTTTTAATCTCATTCAGGGAAGAAAGCTTGAACCGGATGAAAAGCGCCTTTTTTTATCGATCCGGAAGATTTCAGCGGAATTGGTTCATCCATCGTGTAGTAATAAGCGGCATGCTGTGCAGAAAGCCTTGTCCTGAAAGCTCCCGATAACTGCAATTGCGGGATTTCCTTAGGGTTCAGGCCGGTTCACAGAGATTTCAAACTATCCTCATAATCGAACCGGATATCTTCATGCAGGCCATCAATCGCCGCCAAAATCTTTTTCCGCTGCAGATTATATAAATTACTCAGTACCCGGTGATTATCAACAGGCACTCCGGAATCTTTCATCAATAGACAAAAATGAATCAAAAGCTCAGTTTCCCACCTTTTGTTGGCTACAAACCGTATGTGTTTATTAGTGATGCGCAGAATTTTCCGGAATCCTTTTTTAGCGAAATATGGATTGGATTTGTTTACCGCTGAGAACAATTGGGTTATCTCCTCCTTTACCCGCCGGATATAATTTTCAGGATCTGAGTCTTCATAAACCAGATAGGCCAGCAACTCCTTGTTTTCGGTCTTATGCTTGGCAAGTCGAAGACAGATACCATGCAGCCGTGCAGGTGTAAGCGATGTCAATGCGCTTTTTAGTTCCTGGATTCCGGGTGATTTCAAATGAAACGGGTTTAACTCAGATTATGAATTAAGAATTGATAGAACAGCTAACCCATATTCCGGGTTCAGATAAAGAACAAGACTAAGAAGACCGGATTGCCCAAAGGTAAAATTTCATCATTTTCCTTTACAGAGAATCGAAAATTCGATTGCAGGATCCGGTTTAATCAGGGTCGCTGGACTATAAGATTGAGAAAAGCATTTGTTTCACCGAGACTGATGTCGGAGCTTTCAACTATCCCGTCACCGGTAAGATCAAATACGGAATAACCCGTGATGAAGAGAAGTATCCCCTCTTCCATGGCCTCATAATCATTATGATCAATGATGCCGTCCTGAACACCATGAATTATTCCGTTACTGACATCCCCGCTGAACAAACAATATTCCCCGTCCATATTGACCAGGTTATTGCCATAAGCCTGACCTGCGCTTGTGCTGAAGTCGTATTGAATAAGTGTGTCATCGAATAATACGGGAATGGAACTCCAGGTTTCCAGACTGTTTCTGTGTTTCAGAATGATATAGTACTCGTTCCCATAAACAGCGGAAGGAAAATCGAACGAACCATTGCCGTTGGTGTCAAGTGTTGAATTTAGTGTATACAAAATGTTATAAGGACTGACGCCTTCGGCAAGTTCGATTGTGACGGAATCACTAATTTGAGGATGATTCAATGGATCGGCTACAGCCCTCATGCTTTGATTGCCGATATAAAAACCCTGAAGAAATGCCTTTAGTTCGAGTGTCACACTGTCGCAATTGCCGGAACTCACACTGACTGTATCGGTAGGAACGCAGTCAACGGTAGCGAAATAATCCCCGCTTCCGGAAACCGTAATGCTCTGAGTGGTGGCGCCCGTATTCCAGTGGTAGTTGCTTCCGGTTCCGGCAGTCAGGATTACCGAATCTCCAAAGCATAATGAAGTCGGCCCGGAAGGAGTGATGGAAGGATTCGCCATGGTGCCGCTCAAAACGATATCATCGATCCGGAATTGTTCAGTTCCCGACTGGGAAAATGCAAAGCGCAGACTAAGTGTTGCGGAAGATGGAATGTTGCCGTTAACATTTCTTAAATGCCAGCCTGTAGTTCCTGAGCCGACAGGCAGGGGGACCGGAGAGAGAGGGAAAAAGTCAATTCCGTTGACACTGTATTCAACTCCCAGACCGGAACCATCCACCGTTACCTGATTCTTGTTTATACCATGCGAGAGCTGAATATTGTTCATGGTGCTGGTGTTAATCCCTGAAATGAGGAAGTACCTTCCATTGGAGGTAAAGAAAACATTGGCTCCACCTGATGCACCGCTATAGCCCGAAGAGACGGATGTAACCCTCACGTCCGCGGTTCCGGACATTGTCCACTGGTCATTATCGAAACCATTATTGGATTCATGCGTGGCAATGGCAGTATTTCCTGATACGACTCCCATGCCTTCCGTATAGATTCCGGCGCTTGCGGGCGTGCTATACGAAATATGTACCGGCGATGAACCTGCCGAACATCCGCCGGAAAGTGTCACCTGCACGGTATAATTTCCTGTATCCCCTACCGTTATATGCTGGCTGCTCGCGCCATTCGACCAAAGGTAGGCGATTCCGCTGCTGGCTGACAATTCTATGGAATCGCCGTAACAGATAATGTGAGGACCGGCCGGTGTGATTTCCGCGAACGCGGAGGTGACTAATATGGATACATTGGCAAGTGTGTCATTGGATTGATTAGCATCATTGGCCTGTACGGTGTAGGCGGTAAATATATAAGTGCCGCCGGAGCTCATGTTGATGCTTGTGCCGAAACTCACAGGCAAGCTTGCGCCAGCAGCTATGCTGCCGCTGTTTATCGTTTCACTGAAGTTGAGTGTTCCTGACGACGGTGTATTCACTGAAATGTGTACTTCCAGCGGATTAATACTGAAATCAACACTTAAGGCTCCGTTGTTTTTCACATTAACCGACATGTTTTGTGCAGCGTTTGAACACATAGGACTAAGTGGTTCGGTCAGGGCAAGAACACTGAAGTCGGTTGGAGGTGATGTGATGGTATACTCAAGGGTGAATTCCGACAGCACGGGAATATGGTCCGAAGCATTGTGAAGCGCATTGGCAACGTCGGCGGTGACGGCGCTGTTGAAAGGATGATTGATCGAGTCGTTATACAGTGTGCCGTCATTGCCATATGCCTGAATGGAATTGACAATATATTGCATACCACCAGGCTGATCTATGGCGCTTGAGAAGAGAATCATATCAAAGCGGTCGTCAAGACCACCTACCGCCCCGCCTCCAAAAATGCGAATGCGGGGGGATTGGGTATGGTACTGACTATAAGCTGACTGGTTCCAGGTTCCGGTGAGGGTGACCGGGTCAATAAAATGTCCATCATTTCCCGGATCATCCTGCTTCAATTTCTGGTAAGCGGATTCAGTAGAACCATAAATATTGAAATCACCGCACACAATGAAATTCGATCCCGCGGGCAGCGCATTGGTTACTTTACGCAGGCTGTCAATTTCCCTGGCTCTTTGCGCTTCATTGCTGGAACCTGAACTTGCCTTCAGGTGAACCGAATAAATACGAATCGTGTCACCGGATAAGGTGTGCACAAGTTTGAATTCGTTGATGTCTCGAAGTTCCGTGTCAATTCTCTTGTTTGTGCAGGAATGAAACTGTGCGGTCTTGAAGAAGATACCATTATCCGAATCATATCCATTAATGAAAGGGCCCATGCTGTATATGGGTCCATCCTGATTCAATACAGTGGAATGAAATTCATTCAGTCCATTTCCTGAATTCAGTTCCTGAACAACAAGAATGTCGGCATCAGCGCTTTGAAAAATGGTTCTGTACGATGGATGACGTTGTGTGGTATCATCGGCATAGGCTGTGCCGCTGGCCGGATAGTTCAGCAGGTTATAACTCATAACCCTGATCGTATCATTGGTTTGTCCCGTCGCAGTCAAAAAAGCGCAGGCAAGTAAAAGGAAAGCGGAAAGCCTGAATTGTAAAAAACCGCTGATCAGGCCATGCAATCCCATGCTCGTACTTAAATGGTGAACGCCCTTTGCTTTCATTTGTCCTTTAAAACTCCGGAAGGGCGCAGCATCCCTTTAACACGGTTGTGGCAGTAATACGAAGATATTAAAATTCCCTTATCTGCTGGGTATTTTTGGCAAACGGAAGGCCTGGATTGGTTAATAACCAGCCCTTGCTTCTGACAAAACACGGTTTCTGACGCCTTTTCTTCATGTTAGTCCGGTAGCTCCCAAGGCTTTCCCTTGCAGATGCAAGACCGGCAGAAACCGGATTGAAAAAAGCAGAAATAAATTTGCGCAACCGAATAATTGCATTTATATTTGCAACCGAATGGTTTCAATTATAATATTCGGCAACTTATGAGAAGAGATGTATTTCAGGCGATCGCAGATCCAACAAGGAGGGCCATCATAGCACTGCTTGCCATGCAGGCCATGACACCGAACGCCCTCGCGGAACACTTCAGTACCAGCCGGCAGTCTGTGTCAAAACATATACGGATACTTACCGAATGCAAATTGCTGAAGCAGGAACAGAGCGGCAGGGAAATTTACTATCACTTCAACCCGCAAAAGATGAAAGCCGTTTCGGACTTCGTCGAACCTTTTCGCCACCTGTGGGAAAGCAGGTTCAATCAACTGGATAAAGTTCTCACTAAAATAAAAAAGAAGTAAAATGGAAAACAAAACGATAATCGAAAAAAACTTCAACGAAAAGTCAGTCCTGGTGTCCAGGGAATTTGATGCTCCGCTTGAAGATGTATGGCGCGCATTTACCGAGAGCGAACTGCTGGATCAGTGGTGGGCGCCTTCTCCCTGGAAGGCGGAGACAAAGCACATGGATTTCAGGGTAGGCGGATACTGGTTGTATGCCATGGTGAGTCCGGAAAATAGGAAACACTGGGGAAGAATGAACTACCTGGCCATCGATCCCCTCAAACGCTATGATCTGGAAGATTTCTTTTGTGATGAAGAAGGTAAGGCGAATGAAGATCTGCCCTTGTCGAAAGGGAGTAATGTGTTTACAAAAACGGAGAACGGAACGAGAGTGGAATTCAAAACCCGTTATCCTTCCGAAAAGGACCTGCAGACCATTGTAGAAATGGGCTTTGAACAGGGGATTTCCATCTGTTTTGATCAGTTACAATTGTTGTTTGACAAAAAAAGAATATAAACTCATGGAAAATATGATAACCCTGACATTTTTAGCCAAAGCAAGTATTGTCTGCGCGGTATTGTCCGCATTATGTCTTATCACGCTACATTTCGTAAGTCCGGAATTTGATCCTTCCTGGAGAATGGTCAGCGAATATGCCACCGGGAAGCACAAGTGGCTAATCACCTGGTTTTTTTATCTCTGGGGCATCAGTACATTTCTGCTGAGTTTCCTGTTATGGAAAAACGCCTCCGGAATGTGGTTGATACTTGGAGTTTCCCTGCTTTTCATCACCGGTATCGGTGAGATCATGGGTGGGGCCTTCGATGTTAAACACAAGTTGCACGGGATGGCTTTTTTCCTGGGAGTCCCTTTTTTACCGATTGCCTCGCTGATCATCAGTTCTCAGTTGATAAAAACCGAACCCTGGTCAATGGAGAAATCTACTATCATCTGGTCTGCCCATGCTACATGGATCAGCCTGCTGATAATGGCCGTGGCCATGATTATCCTTATGAATGGTTTTAAAAAGGCAGGTATTGCCATGGGTCCTGACATCGAACCGCCTTCAAGTCTTCCCGATGGGGTGATCGCGTTCAGCGGTTATGCGAACAGGTTGTTGATCCTGACCAACCTGTTTTGGCTGGTTGTGCTGGCAAAAGCCTTTCTTGCCAGACAAGTCTGAAATCAAAAAACCATTCCTTCCTCAGGATTTGTAATTGGGATTCGCAGCATGCACTATCAATTCGCCGGCGATTCTTCTTGTCTCCCTGTCGGTAGAAACATAATCCTCATAAGCAGGCGTTGAGAGGTATGGTATTTTCTGCATGGAAGTTTCTATGATATCGCTCATTTCCAGAAATCCTATCTGATCATCCAGGAAAGCCGCCACGGCAACCTCATTCGCCGCGTTCAATATGCAAGGCATGTTTCCACCCTGCTCCATGGCATAAATCGCAAGGCCCAGGTTCCTGAAAGTGTTTTTGTCAGGCTGTTCAAAGGTGAGCGTGGAATATGCTGCAAAATCAAAACGGGGGAAATCCGATTTAAGTCTGTTCGGAAAGGTAAGGGCGTATTGGATGGGTAATTTCATATCAGGCAGTCCCATCTGCGCTTTCATCGATCCGTCTTCAAACTGTACGATACTGTGAATGATACTCTGCGGATGTACGATTACATCGATCTGTTCAGGTTTCAGTCCGAAAAGCCATTTTGCTTCGATCATCTCAAGCCCTTTGTTCATAAGGCTGGCCGAGTCAATGGTAATCTTGGCGCCCATGTCCCAGTTGGGATGTTTCAGAGCCTGCTCCTTTCCGACCGTGCGCAGAAAATTAATGTCTCGTCCCCTGAATGGTCCACCTGAAGCGGTCAGGTAAATTTTTTCCACCGGATTGTGCCATTCGCCTGCCATGCATTGAAAAATGGCAGAGTGCTCGGAGTCCACAGGATAGATATTCACCCCTTTTTCTTTCGCGAGTGCAGTTACCAGTTCGCCTGCAACGACCAGTGTCTCTTTATTGGCAAGTGCGATTTGTTTACCTGCGCGAATCGCACTTAGAGTAGGTTTCAATCCGGCATATCCCACAAGCGCGGTCAGTACGGTGTGGATCGAGTCCATCTGTACAACCTGTGCGAGCGAATCTTCTCCCGCAAAAACTTTCACCGGCGAATTCTGAAGTCTGTCGCGAACATAAGCCAGCTTCTTTTCATCAACGATCACTACAGCATTGGGTAAAAACTCGAGCGCCTGTGCTACCAGCAGGTCGGCGTTGTTAAATGAACTCAGCACTTCCACCTGGAAATGTTCAGCCTGACTGCGGATAACATCCAGGGCCTGCCGCCCTATAGATCCGGTGCTTCCCAGTATCGCAATATGTTTTTTTTCTGTCATCGTAGCTGCCCGGTGTTCGATTGATTACTGACTCACATAGGAAATCAGAGAGTCGGCTATCTGGCGGTCGTTAGAGAGTCTGGGAACTTTATTTTGACCGCCCAGTTTTCCCTGCGATCGCATATAATTTATAAAGGTATCTTTTTGGAGTGTCCGTAATTTAAGCCCTTGCAGAATATTCCCGTCGATCAGGTCTCTGTAATAAATATTTTGTCTTTGCATCGCGGAATCCAGCAGTTTACAGAATCTGTCTATATCATCCGGCAGTTTGTGAAACTCGACGAACCACTCATGATAAGGTAAACCGGATTCAGGATTCACCTGCGGAGCGACGGTGAACTCCACGATTTCCGCATGGGTCAGATTGGCTGCTTCAATGATGGCGCTTTCCACTTCCTCGGCGATAACATGTTCTCCGAAGGCGGAAATAAAATGCCTGATCCGGCCAGTAACAATGATCTTATAGGGATTTTTGCTTACGAACTTTATCGTATCGCCGAGATTATAAGCCCAAAGACCGGCATTGTTACTGAGAATAACAACATAATTTACACCCAGTTCCACATCCTTAATGGAGATCCTTGGCGGATTGGGTTCGAAGAATCCGGAGGCCGGGATAAACTCAAAAAATATTCCTGTATCCAGCAGCAGCAACAGGGAATTATCTTTTTGAGAATCCTGATAGGCGATAAAACCCTCACTGGCCGGATAAAGTTCAACGGAATCGATCTGTTTCCCGATGCTTTGTTCCAGTTTGTTTTTGTATGGCCCGTAGTTCACTCCGCCATAAACGAAGAGCGAGAATTCAGGGAAGAGATCCTTTATCTTTTTCCCTGTTTTTTCCGTAAGTCTGTCAAAATACATTTGTACCCATGGCGGAATCCCGCTTATGAAGGTCATGTTCTTCGTGAGTGTTTCATCTACGATAGAGTTAATCTTTTCTTCCCAGTCTTCAAGACAATTGGTCCTGTAACTTGGCAACTGATTTCGCTTTAAATAGGAAGGAACGTGATGATTCACGATGCCGGACAAGCGGCCGACCGGGATCTTTCCGGAACTGTCCAGTGCCGGACTTCCTGAGATGAAAATGAGTTTCCCTTTCAGGAAATCTGCCCGGCCGCTTTCATGGATATAGCTCAGCAAAGCATTACGTGTGGAATTTATATGATTGGGAATAGATTCCTTTGTGATGGGAATGTATTTTACCCCTGAAGTCGTTCCGGATGTTTTGGAGAGATAGAGCGGTTTTCCCGGCCATAGTACGTTCATTTCTCCGGCAATGGTTCTGTCAATATACGGCCTGAGGCCTTCATAATCACGTACCGGGACATGAATCTTAAAATCCTCGTATGATTTAATGGACCGGAAACGATGGTCCCTGCCGAAGGCGGTGTCGCGGGCCGATTGTATAAGTTTTTTAAATACTTTTTCCTGTGTTTCCACCGGGCGCATGCTCCATTCGAGTGTTCTTCGATACACCCTTGCAGCCACGATCTTACTGAGGAAAGTCAATAAACCCATAAAGATTATTCAATCAATGAAATACGGGCCGGAAAGTTAAAGTTAAATTGCAAATCATGAAAACAGATAGTGTTCATCCCTGAAGGGTTGATAGGATGAATTCGCTTCTGGCAATACGGATGGAAATGACTATTGAATCATGCACCTAAAACGACACATACTTTAGCGGATCGACAGCTGTACCGTTAAACCACAACTCGAAATGCAAATGTGGTCCGCTGCTTAGTTCACCCGAATTACCGATGACGGCGATCACTTCTCCCGCTTTTACAAAATCCCCGGCTTTTTTTAATAGAGCGGAATTGTGCTTGTACCATGAAAAAAGATTATTCGAATGCTGAATACCGATCACCCAGCCGGTTTCCGACGTGAAATTGGCAAGCAAAACGGTTCCGTCAAGCGTCGCCTTGATTACCTCATCAGGTTTTGAAACGATATCAACACCATAATGTCTGCTTACCGGATCGAAGCGACTGGTGACTTCCCCTTTCAGCGGGGGAAAGAAGAGAAAACTCCTTATTGAATTAATGACAGAGCCATTTTCTCCGACTGTCAGCGCGAACTGATCACGGGATTCAATTTCAAGTCTGAGTAAGCTATCCTCCTGTGACTTGTGCAGACGATGTATTGTATCATAGTTGCCCGGATCGGCAATCTGCTGAAATCCCGAATCTGTTCCCGCGGTGCCATTGATAATATTCCGGATGTTCGTGATATAAAGATCTCGAGCCGCCAGCGCTTTTTCCATACTGTCGGCACGCATCAGCAGGCTGGCGATGTTCTTTTGTGTTTTCAGGTCCGCATAACCGGGGATATATTCTCTCAGGGGCGTAAAGGCAATGAGAAAGGTGGTTAGGATCACCAGCAGGATCACACCTAATCCTATCCCTGTAAAGATCTTTAAGGGCCTGAGGCTGAAGGAGGCTTTTTCCTCATAGGTTTCGTCATTCATCACCACCAGGCGGTAGCGACTCTTGAGCCTGCCTATCCACCTTTTATTTTTTTTCTCTGCCATCGGTAATACTTCAGTCGAATTGAGGATTTCAAACTTAATCCAATAAATCGCAATCACAAAAGGAGGGATATTTTGAGCCTTCCTTTGATGCTTTCCTCCGGGAAATAGTCTTATCTTGCAGGCGATTCAGGTAAAATAAAACTGCAGAATAACTGTTATTGAACAATTGATGATTTTATTCCGTTATCTGCGCCGGCTCCTGATCTCCGGCCTCTTCCTGCTTTCTCTAAGCCTTATGTGGCCCTCGTGCTCCAATACCAAGGATACCTGGGTGAACCGGAGATTCCATAATTTGTCTGCAAGGTACAACGGATATTACAATGCCGGACTGAAGATCGAAGAAGGTGTGGAAAGGCTTGCCGAGTCGCATGAGGACAAGTACGACCGCACCCTGATGGTTTTTCAGTATGCCAATACCGAAAAATCAAAGGCCATCTATCCTCAAATGGATGATGCTATGAAAAGGCTGGGAACGGTGATCCAGCGGCATACCATTCTCGATAAAAGAGGTAATGAAAAACCGGATTCTGAAAAATGGATAGACGACAACTGGTTGTTGTATGGTCAGGCTCTCTTCTATAAACATCAGTACTTCGAAGCCATTGAAGCTTTTCAATATGTTGAGGTAACCTATAAGAAGGAACCAACCCGGCATCTTGGTTCCATGTGGCTGGCCAAGTGTTACCTGGAACTAACCATGCTTAGGGAAGCAGGGAACAAGCTCGATTATCTCAGAAACCAGAAGGATTTTCCGAAGAAAAAGCTTTGGGAGCTGGCCGCTGTCAATGCGGATTTCAATTTGCAGACTAAAAATTTTGAAAAGACCATTGAGCACCTGGGAATTGCATACAAACTCGCTCCAAAGCGGGAGGACAGGATCCGGTTCATGTTCATTCTTGCTCAGTTATACCAGCAGAAAGAAGAATACAACAAGGCTTTTGAGCTGTATACCCGGGTGATTAAAATGAATCCCGAATATGAAATGGCTTTCAATGCCCGAATTAACAGGGCGAGGTGTTCAGACGGCGGAGGAAAAGGCGGAGAAAGCGTGAAGAAGGAGTTGAGCAAAATGGAGAAGGATCCCAAAAACCTCGATTACCTCGATCAGATTTATTACGCGCAAGCTGGCATTGCCCAAAAAGAAGGCAAGCAGGATGAGGAAATGACATTGCTGAATAAATCAATACAGGCAAGTACCGGTAACCAGAACCAGAAAGCGATCTCCTATCTGGCCCTCGCGAAAATTTATTTTGCAAGACCTGATTATAAAAATGCACAGCTTTATTATGACAGTACCATCACGAATCTCGGGAACGATCATCCGGATTATACCGATATCCTGACCCTGCGAAACAGCCTTACCAGACTTGTGAAATACCTCAATACGATTTATGTGGAAGACAGTCTGCAGACGCTCAGCCGTCTTTCGCCCGGAGAACTCGATCTGCTTATTAATAAAAAGATCGCCGAAGATTCACTGAAAGTACTCGAAGAGAAAAAAGTCGAGGAGGAGCAGCAGGTGAATCAGATTTTTGATCAATCGCGTTCCAAAGATGTTAATACCTTCAACCGCGGCTCCGGTGCGAACTGGTATTTTTATAATCCGCAGGCTGTGAGCTTCGGATTCAATGAATTCGTGAAGCGATGGGGAAACAGGAAGCTGGAAGATAACTGGAGGCGAAGCAATAAATCCTCCACGGTAAGCTCCCTGATCGAAGAGGAGCCGGGAGATTCACTGGTAACGGAAGAGGTGGAAATAAAAGATCCTGTCCTGCTGGCGCAAAAGAAGAGACAGGACATGAAGAAAATCGTTCCTTCCACTCCG
The DNA here is from genome assembly GCA_964544885.1 of uncultured Flavobacteriales bacterium. Lineage (GTDB taxonomy): Bacteria > Bacteroidota > Bacteroidia > AKYH767-A > 2013-40CM-41-45 > QQVM01. The sequence continues at coordinate 23,278 of CAZJDX010000030.1, forward strand.
GAAGCCCTCGAAAAATCAACGACAAAGATCATCGATGCCTATTACAATGCAGCCATGATCTATCGCGAACAGCTCAACGATTTGAGTGCTTCCATTGAAATGTTTGAAGCCCTGCTTCAAAAATACCCCGGCAACAGATATGAGGTACAGTCTTATTATCAGCTTTACAGGATATACACGCAGCAGGGAAATTCAGCCCGCGCCGACGTTTACAAGAATCTGATCTTTTCCAAATACAATGAAACGGAGTATGCGGAGATCATACGGAATCCTAATTACGCGCAGGATATGGCCGCCAGGAAATCCAGTCTGGAATTATTCTATGAAGAAACCTATCATAAATACCTTAGTGGTGATTATACAGCGGTAGTTCAGAGAAAAGCCCAGGCGGATATTCAATTTCCTCAAAATCCCTATACACCCAAGTTTGATTTTTTAAGAACACTTGCCATCGGAAAGACACAGCCTCTCGCCATGTTCGAAGCCTCGCTGATTGATATTATACGTAACCACTCTTCCGACCCGGTGAAGGATGAAGCGCAAAACATTCTGGACTATATCAGAGGGAGTAAAGAGGCTGATACCGGCAAAACAGCTTCTACCCTGGTTCCGCCGGCAAAATCAAACGACAGTCTTGCCAATGTCAGACTCTACAATTATGCACCCGATACCCTGCATTTTGTGATCATCGTTTTCCAGACCGTCGGCGGAGAAGTGGACGGAGTAAAACTCAAAGCGAAAGTTTCAAACTTTAATTCAGCCAACTACAGTACAAAAAACTATACAAGCGCTGATATCATGTTTGATCATCGCCGGACACTTTTCATGATCCGGTCCTTCAGTAATAAAAAGGAAGCCCTCGATTACAGTAATCATCTCTATAATAACGATGAGGTGTTCGGAAATATCAATCCCAACTCTTATGAGCAGTTTGTTATCTCTGTCAATAATTATCCCGCCTTGTTAAGAGAAAAAAAGACGGATGATTACGATACCTTTTACCGCTCCTTTTACAAGTAAGAGGTGGTTTTTACGCGACGCCAGGGGTTTTCAACATCGATTTCCTTGCCTTGTAAGAAATCAACAGGCTTTTCAACAATATTTGTGAAAACAACTTTATTTTATGAGTAAAAAGGGCGCTTCTGTTAAACTCTGTTGATATTGATTAACATTCTGCCCCTGACCAGGGACAATTACTTGATAATTAACGGAGTGTAAATCAAGCGGAGGTTGAAAATTTGGCTTTGGATGACTTGATTAAAGTACTAACTTTGTCATCCTTTTTAAAAAATCAAGAGAATTCAGAGGGGATTGTCTTATACTTTTCAACAGGAATTAAACATGTTCAATCAGAAAGAAAAACCAGGTTCAGGACCTTCAGGTAAGGGTTCGGAAAGCGCCGGTACCTCCATCAATCTCATTGGAGCCGGAACAGTTATTGAAGGAGACGTACATTCCAACGGCGATATCCGTATCGACGGAACAGTGCATGGAAAAGTGATCTCCCGCGCAAAAGTAGTGGTAGGTTCCACAGGTTCAGTTGAAGGCGATGTCACCTGCCAGAATTCAGATTTATCCGGAATAGTAAAGGGTAAGATGAGTGTTTCGGAACTGTTGTTTCTAAAATCCTCAGCGAAGATTATTGGTGATATTGTCACCGGTAAACTCGTGGTGGAAGTGGGCGCGACCTTCACGGGTTCCTGCAATATGGGTCCGGTGATTAAGGATATCAAAGATGCCGACAAACCCGGAGAAATCATCAAAGAAAAATCAGCCTGATTTTTCTTACATGCGCTACGCCTCGATGGGCACACAAATGCTCATCATCATTGGCTTGGGCGTGTTTGGCGGGTATTATCTCGACAAGTATCTCGAATTAAAAATTCCTGTATTCACACTGTTATTAAGCCTGTTTTCCGTAGCTGCAGCGATTTACCTGAGCATAAAGGATTTTCTGAAGAAATAATGTTCCCGAATGCCGTCGCGATGCGGGTTCCCTATTCCAAATAATTAATGAAGAATTACATTGTTCTGCTTGGCCTGCTCACTCTTTTCTTTGCCCTGGCCATAATTTTTGCCGGCACCGTTCTCATTCCCGACAGCATTGACATCATAACCTGGTCATTGCTTATTTATTTCTTTTTCGTTACGCTGGGCTTTCATCTCGGACTTGTACAGGCCTCGAAAGGCCGGCCGCAGGCATTTGTCAGATACTATATGGCCACTACTACTTTTAAATTGCTGCTGCACATGGCCATTATCGTAATCTACGCAATATTCAACAAGGAAGACGCGGTACGTTTTATTTCAACTTTTCTGGTTTTTTATATCATCTTTACAAGCTTTGAAGTGGCCGTTGCCTGGAAACAGTTTAAAGGAGGTTAAGGGGACGCGGTCATTCAGCGCCCGGATTTTATGTCTTCAGCCAGCATCGAACGAATTGGTATTTATAAGTCGTCCATTCCGCTCAGGGAGCCCTTCATTATTTCTCTTGGACAGCTTGATCATGCCGAAAATATCATTGTCACCATAACGGACAGTGATGGAATGACAGGTTACGGGGAAGGGAGCCCGTTCAGGACTATCCACGGAGAAAGTGTCGAAACCTGTTTTGCCTTCGGTAAGGAACTGGCCCTGCTTCTCCTTGGCAATCCCTCAAATGCCGTTGAACAGTGTTCTATACTCATGGACCGGTATCTCTATGGAAATTCCACCGTCAAGAGCGCCTTTGATATCGCTCTGCATGATATTGCGGCGCAACAGAAGCGCATGCCGCTTTATGAATTTCTCTCCGGCGCTGTGAGAAGAGAATTGGTGACAGATTATACTGTAAGCCTTGCATCTGCCGAGAAAATGTCGGCCGACGCGCTGGCTGTTGTAAAGTCAGGATTCAGAGTTGTTAAAGTGAAATTAGGCGGTAAGCCTGAGGAGGATGTTCTGCGAATTAAAAAAATCAGGGAAAATATAGGGATGGATAGTATCCTGCGCATCGACGCCAATCAGGGCTGGACTCTTTCAGGTGCTCTGGAAATACTGAGTGAACTGGAGAAGTACAACATTCAGCATTGTGAAGAACCCTTGCCCAGAAGAGATTTCATGCTGCTACCTGAACTGCGGGCAAAGAGTCCTATACCGATCATGGCCGACGAAAGCTGTATGGATGAACATGACGCGATGAGACTCATCACACTGAATGCATGCGATTCCTTTAACATCAAACTTGGAAAGTCTGGCGGTATCTTTAAAGCATTGAAAATACTCAGGCTTGCAGAAGAACACGCAATGCCCATACAAATAGGCGGCTTCCTTGAATCACGCCTGGGTTTCACCGCCGCCGCGCACCTTGCGCTCTGCAGTACACAAGATCCTTTCATCGACTTCGATACCCCGCTGATGTTTTCGGAAGATCATGTGAGTGGAGGCATAGTTTATGGGAAAGGCGGGACGATCACGCTCCCGCCCATACCTGGTTTGGGTGCAACCTATAGTGATGATTATCTTCATTCGCTCGACGGACATGTTGTCTTTTAGGTTTTGCTGATCCGGCTTTTCCCTTGAATGCGATACCTGGCAGAAGATAGCCTGGCTCATGCGGACAGAAGGCATATAGTACCCGTCCCTCGGCAGTGCTGAAAGGTCTGTTAAATCCTCCCGGTCCTTTCCCCTTCACCGTTCCGACAAATTGTTGATCAAATTTTATTAACCCGTATGCTACTCAGTTGAAAATGAGCAAGTAACAATTCCAATACTAAACTCAAAAATGCGCGCTTTGTTTGTCCATTCATCTCAAAGTAGTACTTTTGCGCTCTGTTTTAAAAATGACAAGGCGACATGTTGCAAGTGATTCATAATGCGGAGGTTTCCAGGTTTAAATGGGTGCTTGCCTTTCTTTCTCTTTTTCTCATTTCCGGGAATCTGAGGGCAGGCGGGGCGACGGAAAGCGGAGAGAAATTCGATCCGGGGAAATCCATCATGGAGCATATTGGCGACTCGCATGACTGGCATTTATTCGGACATGTTTCAGTCCCTCTTCCCGTGATCATTTATTCACCTTCTTCCGGAATAGAAATTTTTTCTTCCGCAAGATTTGAGCATGGACACGCTTCTTACAATGGGTATTCACTCAACGAGAAAAAGAAAATTGTTCGCGAGGACGGTGCGGTTTTTTATGATTTCTCCATCACGAAAAATGTCGCAGCACTTTTCTTCAGTCTTGCGCTCATGCTTTGGATGTTCATGTCGGTTGCCAGAGCCTATACCCGCAGAAAAGACCAGGCGCCCAAAGGAATGCAATCATTCATGGAGCCGCTTATACTCTTTGTACGCGACGATATAGCCAGACCAAGCATTGGGGAGAAGAAGTATATGAAGTTTATGCCCTTTCTCCTGACCGTTTTCTTTTTTATCTGGATAAACAATCTTCTTGGCCTGGTTCCCATCATTCCGGGTGGAGCTAACCTCACCGGAAACATTGCGGTAACCCTGACGCTTGCTGTGATCACCTTTCTGATCACTTTGTTTGTGGCCAATAAAAATTACTGGCACCACATCTTCGCCATGCCGGGCGTTCCTGTATGGGTGCTGTTCTTGTTGACCCCAATCGAGATACTGGGTGTTTTCCTTCGTCCCTTCGTATTGATGATCCGACTGTTCGCGAACATAACAGCAGGACATATCATTGTTCTTTCCTTCTTCAGTATGATTTTCATCTTCGGAGAAATGAGTACGGGATTAGGATTTGGCGTATCCGTTTTATCTGTTGCTTTCGTTGTCTTCATGACCATGCTCGAATTGCTCGTCGCGTTCCTGCAGGCTTATGTGTTCACGCTCCTCTCCGCAATCTATTTCGGTGCGGCCGTTGAAGAACATCATCACGACCATGAAGGCCATGACGCACATGTGGAGGAAGCGGCCATTGTATAAATGAATTTTTTTAACCCTTAAATTATATACACTATGTTATCTACAATTCTTCTGGAAGCAGGCAATCTGGGTCTCGGTTACGGGGTCGCAGCGCTGGGCGCCGGTCTCGCAGCACTTGGTGCAGGCGTTGGTATCGGCCGCATTGGCGGTTCAGCCTTGGAAGCCATCGCACGTCAGCCTGAAGTATCAGGCGATATTCGCGCGAACATGATCCTTACTGCCGCTCTTGTTGAAGGTGCAGCCTTCTTCGCGATGGTAGTCGGACTCCTGGTTACTTTCAAGAGCTAATGCTTAAGACAGGTTCCGGTGTGGCGGTTGGCCATACCGGAATCTTGTTTCAGAATTCCTAATGCTTAATTAAAAAATCAGATAATTCCATGGAACTCATTAAACCCGAAATCGGACTTATATTCTGGATGTCCGTTTCCTTCCTGACAGTATTGTTCATTCTGGGAAAATTTGCATGGCCGATGATTCTCAAATCGCTGAAAGAACGCGAGCAATCTATCGCAGATGCGTTGAATGCCGCCAAAAAGGCAAAAGAGGAAATGGCTTCATTGAAAAATGACAGCGATGAGTTGCTGCGCCAGGCACGTGCGGAACGCGATCAAATGCTGAAAGAAGCAAGGGATGCCAAAGATGCCATCATTGCTGAAGCGAAAATAAAGGCCCAGGCTGAAGGAAGCAAGCTCATTGCTCAGGCTACCGATGCTATCAATAACCAGAAGATGGCCGCCATCACCGAGTTGAAGAATTCCGTCGCCAATATGTCCATTGAGATCGCAGAAAAAATACTGCGACATGAGCTCAGCCGTGATGAAAAGCAGAAAGCCCTCATGCAGAATCTGATGGATGACATCAACCTGAATTGAATTTAATAAAACCATTATACATTATTCATGCTGGATACAGTAGTAGCAAAACGATATGCAAAGTCGCTTCTTGGCATCGCCCGCGAAACGGGAGTTCTCAATGAAGTGAACAATGACATGAAACTCTTCGCTTCCACCTGTGAAAGCAGCAGGGAACTTCCATTGTTGTTGCGTAATCCGATCATTCCATCCGATAAAAAACTGGGAATTCTCGAAGGCCTTTTCAAATCCAAAATGAATAAGGTTTCCATGTCCTTCTTCCTGATCGTTGCAAAAAAAGGAAGGGAAAAATTCCTCTATGACATTGCGAAATCCTATACTTCACAGTACAAAATTATGAAAGGAATCATCACCGCGGAGATCGTTTCAGCTTCAGGGCTTGATGATACGCTAAGAGCAAAAGTTTACCAGATGCTCAAGGACAGCAATAACTCGGAAATCGAACTCAACGAAAAGATCAACAAAGACCTGATCGGAGGATTCATACTCCGGATCGGCGACAAACAGTATGATGCCAGCATTTCCTCAGGACTGAAGAAACTCGCGCGTGAATTTGCAGGCAACCCGTACATAGCTAAGAATTGAATTATAATGAAACGTGATTCACGTTTCCTATATCTATAAAACCAATCAAAATATAAAAACATAAAAAATGGCTGAAGTAAGACCCGATGAAGTTTCCGCAATTTTGCGACAGCAACTTGCAGGCTTCAAGACAGAAAAGGAACTGGAAGAAGTTGGAAC
>CAZJDX010000031.1:0-28681 GCA_964544885.1 uncultured Flavobacteriales bacterium
AATTCAATGCATTAAACTATATTTACAACTTGTCGAAAAAGCCAGCCACGTTCAGGTTAGCTAAATTTGACGGATTCAACTGGACTAATATAGATACATCGAATTCCAACTTGCCTCACAATGCACTTGCAGTGACGCAAAGTGATAAGGCTGGTGTTTTGTGGATGGGCTTTCAAGGCGGAACATCTGCCTATTTACCTGGCTTGACCAGTTTTAACGGACAATCATTTACAAGTTACGACACCATTAATTCAACCATATTATCAAATGGACTATGGGATATACAGACCGACAAAGAAAACAATATATGGGTTGGATGTATAAATGGTTTTTCAAAATTTGATGGACAGAGTTTCACTAATTATCTGGTAGATTTCCCGAATTCGTTTGGAGGGGTTCCGGATTTGTTATACAAGATTCCGCTAGTATTTGGATTTCTGCACTTGGTGGCCTCGTACACTATAACCCTATCACCGATTCCACAAAGGTTTACGACTTGAGTAATTCAAATATTCCTAGTGTTTATGTTTCATGTATTGCACAGGATTCAACAGGTTTGATTTGGTTGGGATTTGATTTCGGATTTAATAATGGACTAGGTCATGGTGGCAGCAATGGCGGTCTTTCTACTTTTGACGGAACAACCTTTACAACTATCTGGCCATTTACTAGTATTTACACTTCTGTTACAGGCTTAGCTATCGATGAACATGGAAATATTTTGGTTTCTACACGATGTGAAGGACTTTACAAGTTTGATGGGACGTCATGGACAAAAATTCAGGGATTACCTCAAAACGGCTGTTCTTTCGGTGTAGATTCTGACAGTCAAGGGAATATTTGGTATGCTGAACAATACTCAGGTGTATGGACAAATAAAAGTTTTAATTCAGGAATAGATCAGGTTGGTAAGTCCGGCTTGAGCATCTATCCAAACCCCTCGCAAAATGTACTTGCAGTAGATTATGGTTTAAATGAAAGTGAACTCCTTGAGTTTTCGATTTACAATTCAGTCGGAGAACTTGTGTATTCGCAAAGTGAACATCAGGCAATTGGCAGAGAGAGATTAATTGATATTTCAGGATTGGCAGCCGGATTGTATATTTTAAATGTGAAATCGGATGATGATGTGATCACCGGGAGGTTTGTTATAAGTCGTTAACAGAATCAATAAGTCCCAGTATTGGATTAGTGGAATTTGTTGGCGAAACAAGACTGGATTTAATTCATTTTAGGCGACATTGTTGCCGCTTCAGCACAGCGTTCACCATCCATGGCTGCCGACACGATTCCTCCGGCATATCCGGCGCCTTCCGCGCAGGGGTAGAGCCCGGATATTTCAGGATGTTGTAAACTGACCTTTTCCCGTGGGATCCGGACAGGGGAGGAGGTGCGGGATTCAGTGGCAACCAGAATGGCTTCATTGGTTGCGTAGCTGCGCATTCGCTTTCCCATTTCCTTCAGTCCCAGGCGGAGCGCCTTGGCCACTTCAAGAGGCAGTACTTCATTTAAAAGGGAAGAGCTAACACCGGGTATATAGGAACATTCAGGAAGATTGCCCGATAATTTACCCTCCAGGAAATCCATCATTCGCTGTGCAGGAGCCCGTAACTTGCCTCCACCTGCCTGAAAGGCCTTTTGTTCCACCGATTGCTGAAAACGCAAAGCTGCCAGTTCACCGTACTCTGCAAATGCCTTGAAATCCTTCTCATTCACACTGACCACCATACCTGAATTCGCAAAAGGATTGTTTCTTTTGGAGGGAGACCAGCCATTCAACACAATCTCTCCGTCTTGGGTAGCTGCCGGAGCGATGATTCCACCGGGACACATGCAAAATGAATAGACACCTCTTTCGCCGATCTGTGTGCTTAGCGAATAACTGGCGGGTGGCAGGTATGGACTACGGATCTCGCAATGATATTGTGCCGCATCAATGATTTTCTGCGGATGTTCAATTCTGACACCGAGTGCAAAGGCTTTTGCTTCGATCCGGATCTTCTTTCTCTCCAGCAATTCAAAAATGTCTCTTGCGGAATGTCCGGTAGCCAGAATAAGCTGACCGGCCTCAAACTGAATTTCCTCTCCCGTAGCGATGTTAATGCAACGTATACCGGCAACTGAACGGTCTCTCAGCAGAATATCCGTCATTCTGGTTTCAAAATGGATCTCGCCACCTGCGGATAGTATCTGCTGACGTATCGCTTCGACGATTTTCGGAAGTTTGTTGGTCCCTATATGGGGATGAGCATCGATGAGTATATCCGGATCGGCTCCAAAACTAACCAGAATGGAAAGTATTCTCCGGATATCACCACGCTTTCCGGAACGGGTGTATAATTTTCCGTCTGAATAGGTGCCTGCGCCACCTTCTCCAAAACAATAGTTTGAATCCGGGTTCACCAAACCTTGTTTGTTAATGGTAGCAAGGTCTCTTCGTCTGTCACGTACATTTTTTCCCCTTTCTACAATGATGGGTTTGAAACCCAGCTCTATCAGTCTTAAGGCGGCAAACATGCCTGCAGGCCCAAAGCCCGCGATGAGAACGGGTTTTCCCTTTCCAACATCGTTCCCGAACCTGAATTCCGTTTCAGGCTCTCTCAGCGGATTTTCATCTATGTGGATCTCCGTCTGTAATCTGATACGGACTGTCTTTGACCTCGCATCAATGGAACGCCTCAGGATCCGCAGTGAGAATATCCGTTCGGGAGCTATGGATAATTCCTTCGCGGCCTTAACTAACACTTTTGCTTCGTCTGCCGCCTCTTCGGGAAGAAGGACAAGCTCTGGTTGTCTGATCATTCCGGGTAAATATGCTGCAGATGCAGCTTTTATTCAAAAGTAAAGGATATCAGGAATATTTTTGACTTTAATCCTTTGAGTGGTCTTGCAAAAGCGGTGTTTTCGCTTACAAGTAAATTGTTCAATCCGTTGAACATCTTTATCTCCGGAGAGAATTTAAAATACGTCATATAGAAATCAAAGCCCATTCCGATTTCATATCCGTAATCATAACGCTCGAGTTTGACTATGTCTTTATCTCTGTTCTGCACTTTAGCCTGAGATACCATATCTATCGAATAGCGCCCTCCGGCAAGAACATAAACCCTGTAATTATTGATACGCTTACTTTTAAATTTCAGGTTAAGCGGGAATTCAAGATAGGTTGATTCAATTTTTTTAGTGATCAGATTTCCGGATGAACCGGGATAATAAAAATTGTATTCAAGATTTCTCTGTGCAAAAGACAGTGCAGGGATAAACCTGAGATCAAAATGATTTCCTATTCGCAGGTTACTGATAATGCCCAGGTTCAGTCCCATCACCGCGCCGGGTTCAATACTGTATATGGAGTCTTGTTCTTTAAAATCGTCAACCTTTTGTACACGGAAATTACTGCTGTTTAGTCCGAGAGTAAACCCAAAGTGTATGCGCTGATGATCATACTTGGGCAGGTTGATGGGAACATTATTCAGTTGGGCGCTGAGTTCAGTCAGACCGGCAGAAAGAAAGCAAATCAAAAAGAGAGTGATCCGTTTCAGGCGAATGCAAAAATTTTGTTTGCTGTCTGGGAGATTCATTTTGATTTTACACCCGTATAGATACTGACCACACCGAAAGTGAGTGGTAAAACTTCAACTTCCTTATAACCTGTTTTCCTGAGAATGGTTGCGAAATTTTCGCCTTCAGGGAATGCTTCGACAGATCTGTTCAGATACGTATAGGCTGCGGGATCCTTTGATAATTTATTTCCCAGCCAGGGACATACTCTTGATGAATAAAACGAGTACAAATGACTGATGAAAGCGGATGAAGGTTTGGAGAATTCAAGTATGACAGCCTTGGCTCCGGGCTTCAACACACGCAGCATCTCCGAAAGGCCTTTTTCCAGATTCTCGAAATTCCGTACGCCAAATCCAACGGTCAGCGCGTCGAATTTATTGTCTTCAAAGATGAGGTTCTCTGAGTCGGATTCGAGAAGTTCTATCCTTTCCTGGAGTTTTTTCTTCCTTATTTTTTCTTTTCCGATAGCAAGCATATCGGATGAAATATCAATTCCGTAAATTTTCGATGGTTTGAGTCTCATTGCCGCCAGGGCAAGGTCAGCAGTACCGCAGGCGACATCCAGTATGATCTGCGGATGAGTTTCTCTCAGTTTTGCTATGGCGCGCCTTCGCCAGTACTTATCAATTCCAAACGATAAAAAGTGATTCAGAAAATCATAGCGCCAGGCAATATTATTGAACATCTGCGCGACCTGCTGTTTCTTATTCAGGCTGCTGTTCTTATAGGGAGTTACCTGTTCCGTCATATCAGATGAGTTCCAGCATGGCAGCTTCACGATACAACAAGTCCTTTTCCACGGGTACGACACCAACCTTTTCACATACCAGTCCACCGGCAAGATTGGCCAGGGTTGCTCCGGTAAGCGGATTGGTTTTCAGCGCGAGGCAGAGTGCGGCAATGCTGATGACCGTATCACCCGCACCGGACACATCCGCAATGTTCCTTACATGAGCAGGGATGATTAATTCATGCTTCCCATCGATCAGCAAGATTCCCCGTTCTGACAAGGTGAGTAAAACGGTATCCAGGTTCTGGTCTTTGCGGAGTTTCTTCACCGCCGAAATGATCTCATTCACATTCCCTTTTTCAAGATCGACTTTCATACCTTCACGAAATTCTTTCAGATTAGGCTTGAAAAGGTTTATATTTTTATAATGATTGAAGTTTCGCCTTTTCGGGTCAACGGCAACAGGTACTTTATGCTGAGACGCCAGTTTTACGACCTGCTCGATCAGGGATCTTGAAATTACACCTTTGTCGTAATCTTCAATAACGATCACGTCAGTTTTCTTTTTATCAAGTATTGAACTGATCCGGTTGATTAAGCGCTTTCGGTCGGAGCTTGTTATGTCTTCGTCTTTCTCTTCATCTACCCGGAGCATTTGATGATTGTTTCCGATCACTCTGGTTTTCCGGGTAGTTGGTCTTTCATCACTTTGAACCAGACCGTCAGGCGACATGTTCAGTTGCTGCATGATCTCAATGAATGTTCTTCCGTTGTAGTCGTTTCCGATGACGGAACAGAGCAACGGAGTAGCGCCCATTGCCTGCACATTCAAAGCCACGTTGGCGGCTCCTCCAAGTCTGTTCTCACGTTTGGTGACGGAAACGATCGGCACAGGAGCCTCAGGAGAGATTCTTTCAACCTTTCCCCACAAATAGGCATCGATCATCACATCCCCGATGATCAGGACGTTCACTTTTTTGAAATCTTCAAAAAGTTTTGCTACTGATTTGGTTTTGCTTTTTGCCAAAATAGGTGGATAATATTATTCTGCTTAAGTCTAAAGCTTCTTTTGAAATGTTCCGTTTCAGGATAATTTTTCCAGGGCCGCTTTAATTCTTTCCATGGCGCTTTTCAGCTTTTCATCAGAGGCTGCATAGGATATCCGGATACAATCCGGAGCGCCAAATGCTTCCCCTGTAACCGTACTTACATGACCTTTATGGAGCAGGTACATACACAGATCGCTTGCGGTTTTTATTACCTTGTCGCCGTCTTTCTTCCCAAAATACGAACTTATATCGGGAAAAACATAAAAGGCTCCTTCGGGCTCGTTAACAATAAGGCCGGGAATCTCTTTCAGCATTCGAAGTACAAGGTCGCGCCTTCTTCTGAAAGCGTTTTTCATATCCAGTGTCGGCGCATTATTTCCGTTGAGTGCCGCTTCAGCGGCCTTCTGAGAAATCGAAGAGGCGGCTGATGTAAACTGTCCCTGAATCTTGTCGCAGGCAGCCGCGATATATTGCGGCGCTCCGATATAACCGATCCTCCAGCCAGTCATTGCATAACCTTTGGAGAGTCCGTTAACAATGATCACTCTTTCACGAATCTCTTCGAATTGCGCGATGCTCTCATGACGGTCCAGGAAATTTATATGCTCGTAAATTTCATCGGACAGAATAAAAACATCCGGATGTTTTGCGAAAACTTCAGCAAGCGCTTTCAGTTCCTTTTTTGTGTAAACGCTTCCTGTCGGATTGCAGGGAGAAGAGAAGATGAACAATTTGGTTCTTGGCGTTATTGCTTTTTCAAGTTCAGCGGGACTGATTTTAAAATCCGTTTTAATGCCGGTGTGAATCGGAACAGTAATACCCTCAGCAAGTTTTACGATTTCAATATAACTTACCCAATAAGGAAGTGGAATGATCACTTCATCACCCGGATTCACCAGACTGAGTACGACATTCGCAATCGATTGCTTGGCCCCCGTTGAAACCACTATCTGATTGGGTGCATAGTCGAGTCCATTCTCTCTGCTGAACTTATCAGAGATCGCCTGACGTAACTCGTTGAAACCGGCAATGGGCGGATAGAAAGTAAAGCCATCATCGATCGCTTTCTTTGCCGCCTCCCGTATGTGAAGGGGTGTTACAAAATCGGGTTCACCCAGACTAAGGTTAATCACATCAACCCCCGTCGCGGCTAATTCCCGACTAAGTTTAGACATTCCTATGGTCTGGCTTTCGGAAAGTGATTCAAGCCTTTTTGACAAGTTTTTTCGCTCCATAATCAAGGCTGCAAACCTACTAGATTCCGATGGGATTGACAAAAGTTGGAAATCAATCTGAATAGGGATGTTACGGTGCGCAAGTTGTAATATAGGAGCATGACAGAAACATCCTTCAGGCTCTATATAGAGCATTAATCTTCGTTTTTTCTTGACATTTAAGCGAGGAAATCCTGCTTCTATTACTTTGGGATACTATGATTTTTTGTTTTCTTGCATGGTCTTCCATTCTTGTCATACAGGCTGCGCTGGCACGAAAATGGACTATCAGGGATTGAGTCATTTATTCGAGTGATTCTGCCAGATTGTCTTATTATAAACCTGATTCCAGAAAAATGAGTGATCATAAACTGCTTAACCCTTTAGATCTCAGTAATATCATCGATGACGATTCTGAATTCATCCCGCTGCTCTCGCAGGAAGACGAAGATCAGATGAATCAGCAGGCCATTCCTGAGACTTTATCGATACTCCCTTTGCGCAACACGGTTTTATTCCCCGGTGTGGTGATTCCGATTACCGTTGGCAGGGATAAATCGATCAACCTCATCAAAGACGCCTACAAAGGCGATAAGATTATTGGTGTTGTTGCGCAAAAAGACGTAGCCATTGAAGACCCAAACTTTGAAGATCTCAATAAGGTAGGAACCGTGGCAAACGTGCTGAAGATGCTTCGTATGCCGGATGGAAACACCACCATTATCATCCAGGGGAAGCGAAGGTTCAGATTGGACAAATGTGTACAGACCGAACCCTATATCCGCTGCACGGTAAAACCTTTTCCAGAGACCAAGGGCAGCGAAAAGGATAAGGAGTTTATGGCTACTGTCGCCTCGCTCAAGGATCTCGCCTTGCAGATCATTCAAAACTCACCAAACATTCCTTCCGATGCTGCATTCGCGATAAGGAATATTGAAAGCCAGACTTTCCTGATCAATTTCATTTCGTCCAATATGAATATGGACGTAGGCACAAAACAGGAATTGCTGGAAATAGAAGATCACAAAAAAAGAGCGACAAGGGTACTGGCCTTACTGACCAAGGAATTGCAGATGCTTGAATTGAAGAACCAGATTCAAAGCAAAGTAAGAACCGATATAGACAAGCAGCAGCGGGAATATTTTCTCAATCAGCAGTTGCGTACCATTCAGGAAGAACTTGGAGGTTCCACACCCGACCGTGAAGTATCCGAACTGCGGGAAAGAGCCAAGAAGAAGAAGTGGGGAAAAGAAGTTGCGGATCTTTTTCAAAAGGAATGCGACCGCATTTCGAGGATGAACCCGGCGGCCGCGGAATACTCAGTGATACTGAATTACCTGGAGTTACTGCTGGATCTTCCCTGGAACGAATTTACCAATGATAATTTTGATCTGAAGCATGCGCAAAAAGTATTGGATAAAGATCATTATGGTCTTGAAAAAGTTAAATCCCGCATACTCGAATATCTGGCTGTTCTGAAGCTGAAGCATGATATGAAGAGTCCGATCATGTGCCTGTACGGACCTCCGGGAGTCGGAAAGACCTCTCTCGGAAAATCGATCGCCAAGGCTTTGGGGAGGAAATATGTTCGAATGTCTCTCGGAGGATTAAGGGATGAAGCAGAAATCAGAGGACACCGCAAAACCTATATTGGAGCCATGCCGGGCCGGATCATTCAGAACCTGAAAAAGGCCAAATCAAGCAATCCCGTATTCGTCCTTGACGAAATTGATAAACTGGGAAATGATTTTCACGGCGATCCTTCATCGGCCTTGCTGGAAGTACTGGATCCGGAGCAGAACAATACCTTTTATGATAATTACGTGGAAACGGATTTTGATCTCTCCAATGTATTGTTCATCGCCACGGCAAATTCACTGAGTCGCGTTCAACCGGCGCTGATGGACAGGATGGAGATTATCGAGATCAACGGTTATACCCTGGAGGAAAAAGTTCAGATCGCCATGAAGCACCTGCTGCCCAAGCAGCTTGAAGCGCACGGAGTAAAAAAAGACCAGGTGAAGATATCCGCGAAACTTGTTGAATTCATCGTGGAGCATTATACCCGTGAATCGGGTGTTCGCGGACTGGAAAAGAAAATCGCTTCGGTTGTGAGAGGTGTCGCCAAGCAGATTGCCATGGAGGAGAAGTACAATCCGGCATTGACAACGGAAGACGTTACCCGCATGTTAGGCGCGGAGATTTTCCGTCCGGACAGAAAACAAGGCAATGAAGTGGCGGGTGTGGTTACGGGACTTGCATGGACATCGGTTGGCGGAGATATCCTCTTTGTTGAGGCAAGCATCAGCAGGGGAAAAGGGAAATTAACCCTGACCGGGAACCTGGGTGACGTGATGAAGGAGTCTGCTGTGATAGCGCTGGCCTATCTCAAGGCGCATTCGGAAAACCTGGGGGTGGATTACCGTGTATTTGACCAATGGGATATTCATATACATGTTCCTGAAGGCGCCACGCCTAAAGATGGCCCGAGTGCAGGTGTGACCATGCTTACCGCATTGGCATCAGCCTTCACCCAAAGGAAAGTGAAGAACAGTCTCGCTATGACAGGTGAAATAACCCTGAGGGGAAAAGTGTTGCCGGTCGGCGGAATTAAAGAAAAAATTCTTGCTGCCAGACGGGCAGGTATTAAGGATATCTTATTATCTTCCGATAATAAAAAAGATATAGAAGAAATATCCAAAGAGTATGTAAAGGATTTAAGGTTTCATTATGTTACAGAGATGATCGAAGTTGTTGAGTTTGCCCTGTTGAAAGAGAAAGTGAAAGATCCCATAGAGGTGAAATACTTTCCTGAAAGCAGATCAGAGAAAAACGGATACGAAGAATTGCCGGTGAAGGAGATCCGTGATCAACTGATCAAGGGTAGGACGGGTAGAAAGTAATCCGGAGAAAATTCCGGTAACAGCCTTGATCATACCGGGATGTTGTCTTTCTGATTTCAATTTATTTTTCAAATTCTCTAATCAAATTTTCCTATGGTAGCCGGAAAAGTAGCTTTAATTTCGGGTTCAACAGGTCTGGTTGGGCGGGAATTGCTTCTTCTGCTTCTGGAGAGTAGTGACTATGATAAAGTGATTGCCTTGGTAAGGAAGAAAACCTCATACCGGCACGAGAAATTGACAGAGATCGAAACGGACTTTGACCGTTTGAAGGAATTTGAGTCTCACTTTAAGGAGACCGACGATGTCTTTTGTTGCCTGGGTACGACGATGAAAAATGCAGGGAGCAAAGAAGCCTTCAGAAAGGTTGATTACGATTATCCTGTTGCGCTGGCAGCGTTGGCGGAAAAAATGTCCTGTAAAGGGTTTTTCTGTATTTCAGCCATGGGCGCCAATGCACGGTCCAGGGTGTTTTATAACAGGGTGAAAGGCCAGATGGAAGAGAAGGTAAAGTCATTACATATCCCTTGTATTATTTTTTTCAGACCTTCTCTGCTGATTGGCTACCGGGAGGAAGTGAGAAGAGGGGAGCGTATAGCCATCGCCATCTTCAAGGCTTTTGCATTTTTATTCTGGGGCCCTTTGAAAAACCTGAAAGGCATATCTGCATCCAGGGTGGCTGCTGCCATGATAGAAGCGTCACGGCAATACAGACCGGGAGTTCATACGGTATATTCAGGAGAGATGCAGGAGTGATTCTTTCTTGAGGCGCTGTTAACCATTCATTGAAACGAGGAACTCCTCATTCGATTTGGTGCCTCGCATCTGCGTGAGAAGGAATTCCATTGCTTCAAGCGGATTCATATCTGCGAGATGATTTCTCAGAATCCACATTCGCTGTAAAGTTTCTTTATCCAGAAGCATATCCTCACGTCGTGTACTGGAAGCAACCAGGTCAATAGCAGGGAAGATGCGTTTATTACTGAGTTTTCTGTCAAGCTGTAATTCCATATTTCCGGTCCCTTTGAACTCTTCGAAGATGACCTCGTCCATCCTTGATCCGGTATCGATCAGCGCTGTCGCGAGGATAGTCAGGCTCCCTCCATTTTCTATTTTGCGGGCAGAACCGAAAAAGCGCTTGGGTTTATGCAGGGCATTGGCTTCAACACCACCGGAAAGTACTTTGCCGCTCGCGGGCGCCACGGTATTATAGGCTCTTGCCAGACGGGTGATTGAATCCAGCAGGATGACCACATCATGTCCGCATTCCACCATCCTCTTGGCTTTTTCGAGCACAATGTTTGCGATTTTAACATGACGTTCAGCCGGTTCATCAAAGGTGGAAGCGACCACTTCCGCTTTTACACTTCTTGCCATGTCGGTCACCTCTTCCGGTCTTTCATCGATGAGCAGGATGATCATGTACACTTCAGGATGATTTGCCGCGATAGCATTGGCCACATCCTTCAGCAACATGGTCTTTCCTGTTTTGGGTTGAGCCACGATAAGTCCCCGTTGTCCTTTTCCGATCGGAGTGAAAAGGTCCATGATCCGGGTTGAATGATTGGTATTGGATCCGCTCAGATTTAGTTTCTCCTGCGGAAAGAGGGGGGTGAGGAAATCAAAATGGATACGGTCTCTGACAATGGCGGGATCCTGGCCATTGATGAAATCAACTTTTACAAGAGGGAAATATTTTTCGCCTTCGCGCGGGGGACGGACCATTCCTTTCACTGTGTCACCGGTCTTCAGTCCGAATAATTTGATCTGTGATTGAGATACATACACATCATCCGGTGAAGTGAGGTAATTGAAATCGGACGATCTCAGAAATCCGAATCCGTCAGGCATAGTCTCCAAAACTCCCTCTGCTTCTATGATGGAATCGAGTTCTGCAGGCGCTTCCACAACCGGAACCGGAATTTCCCTTCGTTGCCGGAAATTTCTGTCCTGCTCTGCAGGTCTCTGTGGAGCAGGGCGGTTGAAATTATCAATTCTGGGTTGCGGAACGGGTTGTGCCGGCGGAACATAAGGTTCCTGTCGTTTGGCAGGGATCTTCACACTAGGCTCCAGTACAACTGCAGCCGGTTTGTCCGGAACTGCTGTTTTTTCAGGGATCACACGTTTGCGCTTTGGTCTTTCCTTGCTGCCGGCAGCCTCTTCGGCAATTTCTGGCTCCGGTTCCGCCTTGGTTTCTTTGAGGCTTACCTTTTCTGCGGGAGCGAATTTGGCAACAAGGGCTTCCTTGATGGATGAACTGGCCTGAGGATTCAATGCCTGCTGATCGAGGATTTTGTATATGAGCTCCTGTTTACGAAGTTCATCGTAGTTGGGGATGCTCATTAAACGTGCAATTTCTTTTAGCTCATTGACGAGCTTGTCATTCAATTCGAGAATGTCGTACATAAAAAAATAGTGATTTTGGTGCGGAATGTCAGAGCGACATTTGCCTTGCTGTATTGCTTATTTTGCCCTTTGAAAAGGACATGAAATCATAAGATTAATAAGATAAAATTGAGAGATAGGATTACCCTAAGATGAACGGGGTGTACCGGGACGGATAAATATAAAAATCCGGATCGGCGTTTATTTATATGGCAAGTATACGTTCTTTTCTTTTAAGTCCGACAAATTTATTAAAAAAAAATGCCGATTCTTATTACCCTTAACGATTATTGGGTATTATTGTTTCACTGTTAAAGAATCGACATTCTCCTGTTTTATTAAAAAAATCCTATGATTCAGCGTGTTCAATCCATCTTTTTACTGTTGGTAGTGATCATTTCCGGCATTCTCATTCTCGTACCCGTTTATGAATTACATGATGTTGATCAGGCTTCCGGGAGCCTTACCGTAAAATCATTTAATATAGCGGATAATTCCCTGCTGATGATACTAAACGTCGCGGTCGGCGTCCTGGCATTCATTACCATTTTCATGTATAAATGGAGAAATGTCCAGGCCCGCCTTTGTACCATCGGTTTACTGTTAACCTGTCTTCTGATCGGGCTACTGTTCTTTGTTGCTGATACCATGTCATCCAATATGAACCAGCGCATAGAATATCAATATGGCAGTTATCTTCCTTTGTTTGAGCTCATCTTTCTGTTCCTTGCCAGTCGCTTCGTGAAGAAGGACGAAGAACTTGTGCGTTCCGCGGATCGTTTGCGCTGAATTCAGGAAGCTCTTATTCCATCCGCCCTCTCAGACCGAGTTCGACGACTTTCATATTTTCAATTTTCTTTCCACTCACACTGAATTTTACCAATGTCCTGAACTTGTGAAAGCCGTGAATTCCTGCCGCACCGGGGTTGATATGCAAGAGGTCCATCGTTTTATCAGGCATCACTTTAAGAATGTGTGAGTGACCGCAAATGAAAAGGTCAGGTTTGTACAGCTCAAGCTTTTCACGGATCCCCGGTGCATAATTTCCCGGATAGCCTCCGATGTGTGTCATAAATACTTTCAGGTCTTCGCAACTGAAGTTCAGTTCAACTGGGCAGCTTTGCCGGATTAGGTTACCGTCAATATTTCCAAAGACAGCTCTGGTGGTTTTTATCTTGTTCAGTCTGTCCAGTACGGATATATCACCAAGGTCTCCGGCATGCCAGATCTCATCACAGTCTGAAAGATGTTCAATGCTCCTCCCATCCAGATGACTGTGTGTATCACTGAGTAAAGCGATTTGTTTCAAGATTATGGCTATTCGGGAGGTTGTAGTATTGCAGGACTGTTTAAGGTCAGATCACTTCAGTTTCAGAACTGAGGAGCCAGCCAATGTTGCCGTTAAGTAATCTGATCTTATACCAGTTGTTCAGTTCTTCCAGCACTTCGACTTTGGTGCCTTCATGAATGATAAATAGGTCAATTCCTTTTTCATCAGGAGAACTCTTGACATAAACGCTGGGTGTCATGATGACTGCGTTTTTCTGTATGTAATACATAGTATGACTTTTCCCTGCCGGAATAAAAGTAATCAGAAACAGAAACAGAAAGATCAGCATGAGAAAGAACCCGGTCTTCCTTGTTCCTGCTGATCGCCCGAACAGGAATACCAGTGCGAATATCAAGGCTATCCAGAGGAAAAGGATCAGGGTAATGCTCCAGCCTTGGGGGGTCAGGAGCGATGTGATGGTCAGAATCCATCGTTTGTAGAATATCTGCGGGACCGCGTCAATTTTATCAATGACTTTCAGGGAGGCAAGTTTCAGATTGAAGCCCGCGTCTTCGTCTCCGGGATTCATCTTCAAGGCTCTTTCATAATATAAAATGGCATGGGCAATATCTCCTTTCTTATACCATGCATTGCCCAGGTTATAGAATAATTCATGGGACATGATACCCTTCTTCTCCAGTTTTCCATAGAGTTCAATGGCCTTGTCATACTCCTTTTGCTGATAGGCCTGATTTGCCTTTCTGTAATTTTCCTGATCGCTTGCTTGTGAAAACAGGGGAATGGCAATATAGAGAATGATAGAGATCAGTCCGGAAAGCTTGGTATGTTTACTGAGTTTCATATCAGGGTTGTGCTGACTCCTCGATACGGGTAATGGAATCAAGAGCGTTTTTGTACAGGTTTTCATTACTGCTATCTCCTGTTCTGGCAAAGCGGGCGAATTCGCATTCGTCAATGGTGTCTGTAAATTTCTTAATGACCACGTCATCTACCTTGAGACCTTTTAGTTTATCAGCAGCGCTTTCTTTGGAAAGGTCAGCTACAGGTATTTGTAATTTGTCACTGATAAATCCCCACATTGCCCTTGAGATTTCATCAAGAAATTTTTCTTTCTCGTTTGCGCTCAGTAATTTTTTAGCTACTGACAGTCTTTTCAAAGCAATCTTCGTTGCGCGACGGCTTTTCAGAAGACCTTTATTCTCACCCCGTTTTTCATTTCTTTTTCTAACCCATAGCATACAGGCGAAAATCAAGGCAGGAGCTCCGAGCAGGGTATAAAATATTCCTGATCCGTATAATGGTTCTTGCTTTAATAGGAACTGTGGTTCGTTCAGTTTGATGAAGCGGATATCTTTTCCCAGCAATTGTATGTCTGATTTGGAAACAGCGCCTCCGCTTATCACCACACCGGTCTCTTCTCCCTTCAGAACTTTAACAGTCAGTTCAGGCGAAGGAATTTCCTGGTACGTTCTTTTCGCAAGATCGAAGAAGCCGAAGTCAGCCACGGTAATTTTATATTCACCTGCATTTCTTGGTATAAGCAAGTACTCAAAAGTTTTACTTCCGCTGACACCTGAAGTTGAAGCGCTAAGGTTCGTACTTTCTTTTGGATCATAGGTCTCAAAGTCAGGCGGGAACTTTATTTCGGGAGCATCAATAAGTTTAATATTCCCTTTTCCGTTAATCCTTATCTTGAGGTTTACCGGTTCATGCGCTTTCACCTCGTTTCTGTCGAGACTTACGCTATATGCATATTCTCCGACCGCACCTCCAAACGATTCAGGCGCACCAGAAGGCAATTCTCTCACATTGATTCTGACTGATTCGCTCTTCAGAGGAATCTTTACGTCCTTTATATTTGAATTGAAGGGATTGCCAAAGAAAGGATCATTGAAAAACTGATCGAAGGGGTCATTGCTTCTGCTTTGTCTCTTAACCTGTATCCGCGCCAGTACTTCCCCTGTCATGGGTTCTATCTGTAAATTTCCGCTTCGTTGTGGAAACAGCACCACTTTTTTCAGGTCTGCAACATTATAATTCACACCATCCACATTCTCCTGCCTGAAGTTTAATTGCTGAGGCATTTCTATATCCTGACTCCAGAAACCGTTCATGGAAGGAATTTTGTCAAGGCTGTAGTTGAGCAGACTCACTTTTGTATAGAGCCTGTACGTGAGGACAACTGCTTCGCCCAGAAGTACGTTGTTCTTGTCAACCGTGGCTCTGAGAAAAGCATTTCCACCTTCCTGACCGCTTTGTGGAGCCGCATTTCCTTGCCCGCGTGTTGAGGGCTGTACTGAGCCTTTAGTAACCTGGATGTTGAGGGAATTGCTGATCACCTTTCCGGAGCTTCCGGTGATCTCCGCACCCCCGATTTTGAAATTTCCTTCCTTCAGGGCCTGCAGTACATAGGTAAAGGAGATTGTCTTAGAAAAATTACCGTTGATGATTTGCACACTGCTGCTTTGACTCGGCCCCATAAGCACGCTGAAACCCTGGAAATCCGGAGCCTTGAATCCTTTGCCGTTTCCACTGAATGAAAAGGTAATTTGGAATTGCTCGCCTACGGCAACACTGGAGGATGAACTTGAAGCGGTGAACTTTTCATCCTGAGCATGAGAACTGTTTACAATAATCATACTCAGGCTGCAGAGCAGATAGAAGGTATACGTACGCAGCTTACTGATTAATTTCATTTCCTTCCGGTCTTTTCAGGTTGGTTTGCGGCAGATCTGAAGGCCGATTCCTGCATTTCATTCCATTGTGCCAAGGTAATCGAATATTGCTCGCAAAGACTTCCGTGTGCAGTGAAATTTTTTTCAAATTTCATGCCGACCCCTTGCAAGACGGCAATACTGGCCTTATTTTCTTTCACTGCTCTGCCAATAATCTTCCTGAGCTCAAGTGAGCGAAATCCATATTCAAGGCATGAGACAGAAGCTTCTGTCGCATAACCCTGACCTCTGAACTTTTTAATTAACCTGAATCCAAGATCGGTTTCTCCGCTTTCCGCATCATAATTCAGTCCGCACCAGCCCATGTATTCATTTGATATTTTGTTGATCAGGGTGAATCTTCCCATTCTGTATCTGCTAAATTGATCATAGGATTCAATCAGCCGGATTGCTTCATCCAGGTTTTGAAATGGAGCGTCTCCTGTGAATCGCATCACTTCCGGATCTGTATTCAGTTCCAGCAGACCTGGAGCATCCTTCAATTCCCATGGACGAAGGAGTATTCTTTCGGTTTGGCGTTCCATTTCCTTTGTCAATTTTACTGTTGTCTCCAATGGCATTACCACTTTTTGTCTATCGAAATTCTGACCGCATCCTTTTTCGTTAATTTTTTCTGAAGTTGTTTCTCGTCATTGTTCAGGGCCTGGAGAATCTTTTCAGCATCTTCCCTTGAAATTTCATTCTTGTTTCGCTGAGCGGATTTTTGTTCCTCTTTTTCTTCCCCATCGCGGGATTTCTGTTCCTGATCCTGCTCACCCTTTTTCTTGTCCTGTTGGTCTTGTTGTTGTTGGTCTTGTTGCTGTTGCTGATCCTTATTGTCCTTATTGTCCTGCTTCTGTTGTTGCTGTTGTTGTTGCTGTTGCAGTTTGGCCTTTGCATAGGCCAGGTTGTAACGGGTATCGTTATCGGAAGGATTTAGCCTGAGAGAATTTTTATAGGCTTCAATACTTTCTTCAAATTTTGATTCCTTAAGGAGAGAATTTCCCAGATTGTGATAGGCTCGCGCCTTATTCTCATTGCTTAACTTTTCGTCTGACAGAAGTGATCTGTATTGGTTTCCTGCTTCTGCAAGTTTATCCTGTTTATACAATGCATTGCCAAGATTGTATTTTCCGGCCACCGAATTTTTATTTTTCTCAATCGACTGGCGGTAATTTTTCTCCGCCTCACTGAATTTCTTGCTTTGATATTGTTCATTTCCTTCACTGATAAGCCTTCTTTCTGATTGAGCGCTAAGACTAAAAGGTAAGCTGAGCATGATCAGGATCAGCATGAACCGACAGCGGTAGCTTGCAAGAAAAGATGAGACAGAGGCGTTCAGAACGTTGCCTTCGTATATTGTATCACCGGGTATAGAGCTGTATATGTTCATTGTTGTTTCTTATCTGGTACACTGAATAAGTTTATTTTTTCAAGATGCCGGTTTTTCCTTTTGCTGAAGAGAGAATGTAGCACAAGAAGAATCAGGGCGGAAGCCAGAAAATACTGAAACCGGTCTTCGAAACCGGTGAATTGCCGGGTTCCAAATGTCTTCTTCTCCATGCCTGCTATCTGATCCAGGATATCCGATAAGCCGTCATCACTGTTGGTCGCACGGCGGTATTGGCCTTTGCCTTCCGCGGCTATCTTTTCAAGAGTGAGTTCATCGAGTCTGGTCAGCACCACATTACCATCTTTGTCTTTGATAAAGTCGACCTGGGCGCCATTCCGGTAAACCGGTATAGGGGAGCCGTCAGGCGACCCGAATCCTACCGTATGAATTATCACGCCTTCCTCATTGGCTTTCCGGGCAGCATCCACCGCGTCGTCTTCATGGTTTTCTCCATCGGTAATAATGATTAGAGCCTTATGTTTGTTATCCTGCCCTACATAAGATTTCATGGCCAGTTCGATAGCGGATCCTATGGCAGTACCTTGTGTCGGAATAATGTCCGGATCAATGCTGGTCAGGAACAACTTGGCGGCAGAGTAGTCGGAGGTGATGGGTAGTTGTACATAAGCATGGCCCGCAAAAACCACGATACCTATCCTGTCATTTTCCATTTTATCTATAAGCCGGCTGATGGATTGCTTGGCCCTTTCCAGCCTATTCGGACGGATATCTTCCGCTTTCATACTGTTCGATATGTCAAGGGCGATGATCACATCGACGCCGCTTCTTTTTACCTCTTCCAGTCTGGTTCCGATCTGGGGATTAGCCCAGGCAACAATCAGCAGGCATAACGCGAAGAAGAGCAGAATGAATCGAATGTTTTGCTTTAAGGGTGAGTAGGTTTTCGTCAGTTCATCAACAAGCCTGTTCTCTCCGAACTTCTGAAGGGATTTTTTCCGGCTGTACCTTGAAAATAAATAGATGATCAGCATGACCGGCAAGACAGCCAGTGCATAGAGGTGTTCCGGATGGGCGAATCTCAGCATGTCAGGGGATGGTTTTTAACACGGTGAAACGAAGCAGGAAATCAAGCAAAAGCAGGATCAGTGCCGCCAGAACGATGGGGTAAAACTCTTCGGTTTTTTTTCGGAATTCGGTTACATCGATTCTTGTTTTTTCAAGTTTGTCAATGTCTGAATATATCTCCTTCAATTGAGTCGTATTCGTCGCCCTGAAATATTTTCCGCCGGTATCGGCGGCAATTTGCTTTAGTACCGCTTCATCAATCTGCACTTCGACATTCTGATATTGAATTCCGAATGGCGTATTGAAGGGGTAAGGTGCGAGACCTCTCGTACCTACACCTATGGTATAGACCCTGATTCCAAAAGTCCGGGCGATTTCACCGGCGGTTACCGGTGCAATGGAGCCAACATTATTTACCCCGTCGGTGAGGAGAATGATCACCTTGCTTTTCGCCTTGCTGGTCCGTATTCTGTTGACAGCTGTTGCCAGCCCTTCACCAATTGCCGTTCCGTCGGCCAGCATTCCCGATTCAATCCCTCTGAATAAATTTTTTATCACAGAATGGTCGGTAGTCAGCGGACATTGAGTGAAACTTTCTCCGCTGAAAACAACAAGTCCGATCCTGTCATTGGGTCTTGCATCAATAAAGGTTTCGGCAACGGATTTTGCCGCTTTAAGCCTGTTTGGTTTGAGATCTTCTGCCAGCATGCTGGCGGATATGTCGAGCGACATGATGATATCGATACCTTCGGTGGTGATATTTTGTCCGCTGGAACTGGATTGTGGCCTTGCCAGGGCTATAATGATCAGGGCAAGAGCCGTCATCCTCAGAAGGAAAGGCACGAAAAGCAGGCGTTGACGAAAACTCGGTACATATCCTTCCAGGAGGTGCAGAGATGAAAACCTGATAAAGGCAGGTTTCCTCCTGTTAAAATAAAACCTGATGATTATCAGCACGGGAATGAGGAGCAATATCCACAAGTATTCAGGCTGATCGAACCGTATGCCCTGCATCATATTGGATCCTCCTTTCTCTGCAGATCATTCTCTGTTAGCGGTCTGGTTCCGTTTACGAAATCATATGCGTAACGAAGGGATCTTTCGTTTTCATCGGGTAATGGGACAAGCTTTGCGAACTTCACAAGATCCGCAGTGTGCAAAACGGAAGCAAGTTTATCAGTCTCGTGTAAAGGATTTCTGTTTCTTCTGATCCTTTCAAGAGTTTCATCAGAGGTGAGCTCAAGGGCGTTGATATCAAAACTCCTTTCGATATATTCACGAAGGATATCCGAAACCGAACTGTGATAGGATTTAAAGTAACCTTGCTGCCAGAGTTTTTCCTTTTCCACTTTTCTCAGCGCTTCCAGTGCCAGTTCATAAGCGGGTCGGGTGGGAACCGGTGCAGGAACAGGTTTAATTTCCGGTTTACGTTTTCTGAGAAACCGTATAATCAGGAAGAGAATCAGAAGGGCGAGGAGTACACCGCCTCCAATTGCCAGTATTTCTTTCCAGGTGAGTGGAACGCTGATGGTTGCCTTTATGTCCTTAATGGCTTGTGTGGTGTCGACCGGTACGGAGCTCACGGAAATGAGGAATGCTTCGGTGGAGAAGGTGTCGGTATTTCCGGTTTCAGGATTGAGTGATGTAAAGTGGAAAGGCGCGATGGCATAATATCCTGAGTCGAAACAGGTGGCAAGGAGGGTTTGGGAGAGTATGGAACTGCTTTTATCTGCTGACAGGATGGTATCAATCGGGCTCCTTTTAATTATTTCCAAACCATTGAGTGTGTCAGGAAAAAGGGGGAAGTTCAGTAATACACCGGTTGGTACTTCAGCTTTCAGGGAGATTGACAATTGTTCACCAATCCGGATGTGATTCGTATCAGGTATGGCTTTCACGAGCACTGGTCCAGCAGGTAGAGCGGCAGTGGCCAGGTTGAAAAGCAAAGACGAAAAAAGGACCATGCAGGAAGCGAAAAACTTTTTTCCCGATACTTTAATACTAATTGTCCTGTTTTGCTTTGGCATAATTCAATTCAACAGATTAGAGAATATTTATTCCTGATGATATAAATTCAGGAAGGCGAACTGAGGTTCAACCCCGAAGTCCTCTCTTTTTAAAAAGGGTCATGAGAGGTTTAACATAAGATTGGTCTGTTCTGATCGAACAATGATCCACGCCGCTGCGTGCAAAGCTATCCGCCATGCTTTTCTCCCATTTCTCCCATTTTTTCCTGTACTCATTTCTGAATTTTTCAGACTTCGTATCAACAATCATTAATTTACCTGTTTCCGCATCGAGAAGTTTTATAATTCCCATTTCCGGAAGATTGGATTCTCTTTCATCATAGATCCTTAAGGCTACTACATCATGTTTTTTATTGGCCAGTTTCAGGGCATCATCAAAGGAATGATCCATGAAATCGGAGATCACAAAGCAGATGCTTCTCTTCTTGATCACGTTCACTACGTAGCGGAGCGCTTCTTCTATCCGGGTTCGGGTATGAACCGGTTCGAAGTTGATGAGTTCACGAATGATCCGGAGGATGTGTGATTTTCCTTTTTTGGGAGGGATGAATTTTTCGATCTTATCGCTGAAGAATATCAAACCGATCTTGTCATTATTCTGGATTGCGGAAAAAGAAAGTACGGCGCATAACTCGGTGAGCAGGTCTTTCTTAAACTGCGCCCTGGTACCAAACTCGCCGCTGGCGCTTACGTCAACCAGCAGCATTACGGTCAGTTCCCTTTCCTCTTCAAATATCTTTACGAAAGGATGTCCGAAACGAGCGGTTACGTTCCAGTCAATGGAGCGGATGTCATCACCCGGCATATACTCCCTTACCTCACTGAAGGCCATGCCACGCCCTTTGAAAGCGCTGTGATATTCTCCGGAAAAGATATGCGATGAAAGACCTCTTGTCTTGATCTCAATCTTTCTCACTTTCCTTATCAGTTCGGTTGTTTCCATTTCAACAATAATGTCAGCTTAAAATTCCTGCCTTGCAGATACTGTCAGGGTACTTCAACCGTATTGAGAATTTCGTTGATGATATGCTCAGTACTCATATTCTCCGCTTCCGCTTCATAAGTAAGACCGATACGATGCCTGAGAACGTCGTGACAGACCGCGCGTACATCTTCCGGAATTACATAACCTCTCCTTTTTATGAAAGCGAACGATTTGGCTGCCAGTGCAAGATTAATGCTGGCTCTCGGTGAACCTCCGTAGCTTATCAACTGCTTCATTCGTGAAAGATTATAATCCTGAGGGTTTCGGGTCGCGAAGACAATGTCAACGATATACTTTTCTATTTTCTCATCCATGTAAACCTCACGGACCATTTTTCTGGCATTGATGATTTGCTGCGGATTGATGATCGCATTCACTTTTGGAAATTCCATTCCGATATTCTGGCGGATGATCGCTTTCTCCTCTTCTTTACCGGGATAGCCGATCACAACCTTTAGCATAAAACGGTCGACCTGCGCTTCCGGTAAAGGGTAGGTACCTTCCTGCTCAATGGGATTTTGAGTGGCAAGCACAAGAAAGGGCTCCTTCAAATCAAAGGTTGAATCGCCAATCGTAACTTGTCTTTCCTGCATGGCTTCAAGTAATGCGCTTTGAACTTTCGCGGGAGCACGGTTGATCTCATCGGCAAGAATGAAATTGGCAAAGATGGGTCCCTGTCGTACCTTGAATTCTTCCTGCTTCTGGCTGTAGATCATGGTACCGATCAGGTCGGCGGGTAAAAGATCAGGCGTAAATTGTATTCTGTTAAACTTCGCCTGAATGGCAGATGCCAGTGATTTAATGGCCAGCGTCTTGGCCAGTCCGGGTACACCCTCCAGTAATATATGGCCATTTCCAAGCAAGCCGATAAGCAGCCTTTCGGTCATGTATTTCTGACCGATGATTACTTTGCTTAATTCCATCATCAGCAGATCTACAAATGCCGACTCCTGCTGGATCTTCTCGTTTATTTCTTTGATATCCATATCTCAAAATTTGTTTATTCTGATTATTTTTTAATGCTGATTATCAAGACTTTATGAGTCATGCGTAAAGTTCAATTTCAAAGCTAATCATAACATTAAAGTTTCATATGCATGAATTTCACCATTGAACCGGAATGCAATTTTATTCAAAAATGTATGAAATGAAAATGAATGCGCAGGTTAAAAAATGTTATTAGTCCCCAGGCATGTTCTTAGATTTTTTCCTCCATAAGCTTTTGAACCGTATCCTCCTCTGCCATTCTGTTGAGTGCAAGCAGCAAAATGGATAGGGTAAGTCCGGGAAAGAGAACAAGCCACCAGGCGCTGAACTGTTCCTTACCCATCGCCATCAGACTTCCCCAGCTAACCGTTCCGGGTTCGAGTCCGATGCCCAGAAAACTAAGACCTGCTTCTGAAAGTATGGCACCGGCAATTCCAAAAATGAGAGCTACTCTCACCGGCGCGATTGAATTGGGAAGAAGGTGCCGGAAAATCCTTCTGGCCGGGCTATAACCCATTGCGACCGTAGTTTCGGAAAATCCTTCATGCTTCAACCTGATAAATTCAGCTCTGACAATACGGGCGATGCCTGTCCATGATGTGAAACCGAGAATCAGGATCAGACTGAGCGCTGAAGGTCTGGCTATTGCCGCAAGAGTAATGATCAGTATCAGTCTGGGAATGGATAGAAACAGTTCGATGGCACGGGAAATCATAGAGTCAAGCGGAATTACCAGGCCAGACCTGCTGATCAGGTTCTCTCTTTCTTTCTTCAAAAGGAAGAAGGGAAGTAGGATTACAAAAATGAACAAAAGCGTTTTCAGAAATAGAAAATAACCTTCTCCACCTGTTATGGAAGTTGGACTCATATCAATTCTGTTTTCCGGAAACACAAAGATATAATAGCATGCAGGGATGAAAAGCAGGACAGATGCTACCAGACTTTTACGGTTGACAGACAATCCTCTGTCACCAAAGTAGCCAGCAAGTCCACCCGTCAAAATGCCAATCAGGCCGGCAATGGCCATGCTCGCGCATCCGATCATTAAGGATAATCTTGTTCCGTGAATGATACCGGACAATACATCAGCCCCTGTTTTTGTTGTTCCAAGCCAGTGCCTGTGTCTCCATGATAATCTTTCTCTTTCTCCGTTCTGTTCGCTCAGCTTCCATTGCGCAGACAAGGGAGAAACATAGTCGGAATTAATCATATCTGAAGAGGCTGGACCGTAGGGTACCGGTGCAAACAAAATGAAATCCGCCTCCATTTCCTGCCAGTTTACCTCACTACGTCTGAGTTTTAAATCCTTTCCTTCACTGTTCAACATCACATAGGCGTCTGATTGAAAAGCGGGCATTGACCAGTTTCCATTCTGTACTATTATCAACGGTTCTTCATTTGCAATCAAGGGGGCAAAGATCGCCACGAAGAGGTAAAAGCCCAGCATACGTTTTGTCCAGGTCAATCTGTTCTGCCGGTGTACGGCAGTTCCTTCTCTGAATATTTTATGTCGGTAGATATTCATGATAAAGTTTTGCCAGAAATATCAATCCTTGGATCTGCTAATACATAAAGTATGTCGGTGATGAGAAAACCAATCATGGTGATGATTCCTGTCAGCAGGAATACGGCTATAAGGACGGGGTAATCCAGTGCGAGAATACTTTGATAAACGGTAAGTCCCATTCCCGGAATACCAAAAATGCTTTCCAGAATCACTGAGCCGCCCATGCTTGCCGGAAACACTGTGGAGAATACGGTAATGACAGGTATAAGTGTATTTCTGAAAGCATGTTTCCGGATTATGCTGTATTCTGACAATCCTTTCGCGCGGGCTGTACGGATGAAATCCTGTTTCATTACATCGCTTATTGTCACCTTGAAAATTCTGCTGAGGAAGGCGAGCGATGAATAAGTATAGCAAACTGTTGGGATGATGAGGTAGGGAAGACTCATTTGCACTTTCTCCACAAGCGAAGACCCTACAGGATAACCTCCCAGAGGCATGACACCTGAAGGAGGAAAAAGTGCGATGACATCCGGGTTTGCAAAAAGCATGAGCAACAAGGTAGCGGTCCAGAAAACCGGCAGCGTGAACAGAATGACCAGCAACACAGAGAATGTTTTTGTTCTTGCCGATTCCGGATAAAGTGTCATATGGATTCCAAGAGGGAGGCTTATCAGGTATGCCAGTAAAACTGATCCGAGCGTAAAAAACAGCGACCAGGTTATCCTGTCGCTGATGAGTGAAGAAACTGACTGACCGGTTGAATACGAAATTCCGAAATCGCCCCGGATCGCTCCGTCAGAATTGACTTGGTCTCCGAATAGCCAGCGATGAAACTGATTGTCGCTGTGAAAGAGCAGGGCCGGAACATAATTTTTCCAGGAATCCGTTCTTTGTTCTTTATCTCCTGATGAAATATCTTCCAATGAACCCACACTGAAATAAAAAACAGGAAGATCCAGTCCCAGCCTGTGTACCCAGTAAGACCTTTGCTCTTTCCATGAACCGGCAATTCCGGGCGATTCGAATTCTCCGGCGTTCAGTATTTTGTCAACCGGATTCCCGGGTGCCAGTCGTAAAATAAGGAAAGACAACAGACCCAGGAAACCCAAGGTGGGAATAAAAATCAGGAATCTCTTAAGCAGATAAGCCCGCATGGTTTCAAATATACATGACCATACCAAATGGCTTACACGTGCTGCTTGTAATTTATTCAGAGGTTGTTGACAGTAGTTTCAGCGAGCTGAGCTGAATGCCGGGCCTGTCTGAAAACAGCGATACATTTCCAAATCTTTTATGGACAAGATTCCGACGCAGGCTGCAAAACAGGAAAATGAATGGCTGCTCATCATAAACCATTTCCTGAAAACGGTAATCCATCTCAAGTCTTTTATCCGGATCCGATTCTGTTCTAAGGGAGTCAATCAGAGCATCACTGGCTTCATTACCGAAACCTGAATAGTTTGAACCATTGTTTCGCCATGATTCGCTATGCCACAGGACAGAATAATCCTCTGGGAATGGAATACCAGCCCAGCTCGACAATAAAAGATCAAAATCGTGAGACCTGGCTCTTTCCTGGAACATTTTCAGGTCAAGCGGCAGAAGGGTTGTTTCAATACCGGAACGTTTGAATGATTCAGAAGTCAGTAAAGCCATGTCTTTCCAGTCGGCATTATTGTTTAAATACATGATCTCAACCTTCATGTCCGTTTTTTGTCCGTCTATGATTTTATCGCGAATACCATCTCCGTCACTATCTTTCCATCCGGCTTCATTCAGTAAACGATCTGCTTCTTCAGGGTCAGTCACTATTTCCTTTAAAGCAGCATGGAAGTTTGATTTGAGCGGAGAAACATTAGTGACCATTCTCCTGCAATAGACGCTGTAATCACGGTATATGAGTTTCATGAGATCGTTCACCGGTGTGAGATGGGCGAAAGCGCGTCTGACTTTCCTGTCAGTGAACAAGGCTTTTCTATTCATGCCATCTGCCCTAGTATTGAAAGCGAAATAGCTGTAATTGTAAGTCAGGGTAAGTGCAGTATGATAATTTGCGATGACATCCGGATCGGATGCCAGACTGATGAATGATCCCATGGTCAGGTTGCAGGAAACATCGATGGTCTGATTTTTAATTTCAAGCTGTGTTGAGTTTTCATCCCTGTTGATCTTAAATATGATCTTATCCGGTGAATCTTTCAGATTGCTGTAGATGGACCCGTTAACAGGCTTTTTTTCCAGCGTAATTGACTGACCCGGTTCCCAGGATGTCATTTTATAGGGCCCTAGTCCATTCATCCATCCAGGATCTCTTCCGTATTTTTCATTGTTGAATTCTTTCGCCCATGCCAGGAGATCAGGATGCTCTTCGGGTTTAAAGTTAGTGTCATTGATTTGTTCAAGTGTGTATGCCTGGAGGATATTTTCCGGATCATGAAAACTTCTTTGCATGATGCAAAAACTGG
The DNA here is from genome assembly GCA_964544885.1 of uncultured Flavobacteriales bacterium. Taxonomy (GTDB): domain Bacteria; phylum Bacteroidota; class Bacteroidia; order AKYH767-A; family 2013-40CM-41-45; genus QQVM01. Next base: position 26,241 of record CAZJDX010000031.1, read on the forward strand.
AAAGAAAACTCACGTTATGAATATGTTTTTCTTTCATCACCATAGTAAACTTCAAAGGATTCATGCTGTCCTTTTCAATGCTCAGGACATTTTCCCAATACATTTTGGCGACAGGATTATTGGTCAGCGCACAGACATAAGACTTGGCAGTGAAAATTACGTCTTCGGATGATAGTTTATCGCCGTTATCCCAACGAGCATCTTCGCGGAGCAGGTAGCTGAAACGCGTATTGTCTTCCGAGGCATCGGGCAGCTTTGTGATCAATCCGGGTGCAAGCTCCTGTTTCTCGTAGTCTGTGATGATCAGAAATGCCTGAGTATATTGTAAAACCTCATTTCGTGGTGCTGAACTGCCTTTGGCGGGATGGAGATTATCCGGTTCGGCAGAAAGGTGTGCAACCAGGGTGTTATTACGCGACCAGGACAGGGCAAAGTGACTGGTATCGGGAAGGTGAATGACAGGGGAGCTATAGATCGATTCGCTGATGTCTGTTCTTGTTGTGCTCTTACAAGCGTAAAGCAACACAAAGGACGCCATGAATCGGAACAGGAATCGTGACATGATGATCAGGATTGAAAAGCTAAAGTAGAAATATTCCTCAAGGACTTAACAAAAATCGGACAGGGAAGATGGTAGCATCAGGGATTGGTTCTTTATGGGAGTTTCCTGACCAGGAACCTTCAGGTTGAGAGCTCTTTTTATAATTCTATGTACATTCACGCCAATAAATTTTACTGATTTTCGTTTCTGATTTTACACAGATTATATGGAGATGAGAACCAGAATCCTGATTTCAGTAATTACCATTACTTTTCATTGTTATTACCTGTCTGCCCAGACCATTCCCGCCTTTAACGGAACTACGGCTGAGAATAAGAGCATCAGCATACCTGATGATTCCGAGGGCCGGTATGCCCTGATCTGTTTTGCTTCATCAAGAAAGGCTCAGGCTGATCTAGAAACATGGCTTGATCCGGTTTACAACCGATACATTGCCAAGACCGGTTTCATGGATGATATGTTTGACGTGGACGTATTTTTTATTCCTGTTTTCAGCGGAGCGGAGGGAAGTATGCAGGAGAGCGTCAGGAAAAAGTTCGTTGAAACAGCACAGCGTGATCTTTGGCCGCATCTTGTCTTTTGTGATAAGGGATTGAAGGAGATCCTGAAGCCGCTCAATATGACAAGGGATGAGTTACCTTATTTTTTCTTTCTTGACAAGTCCGGAAAGATTGTTTACCGGACTTCAGGAGCATTTACAGAGGAGAAGTTTGATGCGATTGATGAATTGGTTGAGTGAGATTCCGGAAAAGTTTTCATCAAAGTTACTTTTCAGAATACCGCGGCAGAACTTTTTTCAATAAGAAACCATACGAAGGCTGAAACGATTTCTTCCTTCACTGATACGTGCGAAATATACTCCCGGGACCAGGTCAGGTAAATTTATTTCGGCCGATTCCGTATTATACAAGACCGTAAAATAATGCTCTCTTCCGAAGATGTCATATAAGCCCAGTGTGGCTTCAGGGACAAGATGAGGAAAACTGATGCGGAAAGAATTCCTGAAAGGATTGGGATAAATCAAGGCGTTCAATGGATTGATTGAATGACTGAATATGCCGGTGGTCAGACACAGTCCTCCATAATTATCAAATAAAAATAAATTAACATTATTGATTAAGAGTTGCAAATCGAAGGTGTCAACCCGGCTGTCACCATTGAGATCAGTCACCACATAGCCCGTTAAACCCTGGGTGATATCATTATCCATGATGGTCAGGTCTAAGACATCAACGGCGCCGTCAGAGTTCAGATCACCGCTGTAAGCCAGCGCTACGCCAAGTGAACTGTCGAAATCGCAGCAAACATTGGAAGGGATGCTGAGGTCAACCGAAATAAAAGTGGAGTCGAAGGCTATGGTATTTTTACTCACCAGGTGTATTGTATTTCTGAAACGGACACCGACCAGGTAATTACCGCCGGATAGTATTGAGGGTACGGAACTGTAACCATAACCTTGTACGGAAATAGGACTGCGATCACAGAAGACACTTTGTCCTGTCAGCGAGTCAATGATGACGATACTTGCGGTATCGCACATCAATGGATGATTGACAGGGTCTGCGACAGCCAGCAACAATCCCGAACCGGGAGCATAAAATCCCTGCGCATAAGCCCGGACTTCAAGGTTTATGGCTTGTGAATGGCAAATGACTGAAAAGCAGATTGAAATTGCTGTGAGGAGGTGTTTTTTCATTTTTTCGGATATTAAAAGGATGTGTAAAATAATAAATCCTGTTCAGACTTCCGGCAATTTTTACAGGGTTTTTGTCTTAGGTGAAGTATAATCTGAAAAAGTGGATTCCGGCTGACAGGAATTGCGGGATGCTCTATCCTTATTAAATGTTCTTGTTGAATTGGTCCCGGCGCGAACGAACGC
>CAZJDX010000032.1:0-26202 GCA_964544885.1 uncultured Flavobacteriales bacterium
TAATTAACTTCGAAACTCCATTTTTAAATGGTCCGAAAAAAAGGGGAGCTTACATAATAGGCTCAATAATCCCATTGAATGTGGCACTCGAATACAATTGTCCGCTTGAATTACAGATAGGAAAATCAGTTACATTAGATGGAGGGGTGCATGTAGAGATTGTGCTTGATGACGTCGTTGTACCTGACAAAAATATCCTCCCGTACAAATCATTGGTAATAGAACCGGGATTTTCATGCCCACCACCACCTAAGTATGTGCACCAACTACGGGTAAAACCATTAAACTCAGCAATAAACAAATCTGAATTCCCTCCAGCATAACTTTGATTATAACTTCCACTTGCCTGAATTGGAAATGCTGATGTACTACTTGTAGCCCCGGTTATAAAATATTTTCCTGAAGTATTTATAGACGATGAAATGCTGTTTGCTTCAAGATATTCAGAATCCGTACCTCCAAAATATGTTGACCATTCTAATTGGTTGTCAGAATTAAAAATTGAAATGAAACAATCACTACTTCCGCCATTATATGATCCCACATAATAACCGTTACCAGGATCACAATCAGGAAATTTCCCATTATTAGCAGCTAAGCAAGGCATACCAGTGGAAGGATTATTCGCAACAGCGCTTTCGGTGATGCCTACCAATGCAATCCTGTTATTATCAATTACGGCCAAATCTGAAATCTTATCACCTTCACTTCCTCCAAAAAATGTTGACCATAAGACCTGATCTCCGGCAGAGAACTTGATGATAAATCCATCGCCCATTTGAATACTGCTGCCTGTGCCACCATACACATTCTGATTGAATCCATTCGAATAAGAGGTTAGCGGAAATTGCGGTGATAATATTGTCCCATCGCTGTTTGTGTTTCCGACGATATAAACTTCTCCATTGTTGTTTATTTTAATACTTCGTCCATCCTCCCAGCCATTTCCTCCTATGTACGAAGACCATAGGTTTCGCAATCCGTCGTTTCGGAGTTTAAGAATAAATGCATCCATATTTAAATTGACACCGGAACTCTGTCGATTCAAATTTGCGTAATTGAAATTCCCACCAAGTAAAGGCTCAATTGGAAAATTAGTACTTGCTGTCGAACCCGTTATGTAAATACTACCGTTACCAGAAACAGCAATCCCACCTGCAATTTCAATGTCACCGCCACCGAAGTATGTACACCAGTCAACATTCCTGTTAAGACCTGTTGTTCCTATATATGAATACTTAGTAATTATTAAATCCTGACCTTGATTTATTGAGAATAATGAAAGTCCATCAACATTTGGGAAATGGGGCGAACTTGAAGTGCCTAGTGAGTAAAAATCTCCAACATCATCTGAAACCATTTGATATCCAAAATCATAATAAATACTTCCTCTGTACGTACTCCATTCTAAATTGTAAATCGGTGTGTTTCCATTTGTCTGAATAGATTTCCCTACCTCTATCACCAGCTTCAGCTCCGTATTATAGGTTCCCCAATTAGTGAAACGGCCGATAGAATCGTTCTCTAAAGTCCAGTTCAATTGCCAGGGCAAGGTGGATACATTTCCGTTTTGATCTTGTTGATACACTCTGGGTCTTTCAAAGTCATAATTTCCTAAAAGCGTTTCAAGCCTCAAACTCCAGTTGTTTACTATGCTCAAGGAATCCATTCCTGTAAAGGACAATCCAATATTGCTTGGATCGGAACCGGGCTCACAGATAAAATACATCTTCATACCAGCGGCATTACTGCTGAAGACAAGGTCTATGCCGGGATAAATTTCTGAGTACAACAATTTTTCATTGGCATATGCAGTAATTCCTTCCGGACAATGCCCCAGATAATAATTAATATAATTGCTTGAGTCATTCTCCGTAAGCATGGCCGGTTTCTCATTGTATTCGCTTTGGTCAAAAAACATGTCCACTCTGAATAAACTGTCTTGTGTGGTCGTATCTTGTGAGCCTGAGGCCCAAACCAAGTTAATATTCGTTTTTTGAAAGAAGAGCATTGGAGAGTGATTCGGCATATAGTAATGAATGTAATCCGGACTACCACCCTCTGTATCGATGAGTTGACCCGTGTTCTCATAGTAAGCAAAATTGGCGGAGGCAGGTTCCGTTGTCACAGGTTCCGTATAATAATCCGTCCGGTAACGGATGGTCACGGTCTGTATATCCTGGTCTTCACCTATATTTCCGGTTACATATACATTACCATTAAGGTCTGCTGCAATATCGGTGGCCTGGTCATTCTTATCCACCGCACCAAAATAATCTCTCCAGATCTCCTCGCCTGTCTGTGTAAATCCAACCGTCAGGAAGTCGGGACGGAAGATCATATTCTGCTCATCCTCCCGGTAGGATTCTCCGGTTACAATTATATTTCCGTAGCTGTCCATGCATAATGCTCTGGCAATATCCACATCGTTTTCACGATCTATCAGCACATCCCAGTCCTTCTGCCCATTGACAGTGTATTTAGTCAGATAGAAATCATCGCTGCTGCCGTTCACGTGATTACTTACCGAACCGCAGACGTATACGTTTTGATCCTCATCCACAATCACATCAAATCCGGTATCATCTCCTCCACTTTGGTCATGCTCCACTTCCCATGCCACATGACCTCCTGGCTCAATTTTAACGGTCTTGATGTTAAAACCTTCATTGGCAGTGCTGATTGCACCTGTAATATACACATTTCCGGAAGAATCGGCACATACGGCCAGCGCCCGGTCAAAACCGCTGGATGAACCGGAACTGTTATAGCTGTCGTAGTAATCACCATTATCCTCGTAAATAATCCCCTGATACTCCCAGGCCTGAAGTGTTTCCTGACAGGCTCCCACCACGATCACATTACTGCCTTCCAATTGCAGGGAAAAGGGAATGTCCATCAAAGACTGATAATCATGATGGGCTATCCATAACTGGCTGCCATTGTCCTTATCGTAACAAATGGTGGTAAAATCAAGGGAGGTTCCGGTATTGTTTGCCGTACCGGTTACAAACACACCCGTATTGCTGACTGCCAGCGCACTTGCCACATCATAACCAGAAGCGGTCCCGTTATAGGTCTGTGACCAGAGAACTCCACCCTGATCGTCCAACTTCAGTGTGACATAATCATAATTTCCGGTACTGGTCCAGGAGATGCCACATACATAAATCGCATTATCAAAAATATAAAGTCCTGTTGGCACATCACGCCCGTTACCAGAGCCTGTCCAGGTGGTTTCCCACTTCACATCCCCTTCAACGCTCTCACCACCATACCGGATGATTTTTATGTCCGGACCACTTATTGAATCGAGTGTGAAGGTGGCAACAATAGCATCTCCATCCAGAATGATTACGGGAATTTTAAAAGAAGAATCCGTAGTATTACCAGCATAAACAGCCCATTCACGAACGACTGCCGGTATCTGTGCCGAAGTATTCTGCTGAAACAAAAAACATATCAATAAAACTGTTAAGCAAGGCTTAAAGAAACGAGAGAGAGAGAGAGTGTGTGTGTGTGTGTGTGTGTGTGTGTCATAATAAAGTATATTCTTAAAGTTAGTAAATTTAAAATGAAAATTAAATCAATTGAATCACAAGTGAACAACATTTTCTGATCAATTCAAAAACTTTAACATAAATTTTTTCGAAATCATTCGAATTAATAAAAAATCGCATTTTGTGTTGAATGAAAAGGGATTTTAATTCAGTCATCTCAAGGGAATGTATATCTTCGAAAATTATGCGCTTCCTTGTTCAACTTGCCTTTAAAATCACCGGCTGGAAAATCTCCGGAGATGTGCCCAGAGACATAAAAAAATACATCATCATCGTTGCTCCTCATACGAGCAACTGGGATTTTCCGATCGGTGTCGCGGTTCGCAGTATCATGCGCTTCAAGTCCAACTTTCTCGGTAAAAAAGAATTATTTGAATCAAAGCTTGGCTGGCTTTTCAGAAAGCTGGGTGGATTCCCCGTTGACCGAAGCCGATCGGCCAATATGGTTGATGAGGTGGTGAAAATAATTCAACGAGAAGATAGTTTTGTGGTCGCTATCGCACCCGAAGGGACGAGAAAAAGAGTAGAGAAATGGAAAACCGGTTTTTACCATATAGCCTCAAAAGCAGGTATCCCCATTGTAATGGCTGCAATAGACTACCCGGATAAAACGGTAACTTTCGCCAAACCATTCTATCCATGCGGCGATCTCCTCAAAGACGCTCCGGTCATTCAGGAATTTTACAAGGATAAACGAGGGAAGAACGGAATGGCTGCACCTGTCATTTAATCAAAATGATACTATGACATTGAGCCTTTCCTTCTTCTGAATTCCGAACAAAAGATCGCTGCAGCAATGGCCACATTCAGCGATTCCGGATTTCTTGAATTCTTTTTCTGCACACCCGGTATGGTAAGGCCGGTGCTGATGTATTTCTGTAAATTCTCACTGATCCCTCCTGCTTCACTTCCAAAAATGAGAAAACCGTCCTGCTGAATATCGGCTTCATACAGACTGGTACCATTCAATACGGCAGCGTAAACCGGCAAACCGATGGAATCCAAATTAGTTCCCAATAATTTTTCCAGATCAGTATAATGCACCCTTGTCCGGAATAAGGATCCCATACTCGCCTGTACCACTTTGGGATTATATGATTCAGCGGTCTGGTTTGAACAGATCACATTTCTGATGCCAAACCAATCGGCTAAGCGGATGATCGTACCGAGATTTCCCGGATCTTTTATATCATCCAGAATCAGATTGAGTTCACCGGCAAGATCAGGGACCAGCAGCTTATACTCCTTTTGATGCACGACAGCCAGCACCCCCTGAGGGCTGCTGAGCGTACTCATTCTGTTCATGTCATCGACACTGACGCTGAACAGGTCTCCTTTGTACTTGACCTGAATTAACTTGCGTAATTCTTCACTGATCTGATCCGTAATACAAATCAGCTGAATGTTCCAGTCGGAATAAAGTAATTCGGTGATGAGCTTCTCCCCGTCGGCAATAAACAATTTTTCCGCCTTGCGGTATTTCTTCTGCTGAAGTGAAGTAATGCTTTTGATCTGCTGACGTGATAACATGGCGTGTCAGGCTTTTGAAAGTTCAAACACGGTTATCTCCGGCAGTATTCCTACTCTGCCGGGATAGGCAAGGAATCCGAGTCCGCGGTTCACGTACAGGTATTGATGTCCCCTTTGATAAAGATCGGCCCATTGCCTGTAAACATACTGAACCGGACTCCAGCGAAACCCGGGGATTTCAACTCCAAACTGCATTCCATGTGTATGTCCTGATAAGGTCAGATCAACAAACTTGTATTTATCGGTAATCTCAGCATCCCAGTGAGAAGGATCGTGAGACAGCAAGATGTTGAATGGAGCCGGTTCCATTCCATTGGTGGAAGCCACCATATCGCCATACTTCTGAAAGTGCATACGCGTACTCCAGTTCTCCACCCCGATCAATCCTATCTTATCTCCCGCTTTTTCAATATAAGTATGCCTGTTCAGCAGAAGATTCCAGCCGACTTCAGAGTGAAAGCTTTTCAGTTTTTCCAGATTATCCAGCTTCTCTTCCATGGAATTCCAGCGATGGTAATCACCATAGTCATGATTGCCAAAAACCGAGTGTACTCCGTAAGGAGCCTTTAAGGATTCGAAAATTTCTCTGAATGGTAAAACCTCGCTATGCAAGTCATTGACCAGATCGCCGGTAATGAAAATCGCTTCCGGTTTTTGTTCCATGATCAATTCCACGGCTTTTTTCATCGGATCGGTACTCATGAAACTTCCCGCATGCAGATCAGATATCTGAACGAAGCGGAAACCGTCAAAACCCGCCGGCAGACCCGGAAATCTGAGTCTGACTTTTCTCACCTTATAATCATAAGCTCCCCCTATCATTCCGTAAATCATGGAAACAAATGGGATGGCGCCGATAAAAAATCCCAATTTAACCAGGAAGTCGAGCCGGGAAACCCGTATCACTTCAGCACCCACTTCTGTACCTGTCTTGAACTGCTTTCCTGTCCACTGTCCGAGCCACCTGAATAAGCGTACCAGATCATCCAGTAAAAGAAAGAACATCACCAGGATCTTAGAAAGATAAATAATCACGATCAGGGAGAAGGTGAAGGTTCTGAGAAACCTGGGCCAGAGCTGCCAGTCAATGAACAAACCTAATAGTAATGATCCGATACTTAATACGGTGACCGACCAGAAACCAATGCTGACAGCACGTTGGAATTGCATTGACTTGCTTTGCATGAGGAAACGAAGTCCCTGAAAAACATAGATGTCAATGGCGAACAGAATAAGAGCGAAGATGAGTATGCGTGAAATCACGGAAGGGAGAGGTAAAGAATATGAACAGTCAAATTACAAACTCATCGGGATATTGTTTCGGGTAATCAATTAAAAACCGGATCAGGGATTCAGGCGTACGATCTCCCACTTTCCTGTTTTAAGTTTCCGGTACACAATACGATCATGCAGGCGGCTTTGGCGACCTTGCCAGAACTCAATCCAATGCGGCTTGACACGGTAACCGCCCCAGTGCGATGGACGCATAACTTTTTTTCCTCTGTATTTTTTTTCCACTTCCTCAAGCCTTTGCAATAATAATTGCCTGCTTTTCAGATCTGCACTTTGCACGGAAGCCCAGGCTCCAAGCTGGCTTTCCCTGGGTCGAGAATGAAAATATGCGTTTGAATCTCTGACAGGCAGCTTTTCAATACTCCCTAAAATCCTGACCTGTCTTGCCAATTCAGGCCAATAAAAATTGAGGCATACCTTTTTCGTGGAAACCATATCCTTCCCCTTTTTACTGAGGTAATTGGTAAAGAATGAAAAGCCCTTCGCCGTCACATCTCTTAACAACACGATACGGGCATCGGGTTGACCCTTACGATCAACTGTTGCAAGCGTCATCGCATTGGGTTCTTCAACCTTGGCATTCAAGGCATCAGTCATCCAGTTCTCAAACTGTTTGATTGGATTCCGGCTTACCATTGACTCATCAAAAGGGATGGAATGAAATTCCGTTCTCAGCCCTTTGATGGTATCTCTAAAATTACTCATGAGTGTAAATTTTCCCTGTCAGGTTGCTTATAATTTTGAGGCCAAACGCGGATTTCAATGAAAATCGAGTTTATTATACATGTATTCCATGCTTTCGATTTAATAATCCTTATTTCAGTTGAAATTCCAGCTTCAAAATTAAGCATTCTGAAAGATGTAATTAATATTGTTCAATAAAGATCCGAAACCGGCAATAAGTTGAGAAAAGAGCCTGAAATTAATGAAACCGGGGCTTTTCTGCCTATGTAAGTTTTTTGAGGATTATGACTGAACAATGTCACATTCCGGTGGTAAAAATCATCTGAACAATCACAGGAATACCGTGTTTTACCGATAAGAAAATCAGACGGTAAGAACGGCAAGCCGGAAGACATGAAACATGAGACGACCTGTACATTTAGAACCTGAGGTAGGTAGAATCCTGATCTCAGAACCGTTTTTACTCGATTCCTATTTCAAGCGATCCGTCATTCTCTTAGGTGAACACGGAACGGAAGGAAGTGTGGGATTCATTCTTAACAAACCTACCGACCTTACTCTTAACGATGCCCTGGAAGACTTTCCACCGTTTGAAATGCCCCTCTACTTTGGCGGACCCGTACAAACAGATACCATACATTTCCTGCATACCCTGGGTGATAAGCTGGAAGGCAGCAAGAAAATACTTCCTGGAATTTACTGGGGCGGCAGTCTGGAAATGCTAAAGCTGATGATAGACACTAACCAGATCAACAAGGAAGACATCCGCTTCTTTGCCGGTTACAGTGGCTGGGAACCAAGACAGCTTGAAGATGAATTAAGAGGAAGAACCTGGATCGTTTCAAACTGCAAAAAAGATTTTGCTTTCTCCTCGCATCCGGAAGAACTTTGGGGACAGGTACTGCGAACCATGGGCAGTCAGTATGCAATCCTTGCCAATTTTCCGGAAGATCCGAGTTTGAACTAGAAAAAGCTGAACTTACCTGTTCACGAGCAATTGCCTTTGCAGGCTTCCGGCTGTCGTCCGGATTACTAAAAAGTATATGCCCTTGCTGAGTGCCGGAATTTCGATGCGAACTTTTTCGGCATTGCTTCGCACACTTTCTTCCCAGACAAGTTTAGATCCGATATCAAACAACTGAGAGGAAATAATGTTAGTCTTGTCTTTATTCTCCAGCCAGCATTCCCTTCCGGAAAGATCAGAACAATACAATATGGGTTTTTCTGCTGCTACAGAATGTGTATTCAAGGGCATACAAACATCTTTTGCAATTCCTCCGGAAGCCTGGTTAAACACCGTATTGGTTGTAGAGATGCTCAATGAGAATCCGGATGCCGGACCGGAATCGCTGAGTGGAAAAGGAATACTTGTCATGAGTACCGGAGAACTCAGGCAGTCATTGGAAAACCTTGAACTATCCCTTCTGGCTACCATCATGTCCTCTCCGCCTGCTCCATATGACACTGTATTTCCGGCAAAATAATATGAGTTCTCATCTTTTAGCAGAGCCCGGCTGAAGCGGCTGCTCAGACTGTCATTATCATACTTCTCATTCCACAGCATTGTACCATTCACGTCAGTTCTCAATACCAGGGCATTTTCCGTCCCGCTTAGCGGACTTGATGTGTAACCGGCCAACATATAACCATTGCTTTCACCAAGATCTATAAAGTCGTGTACGGCGTCCCAATTTCCTGAGGAGTATATGTTAGACCAGACAGGATTGAAGGAAGAATCGGTCAGGGTCATGAAAATGTTGAGCTCCGGCTGCCCTGTAAGATAGGAACTACCGGCAACAACAAAGCCTCCGGCATCTGTTTCGTAAATTCTGTTGGGATTAGTCCTGCTGTTATACTGATTTAAATGGAAATAATTCCTGCTCCAGCTCTGATTACCGAAGCGGTCGGTTTTGAGCAGGAGCAGATGACTAGAATAAACACCGTCTCTGGATGTGGCACAAACGGCAAATCCGCTGTCACGGGTTTGAATCACGCACTTACCCACATCCGCGTGGATGGCTCTTCCGTATGATCTGCTCCAGACGACATTGCCAATACTATCCATCTTCATCAACAAGAGATTCCCATCAACGGAGGTACTGTCCTCCTCACCGCAAAGAATAAAACCATTGTCAAAAGTTTCCCGTATGCAATATGCTCTGGCGACGGAACTCAGACCTGCATTTTTTTGCCATAAGATCACTCCGTTACTATCCGTCCTGATCACATTGATCAGAAACTTCTGGCTTGTAAAAGAAAAAGTATAACCGCACAAAATCAGCCCTTTGTCATTTGTCTCTTCTACCCATTCAATATAATTATCCAGGTTATCTCCATAGGTTTTACTCCAGAGAACAGATCCGTTATCATCCAGCTTCAGTAAATATCCATCAGCACCTCCACTTCCAAAACTCTGTGTAAAACCTGCGACTAAGAGAGAACCATCAGATGTCAGATTCATGTGACGAACCTCATCGTCAAGCCCGCCGCCGTAGGTTTTTCTGAAATTGTTCTGTGCATTCGATTGGGTAAAAAAAAGTACAAGCGCTGTTACTAAGAAATTCCTGCTATACATTTTGAGATTGAATTAAGTCTGTGCGAGAAGCAAGATACATTCGCCATGACATTCAATCATCATGAAAGATCAAGTTAACTGCACTTTAACATTAATTAACAGGGAAGGATATATCAATAGAAATATTTCATCCAACCGACAGCCGGTTCACAGGCAGAGAACATGTTTCCTGCCTTAATCTCTGATCTGATCAACATGATTTGAGGCAGCTAAACCTGTCATCTTCCGGACCTGATGTAAGGATGTCCTTCGCTATTTACTGATTGAAGCCTAAACTCAGAACTCAAGAAAAAATATACAATGACATTCAGGTATCAGAAACAATAAGAGATGCCAAGACCTAAACCAGCGGGATTAATATCCAGTCTGGCAATTGCTACATCATCGCTGCTGATCTCTGTACTGTATGAATTCCATCCTGCCAGTAACTGTACCAGCAGATTTTCATTTAACTTCAACTCAGTTCCTATCTGCATGAGAAGACCAAGACCCGGACTCAGGTCGGTTGAATTAAGCGCTCCACTCTTCTCCCAGCAGAAAGTCATGTTCATTCCCACTCCTGCAAACGGAACAAAATTTCCTTTAAGCGGAAGCCGGTACTGCATTGTCAGATTTAAAGGAATTAATTCAACAGAACCTAAAGGTACCGGATCACTGATCCCTTCGATCTCTCTGTCGATCTCCCTCGATTCGGTCCGGACGGACAGTTCCAGTGAAAAAGAGCGGATAAGTTTTCTCCTTACCGATGCTTCAACGCTCAACCCGCTGTAAACTATATAGCCCTCTGGTTCGGAATGATCGGATGAGCCGGAAAGCAAAAGTCTGGTTGACAGAGCCCACTTATCCGCCCCGGTATTCTGAGCTTGAAGGGTTAAGCTATTTGACGCCAGGACAGCGAAGAAGAAAATGAAAAAAAATAAAATACGATTCATGTCTGCTGTTGAACTTTCACCATGATACGTCAGTGTATCTAAAACAACGAAAAAACTGGTGGAGCTGGCGGGATTTGAACCCGCGTCCAGACAAGCAATCAATAAACTTTCTACATGCTTAGTGTTAGTTGATTGTCGGCCCTGATGCTGCGTAACACGCGCCACATAAGAGCGTAGTTCAGGTGATCTTACTTACAACATCAGAACCCTGTTGCAAGGCACTTACCATGTGATACCCCTGTTGAAGAAACGGGTAAGCAGGTCTCTCCGGGATAGTCAGCGGATTAATCTGTGATTAAGCGGCTAACGCGTAGTCAGTGTTGCCAGTTAGGCTGTTGAAAGCATTGTTTAACGAGAATGCTAACCGCGCTCGGCATGCTTATTTATCAATTTCACAAGCTGTCAATTCCTGTCAGCCCCGATAATGTAAAAATACAAAAAATTTACTGACCGACATCCCATCATACCCTCATCAGCAGGGTAAATAAACTATAATCTGACCAGTTTGACAGACTCTCCTTTGTCGAGACGTATATAATAGATCCCTTTTCCCAGGTTTGTCATGTCAATATGCGAAACCGGATAATCCGTACGGATCACTTCTCGTCCGGCGGCATCAAACACCCGGACGGTTGAAATCCTTGACAGGATAAGCTCATTGCCTGCAAGAGGATTGGGAAATACAAGATCATCCGCACCATTTTGAGAAGGATCTATTTCGAAGACTGCGGTTCGTTTCTCATCAGAATTCAGGTTCAGGCTTATGACCGGATTCGGATCGCCGGTCTCCTTCCAGTGAAGGAAACGATAACCCTTGTATGGCAAAGCGCTTATGCTCACAGGTACAGATTCAAAATAGCTACCTGTCCAGGGATAAACCTGGCTGGTAATTCCATGCAGACTTTGATTGATACGCAGACTGTTCACCTGAATGGAACCCATGATTTGATTGTTCACGTCCACTTCGAGCTGATGCGTTTGGGCAATACCAAATTTACTTTTGAGATGGTTGAACTGATGTGCGACCCTTCCGCTTGCAAACACCCTGAAGTTGTTTATGGCTTGTTCCCAATGACCCATTGATGCGGGAGTGCCCCACCGGTCAATGTGCTCCTGCATTTCAGGCTCCAGCAACTGATGAAAATAATCTATTTTCTTCAGGACATGCGACTCACTGAAAGAAGAATTCAAGAGGTCGGCGAAACGGCTAAGAAAAGTCTTTCTGAAAAGTTCACTGTCGCTCATCTTCTTCAGAAGGGAATCTTTCATCATCCAGTAGATGAGATCAAGATTATTGAATGCCGGGTCGTCGAATCCATTTTCAAAATCGTTCGCGATCCACCTCCATCTTCCATCAAACACCTCTTTAACACCGCTCCCGGTTTTTGGATTTCTGACACGCCAGTACGAAGTGTTGTGATCGGCGTTTTTCTTGTTTGAATAAATGGTGGCAATCCAATAGTCAATAAAATTATCAAGATCAATCATCTCCCCTGCCCTTTCATAATTGGCAGGGTCATTCAAATCACTGCTGAGAATAAAATTTCTCATGTTATTATACAGCTGAATATCGCCATCATTACCGTGTATCAGCTGGAAGGCTCCATTCAGATTGTCTTCCATCATGATGATACTGTCAGGATCTACTCCATATGAAAACTCCAGGCCGCGGTGATCATTCAGCTCGCGGATATTGTGAATACCCCAGTATTCTCCGTTGAGGAAAACGATGGAAGGCCTGCCTGCCTGATATTTCACATCAAGACGGTCGAACAGGCTGTGTATGAGCATGTCACGACACATGCTGTTTATTGGCCAACCCCATTCATTTCCGGCGTTGCGTAAGATGAACCTTTTGTATTCGTCCTGAACGATCTTTGTACCCGGCAATTGAAGTCCGGGAAAGAGTTCATAGTCAAACTCATTTTCCACATCATACTCTGATCGCGCGAAGATGGTCAGCGCTTTCTGTCCCGCGCTGCGTATCCATTCACCTCTTATTCTGAAACCAACATTCTTTGAGAATGCAAGCCGGCCATCCGGTTCAAACATTTCAAGGCTGGCAGGCTTCTCCGATGCACGCCCCTTGCGCTCGTAATTCCCCGTAAAAGAATAGCCGGTAAAATCAGCTCCGGGTATATATACCCCGTTATAATAATCAAACAGATTATCCGGGTCTGTCACCACTGAAAAAACGGGGAATGAATAGCGACCACTGTTCATTCGGGGATCCATGAAGTAACTTCTGGTAAATACCGGGCCCAATCCGGAGCCTGGCCGGTATATGCGCGCTTTCACAATATTCGCCTTCATAATGGTACCGCCGGGCAGGTACCAGAACGTCGGGTTAGGACCAATGTGGGATACAGGGGCCGTGCGTATGTAAGAATAGGGCTGATGGTAACTTTGCGTTGAAGTGATATTCTGTTCTGGCTGACCAGAGGGTATGGAATCAAATCCAAGATGAAGCGGCACAGAATACACCGTACTTTGAGGACCCGGATCCTGACCATCCATTGTATAATATATTATATCGCCCGGCTGAGAGCTGATACTCAGCATTTGTTCAGTGTCATAAAATCCGGAACTGAGTGAAAAAACAGGTTCGAATTCCTGCATGATCGCGGGGGCAATGGTGAAAGGAAGAAAATTCTGGTAATGAATCGCGGAATTCTCCATTGAAACAATCCTGATCTTACAATCATCCGAATACACTGTGGGAACAAACCAGGTAAACTGAGCCGAAGAAGCGTCAATGCCCGACGCAATAACAGACCAGCTCATGCCATTGTCATCTGAGAAAAATATAATTACAGAATCCAATTCTCCGGCCGCCGACCAGGCTATATGGACAGTGTCTCCCGGACTGAAAACAGATTCGGCATGCGGATAGCCCATATACAAATACAATCCCTGATCATGATCGCATCCCACAGGGAAAATAGCCCCCATATTGGAATGATTAAAACCGGTAGCCCGTGAGGGAGACCTGTCATTCAAGCGGAAATCAAAATGGGAAGGATCAATAAATAACGGGTCTGCGCTGATGGTAAAATTTACGGAATCGGCCGGCACATCCTGAAGATTGCTGTAAAGCACCTGCACCGTAGCTGTACTGTTCAGATAGAATGATTGACCGTTATTCCAAAAAATATTGTTGTAGGTATAGCCATGACCGCCTCCTAATCCGGGATTCTTTTCAATCAGCTCGACAGCAATATCATTTGCATGAAAGGTATTATTATAAATTCTTGCAAAGGAATTGTCCTTCACCGACACTCCTGCGCCACAATTATAAATGACATTTCCTTCAATGTTTACCTCTTCAGCTCCCTCCCCTACAGAAACGGCCTTATCGGAAATATCGTGAATGATACATTGCTGGACAAACCCCCGGGAACCATTTCCCATGAATGAAACCTTACCAAAATCTATGGCATCAATATTATCGCCTCGTCCGTACCGCAGGGTTGACCGGCGGAGAATGGTGCTTTGAGGTGAATTATCAAAATCGATACCGTCAGCGGTCATGAACTGAAAAAGGCAATCTTCGATGAGGGCCGGCGTGCGGATGATATTCAGTTCATAGTAATTGCTCACCTCACAACGGACCATATATATGCTGTCGGCCGCTTCGGTTTTGATAATAGGTATATCGATATTATAATAGTCACGAAAGCGGGAATCTTCGAATATCCCTGTTGCTCCAGTGTCAAGTCTGACAGCACCTGCTCTCAGATCGGTATAACGCATTTCGAGGAAAGAGCCGATGCCCTCGAGCTTGATCCTGCCCCATTGCTTTGTACTGTCGGCGGGATCAAGTGAAATCCTTTGAAGAGCCGTTCCTGAAAACAGAATCCTTGAACCTTCAGCACCGGAAATTGAAACTCCTTCACTGATTGTTAAAGCGCTGCCGGGAAGGAATTCAAGGGTCACATAGGGAGCTATGGTAACCTGTCCTGTTACGGCAATCTTTCCATTGAGACTAAGGTTTGAAGTAATGTTTCCACTGAGTATGCTTCCAGGGGAACAAAGTGAACTCAGTGTTAAGCCCGCAATAAACAATAAAAACCTGTACATTGATTCCATCTTATAGCCGGACGGCAAATTGCCAAACGACGAATGGAATGCAAGTTAAAATAAGTTTACATAAGAATCAATCCAGTTTAAATTGACAAGATTTCATACGCGATTCATTAAAAAATCGTGAAATCCATCATAATCTGTACCCAACCGGATACTACTTCCTTTCACATTGCGCAAGGACGAAAGCGCCCCGGGAATTTCCACGCTTTGGGAAAGAGTCTCTTCTACCACTTCGAGAAACTTGGCCGGATGCGCGGTTTCCAGAATAATCCCGTGCAGGTCTTCCTTATTCTCCTTTTGAAATTCTTCCCAGCCTGAATATCCGACGGCACCATGAGGATCCATGACATAATTGTACAATTCAAAGACCTTTCTCATTGTAAGCCTTGTTTCTTCATCAGAAAACGAATAGGCGGAAATCATGGCGGACATCTCATCGCGCGAATCATGAAACAAATCCAGCATCCGTACAAAATTTGAAGGATTTCCTACATCCATCGCGTTAGAGATAGTAGGAACGGTTTCTTTGACGTCGAACTCACCGGTTCGGAGAAAGCGGAAAACACTGTCATTCCTGTTATTGGAAGCAATAAATTTCTTTACCGGCATTCCCATCTTCCACGCGAAAAGACCGGCAGTAAGATTTCCAAAATTTCCGCTGGGCACGGAAAATACCACGGGCCTGTCATTACCTGCCTGTTTAAAGGCTTCCACATAATAAAAACTTTGCGGTATCAGCCTTGCAATATTTATGCTGTTTGCCGAACACAATCTGTATTTTGACCGGAGGGATTCATCCGGAAATGCAGTCTTCACCAGTCGCTGGCAGTCATCGAAAGTACCCATTATTTCAAGGGCGCTGATGTTTTCTCCAAGTGTTGTCAGCTGCTTTTCCTGAAGTGCGCTTACTTTTCCCGAAGGGTAGAGTATAATTACTTCAATGCCGTTTACTTTATAAAAACCATTGGCTACGGCCCCACCCGTATCACCGGAAGTCGCGACCAGGATCGTCAGCTTCCTGTCTTCATTTCTGTTTAGCCAGGCCATGGTTCTGGCCATGAATCTGGCGCCGACATCCTTGAAAGCCAATGTGGGGCCGTGAAAGAGTTCCAGAACAGAAGTGCCCGGTTTCAGGGAAATCAGAGGCGCAGGAAAATTTACCGACTCTCTTGCAATGTTGTCGAGGACATCTTCCGGAATATCACCATCCAGAAAGGCCCGGCTTATCTCGGAGGCAATATCCTGAAAAGAGAGAGTTGAAAGCCTTTTAAAAAAATCAAGGGGCAATGTGGGAATGCTTTCAGGCATGAATAATCCTTTATCATCCGGCAAACTTTTCAGTACGGCTTCCGCGAGTGAAAACCTTGTATTTCTGTTTTTGGTAGAATAAAATTTCATCTGTGTCTTAAATCATTTACACACACGCACGCCTCCTGTATTCACCTTAGAAACGAAAACTTCCGAACCTGTTTTTTTCCGGCTGTAAAAGTTTTTCATCTGTCTTGCGATCAGGGAAGCGGACTTTTTCCCTTTACAAACAGCAAACACCGAGGGTCCGGAACCGCTGATGCTGCAAGCCAGGGCGCCGTGATCCATCACTAACTCCTTTAATTCCGGAAAAAAGGGCAGTAATCCTGAACGGGCCGGTTCGGCTACAAAATCCTGCATTGATCTTCCGATCAGTCCGTAATCTGAGGTATAGAAACCGGACACCAGCGCTGCGGTATTAGCCCATTGACTGATTCCTGTTTTCAGGTTAATTTTTTTCGGCAAGACAGCCCTTGCATCCCGTGTCAACACTTCGGCATGCGGATGAACCACGGCAAGGTAAAGCTCAGATGGCACGGGCAGTGAAAGTACTTCCAATGGGTTGTAAGACCGGATCAGAATGATTCCCCCCAACAAACAGGGAGCTACATTATCAGCATGCGCGGAGCCACAGGCTATTCTTTCTCCTTCCATCGCAAATGGAAGTAATTCCATCCTTGTCAAGGGCCTTCCTAAAGCTTCATTCATGGCAAAAACACCGGCAACGGAACTTGCAGCGCTTGAACCCAGTCCGCTTCCCAGCGGCATCTTTTTCTTCAGACTTATATCGGCACCGGCCTTGCTGCCCAATGTTCTGAGCAAATTCATGATGGATACAGTGGCTGTATTCAGCCCGGGGTCAAGCGGAAGCCTGCCACTATCTCCGCTGATCTTAGTGATTCTCAACCTGCCGGAATCATTCATTCTGAGAGTCAGTTCATCACCGGGTTCATGAAGGGCAAGACCCATGACATCAAAGCCACAAGCAAGATTTGCTACTGTAGCGGGAGCGAAGACTTTGATATCCTTTTCTTTCTTCTTCATATGTATGAGCTGTCCTTCACCGGATCTTACTCAAAATATTTTCCCAGGCTGATGATCTCCGCAAAAACTCCTGCTGCGGTAACTTCCGCTCCTGCTCCCGGGCCTTTCACTACAAGAGGTCTTTCATTATAACGTTCAGTAGTAAATGAAATGATGTTGTCACTTCCGTCAAGATTGAAGAAAGGGTGCTTGCTGTCAACCTGGGTCAGGCCAAGCTCCGCCCTACCTTTCTCCAGTGAAGCGATGAACCTCAATACCTTTCCCTTCTTCTCTGCTTCTGCTCTCAGTGCTTCGAAAACATGATTATTCTTCTTCAGCTCTGTAAAGAAAGCATCAACGTTTTTAGCTTTACGGCATGGGGCGGGCAGAAGTTGATGTATAAGTATATCTTTAAGTTCTATTTCAAGGCCCGTTTCCCGTGCAAGGATTAACAGTTTCCTGGCCACATCCATCCCGCTCAGGTCAACTCTCGGATCCGGTTCTGTATAACCTTTTTTCTGCGCCTCCTTCACAATCTCACTGAACAATGTTCCATTTTTGAAATTATTGAATATGAAGGAGAGCGTACCGCTCAGTACGGCTTCGATGCGTATGATCCTGTCACCGCTTGTCATCAGGTCGCTGAGTGTATTAATCACGGGGAGACCTGCACCTACATTAGTCTCATATAACATACGGACATTCCTTCTCTTCGCGATGTTCCGGAGATTTCTGTAAACAGACATCTTACCGCTGTTTGCGATTTTATTCGGTGTGACTATAGAGATACTTTGATTCAGTATTTCCGCGTAATGTCTTGTTATTTCTTCATTGGACGTACAATCCACAAAGACACTTTGCGCCAGGTTCATGATCTTCATCATTTCAATAAAGCGACCGGCATCCATTTTATCCGGAGAATCATTTAACTGCTTAATGGCAGCAGGAAGGTTAATTCCATCGGCATTGAATAACATTTTTCTGCTGTTGGCAATTCCGGTTACAAGTATCTCCAGTGACCTTGAATTACGCAGATAGGTTTTATGACTTTCGATTTGTTTCAGGAGGGTGCTTCCGATCAGTCCGGTTCCGACAAGAAAGACAGAAAGCGTTTTAACATCAGACAAAAAGAATGCCTGATGTAGTGAATTGAGGGCTTTGTTCAGATCCTCACGGTGTATCACCACCGAGATATTCAGTTCCGAGGAACCCTGCGCTGTGGCCACGGCGCTTATTCCGTTCTTCCCAAATGACTGAAAAAGTTTTCCGCTTACGCCGGGAGTGTTTCGCATATTCTCGCCGATCACGGCTATGATGCTGAGTTTTTCTTCAACCCTCACCTTCTCGATCTGTCTCGCTCTGAGTTCAAGGGCGAAAGTTTCCTCAATCGCCTGTCTGGCCGTATCGGCATCACCTGGTTTGATCGCGAAGCTGATGGTATGCTCCGAAGAACCCTGCGTGATGAGTATGACATTGATCTTAGCCTGGGCCAATGCACCAAAAAGCCGTGCAGATATTCCAGCCACTCCTACCATCCCGGTTCCCTGCAAAGTGAGCAGGGAAACTTCATCAATGGAGGAAATTCCCTTGATCAGAAAATCACTGCCATCGGATCTCGTGGAGATGAGTGTTCCCGGAGCATCTGGGCTAAAAGTGTTTCTGATCCGTAAGGGTATTCCTTTATCCAGTGCAGGCTGTATGGTAGGCGGATGAATCACCTTCGCGCCGAAGTGCGACATTTCCATGGCCTCTTCGTAAGTCATGGTAGGAACGGAAAAGGCCTTCTTCACCTTTCTGGGATCGGCCGTCATTACTCCGTCGACATCCGTCCATATCTGTATTTCATCTGTTTCAAGCGCCGCGCCGAAAATAGCGGCGGTGTAATCAGAGCCCCCTCTTCCGAGCGTGGTCATTTCCTTTTTGACAGTTGATGCAACAAAGCCGGTGATAACCTCTACAGGTCCTGTCTTCCTGAAATATTCACGGATATTTTTATTTGTGTTTTTAAAATTCACCCTCGCGGAACCAAAACTTTCGTCGGTTTCTATCAACCTTCGGGCGTCAAGAAAAGAAGACTTCAGTTTTACCGAATTAAAAAAGTCGGCAATGATTCGGGCGGACAATACCTCACCCTGTCCGCTGATGAAATCCAGCGTACGAGCCGACAATTCCTTTACCAGAAAAACACCGTGCAAAATGTCATGAAGTTCGGTGAACACTTCTTCCATAAAATCATTAAGCGGCTTATTCTTTCTGAGCCCAAGTTCATTTATGGTATCTATATGTCTTTCACGGATTGCATGAAATATATTCAGATACCCTTCATCCCTGGCAGCCGCCAGCTTTGACATTTTGATGAGATCATCGGTAACTCCGCCAAATGCTGAAAAGACCACACCGGCAACCCGGTGTCTTTTATGCAGGTCTGAAACAATTGCAGCGACGGCACGGATCCTCTTCGCAGTAGAAACTGATGTGCCGCCGAATTTGAGAATTAGCATATAAATGTTTAGCTGAAAGATACGCTTTAGCGGGTAAAATGTTCAACATTTTCAGGCAGACAACCAATTAAATATCAGCTCCTTGCCATATTCTGTAAGAATTGACTCGGGATGAAACTGAATTCCCCATACCGGCAGATGGACATGCCTGATCGCCATGATATTACTTTCATCATCCACCGCAATAACCCTGATCTCCTCAGGTAAGTTTTTTGCCTCAACAACCCAGGAATGATAGCGTCCGCAAACAAACTTTTCCGGCAGGTTTCGGAAGACCGGATCTTGCCGGTCGACAATGCTGGTATACAGACCGACTCCATGATAAACCCTGCTCAGATTGACAAGACGCGCACCAAATATTTCTGCGATGGCCTGATGACCGAGACAAACTCCCAGCACTTTATTTTTCCACACACAAAATCGCAGCGCTTCCATTAATAATCCTGCTGAAGAAGGTAAACCCGGACCCGGTGAAACCACCACCCCATCATACATTTGCAATGTTCTCAGATCGATCTCATCATTCCGGACAACCGTCACACGCGAATTTTCATATTGTTCAAGAATATGAAAAAGATTATAGGTAAATGAATCGTAATTATCTATGAGTAAAATCTCCATCGGCTAAGCTGTCGCGACGCTGAAATAAATTGCACTGTTCAGTATTTGTTTGTTGCTTTGCATGAAACTTGTCAAAGATATATGAAAACTATCATTCGTTCTTCTTCCGCACCCGCACCGATTGGACCTTACAGTCAGGCAGTGAAGGCGGGTAACATGCTTTTCATTTCCGGCCAAATTGCCCTTGACCCGCATAGTGGTGAACTCATCACAGGGAATATCGTCGATGAAACCGGCCACGTGATGCAGAATATCGCGGCAATTTTAGAAGAAGCCGGATTGGATTTCAGTTCAGTGGTCAAAACAAGCATCTTTCTGAAAGACATGAATGATTTCGGAACAGTGAATGAAGTGTACGGGAAATACTTTTCCGAAAATCCACCGGCAAGGGAAACCGTACAGGTTGCAAAACTACCTAAAGATGTGAATGTTGAGATCTCTGTGATCGCTGTTTTCAACTGAAGCCCTAAGGGATCATTCTTCTGAAGAATCGAAATCTTTTTTTAGCCAGGCTTTGAAGGATAATTGTTCTGATATGGAGGCTTCCCTGTTCTTTTCCACTTTATACAAAGGGAAATACTCCCTGCCATCTCCTGCAAGCCTCAGTTGCATAAGTTTTCTCATCGGAGTGATGATGGAAAGCACGTGATGCTCAACGTCTGCCTTCGCCAAAAGCTCATCCAGATTACCGTTGACCCGTATATCATTGACGGCTATAATTTCATCATCTTTTCCTAGCCCGCAAAGATCAGCCGGTGATCCCGGTGCCACCGCAACCACTTTTACAGACTCCGCGGAATCTTTTGTCCGGAAACCAAGGCGTCTCTCCCGGTATTTGGGATTTGCTGTTTTAGACAAATGGCAGGCTACGGTCTTCAGGCAGGAAGCCAGGATCTGCTCATAATCTTCCGTACCGTAAATATAGTCCATAAAAAAATCAATCATCGACTCCCCTGCCATCTGATTTACCAGTTCCATATAATCATGCTCGGTATAGCCTATATCAGCCCGGCCGAAATCATCATATAAACTTTTCATGACATCATCGAGAGATTTACGGTTTCCGGATTTTGACCGGATCAGAATATCAGTCATCAATGCCGTGATACAACCCTCGTCGTAAATACTCGTTTTACGATCCGGTACACCGGGCACATAACCATCAAGCCATGTATCAAAGGATGAATCCGCCACCGACATATTGAATCGGCCATAATTATCAAAATGCTTCTGAATCCGTGCCGAGAGTTCCGAAAAAAATTCTTCCACGGAATACACTCCGCAACGGGCCAGAAAAAGGTCTCCATAATAAGTAGTGACTCCCTCGTAAACATATCCGAGTCTGGAATAATTCTCCCTTCCATAATTGTACGGTAGCATATCGGCAGGTCTGATCTTTTTCACATTCCATACGTGAAAGAGTTCATGCGAGGCCACTCCGGTCAGATCATTGTACAACGGTTTTGACATCAGCTGGTGACCGGGACCTATTGCCAGTACCGTAGAACGCAGATGCTCAACTCCGTGATAAAACTGACCCGGAGTGACCTGGATCAAAAAATGAAATTCCGGTACAGGTAAAGAGCCCATCGTTCTGATCTGTTCATCCGTGAACAATTGAAAATCCTTAATGATCCTGTTCCATTCCGGTATCACATCACCCTGAAACCAAATGGTAAAGACTGCTCCGTGCGAAGTATATCTTTTACTCTGTAAACTTGAGGAAGCGATGAGCGGGCTATCGGCCAGTTCATGAAAGTCCTCAGCCAATAAGTATAAGGCGGACTTTTTTTTCAGTGAAGTTGCAACAGAATAATTTTTCGGGATGTCCAGCTCGATCTCGCACTTTTCATGCATACGATCGTCAGAATACAAAAAGCAATGAACCGGATTGATATAAAGTTGTTCCCTGTCAAGCCAACAAGCTCCCGCGTCGAGCTGAGCGGCATAATATGAATAGCGGATAAGGGCTTCGGACGATCCGTTCATATTTACTTCCCAGGTATCTTTTGATGTTTTACGAAAAGCCAGGGGCATCCCTCTTGAATCAAGCACATCGAAAGCACGAATATTTTTTGCAAAATTTCCTAACTCATATCTGCCGGGCCTCCATGATGGTAATTTAAGTGTCAACTCTGAGGAAGAAATTGACCCGATACGCACTTCAAAGTGTATATAATGATTAACAGGATTAGGGATCGAAATTTTATAATACATAGGCTGCGAGATGATATAAAGTAATTGGTGAACGGGAAGGTAAATATCCGTAAAAATCCATATCAGTCTGCAAAGCGTCATATCCTGTTGATTTAGAAAACAAGGACCTTCAAGAAAGGCATTTTGAGGATCCTCCATGATCCATATTCATAAAGTATCTTTATATTCGCCATCAAATTCGATTATATAATGAGCTATGACCTTATAGTGATAGGAAGCGGACCCGGCGGCTATGTGGCAGCGATACGGGCATCACAACTGGGAATGAAGACCGCGGTGATTGAGAAGGCGGAACTTGGAGGTATTTGCCTCAACTGGGGTTGTATACCCACCAAGGCCTTACTGAAAAGTGCCCAGGTATATGAGTACCTGCTTCATGCACAGGAATATGGAATGAAAGTGAGCGGCGTGGAGGCTGATTTTCCGGCGGTGATTACACGGTCACGAAATGTCGCGGACGCTATGAGTAAAGGAGTTCAGTTTCTGATGAAGAAGAATAAGATTGATGTGATAAACGGAAACGGGAAAATAAAACCCGGGAAGAAGGTTGAAGTTACCGGGACTGACGGAAAGAAAAGTATGCTTGAAGCGAAACATATCATCATCGCAACAGGCGCCCGTTCGCGTGAACTTCCAACTATCAAACAGGATGGGAAGAAGGTGATAGGTTACCGGGAGGCGATGTCACTCGGCAGTAAACCGGATTCTATGGTCGTAGTTGGTTCGGGAGCCATTGGGGTTGAATTCGCCTACTTTTATCATACCCTCGGAACCAAGGTAACCATTGTTGAATTCATGCCCAATGTCGTACCGGTGGAAGATGAGGAAGTGAGTAAGCAACTGGCAAGATCCTTCAAGAAATCCGGTATTGAAATCATGCTGGAATCAACAGTTGAATCGGTGGATACAAGCGGTAAGGGTTGTAAGGTAAAGGTAAAAGGTAAAAAAGGAGAAGAGACTATCGAATGTGATGTTGTATTATCAGCGGTGGGAATTACAGCTAACATAGAAAATATCGGACTGGAGGAAACAGGTATTATAACGGACAAGGGAAAGATTATGGTCAATGAATGGTATCAGACCAATATGCCGGGATATTACGCTATTGGGGATGTTCTCAATACACCTGCTCTTGCACACGTTGCCTCCCATGAAGCCATTACCTGTGTAGAAAAAATCGCGGGCATGCATGTCGAACCGATCGACTATAAAAACATCCCGGGTTGCACCTATTGTCAGCCGGAAATATCCAGTGTGGGATATACCGAGAAAGCGGCTGTTGAAGCAGGTTATGAAGTGAAGGTTGGGAAATTTCCATTTTCAGCCTCCGGCAAGGCAAAAGCGGGAGGAAATGCAGATGGTTTTGTAAAGGTAATCTTTGACGCTAAGTATGGGGAATGGCTGGGAGCTCACATGATCGGCGCAAATGTAACTGAACTGATCGCCGAAGTGGTTGTGGCAAGAAAACTTGAGACAACAGGTCACGAGATTATTAAATCTGTCCATCCGCACCCTACGATGAGTGAGGCCATCATGGAAGCCGTCGCAGCAGCTTATGGTGAAGTGATCCATATATAGCCTGAAGGTGAACATTAATATATTCACTGATGACATGCAAGTTCTCTCTTCGGTTCATAGAAGTGGTGAATATCTTCCAGGCTCAGGATTACATTAAGACTTTAATCTTTTAACACACGGATCTTTCTTTCCGGAATGAAATATGTGCGGCATCAGCGGAGTGCTTGCTTTTACACCTGAAGGCCGGTCTTCACTTGAAAAGATCGGATCCGCCACCGCATGCCTTGCCAGAAGGGGCCCGGACAAACAGGGAATATATCGGGATGATAATATCGCCCTTGGGCACAGGAGACTCTCAGTGATTGACACCAGTGAGCTTGCTTCACAACCCATGAGCGACTCTGAGGGGAGATATACGATTATCTTTAACGGTGAGTTCTTTAACTTCGGTGAACACCGGGATTTCGTTACCGGAAAAGGTATCAGTTTAAAATCCGGGAGCGATACTGAGGTATTATTATACCTCTATATTCTGGAAGGAGAAAAATGTCTCCGGAGAATAAACGGTTTTTTTTCCTTTGCCATATACGACCGGGAACAGAAACAACTTTTTATAGCACGCGACAGGATCGGTGTGAAACCTCTGTTATACTATGCCGACGGCGACCGTTTTTTATTCGCCAGCGAAATGAAATCGCTGATGAGTTATGGAATTCCAAAAGTACCGGATGAGTCTTCCCTCCTTGCCTACCTACAGTTGAATTACATACCCGGACCTCATTCCATCTTCAGGGATGTTAAAAAACTTAGTCCGGGCTGCTTTATTAAACTGGACACGAACCGAAGACCGGAGAAGATATCAGAAACCCCTTACTATGAAATTCCTTTGCCATCAAACAAAGTGAGGATGACCGGCAGTTCAGACAGCTATGAGGAACAACAGATACAATTCAGGAAACTTCTTGAAGATTCGGTACGAAGAAGATTGATTTCGGATGTGCCCCTTGGTACATTTCTCAGCGGAGGTATTGATTCATCAGTCATCACCGCCATTGCGGCAAAAAACACTTCGAAGCTGAAAACTTTCTCCATTGGTTTTCGCGATGAGCCCCTCTATGATGAAACCCGTTTTGCGGAGCTTGTGGCGAAAAAATATAATACGGATCATACCGTGTTCAAACTGACCAATGACGATCTTTTCCAAAATCTCTTCGAAACATTGGATTATCTCGACGAACCTTTCGCCGACTCATCAGCGTTGAATGTGTATATACTCAGCAAAGAGACCCGGAAGCATGTGACGGTTGCCCTGAGCGGAGACGGAGCCGATGAACTTTTTGGAGGCTATAACAAACATGCTGCGGAATTAAAGGTTTCTACCGGCGGCTGGGTGAACACATTACTTAAAACCGCATCACCTTTACTGGGTATCCTGCCTCAGTCCCGCAACAACCGGCCGGCTGATCTGATACGCAAGGCAAACCGGCTTGCCGAAGGTTTGAAGCTAAATCCCGCAGAGCGTTACTGGAGATGGGCTTCGTTTGAAAATGAAACCAATGCCGCTGCATTGTTATGGGCTAAGGGTATTCCCCTGAAGATTCAGCAGGAATATACAGACAGAAAAAATAAACTACTGAAACATCTGCGGGATAAACCGACTTTACAGGAAGTATTGTATACCGACATGCAGCTGGTTCTTGTAAATGATATGCTCGTGAAAACGGACATGATGTCGATGGCAAATTCACTTGAAATCCGGAATCCCTTTCTTGATTACACCGTTGTAGATTTTGCTTTTACACTTCCTTTGAGTTCAAAAATAGATACGTATGGAAGAAAGAAAATCCTACGCGATACTTTCAGGGGAGATTTGCCTGCGGAATTGTATACAAGACGCAAACAAGGCTTTGAAGTACCCTTGTTAAAATGGTTTCGCAATGAACTCAGATCCGTTCTTGAAAACGACTATCTGCATAGAGATTTTCTTATTCAGCAGAATATTTTTCAGCCGGAGGCTGTCAGGTCTTTAAAGAAACAGTTGTTCAGTCACAACCCTGCTGATTCTCCTGCCAGAATTTGGGCCCTGATAGTTTTTCAGCATTGGTGGAAAAAATGGATGACCTGATTCATCAAACGGATCTATCTTTCCGATAGTCACTAAAGGTCATTCTTTTTGAAAGCTCAGCCCCGTATTCAAAAACTATTCCTGTAAAACCCGGTTCAGCGTAAAAGTCCAAGGCTATCCAGTTCCCTTTTGCTAACCGTTGGAGGAAAAATATTCTTATTAAGTTTAAAAACCACGAACTCCGCGGCTTTCCGGGCTTTCAACATATCAGAGAATCCTTTCGTTCCTT
>CAZJDX010000033.1:0-25633 GCA_964544885.1 uncultured Flavobacteriales bacterium
GGCAGGCTAAATTAAGAATTTGACCCGTGCCGGACAAATTGAACGTGTTTTGGAGAGTATAGGTATTTTTAACTTACTTGCCTTCGATGCAGAGCGGGGCTGAACAGGCAAAGAAGCTATTTATTTCAGTAGTGAGTGATCTGGTTACCGACCAGCGGGTTCACCGTACATCTCTTGCTTTAAGCCGGAAGGGCTTAAAGGTCACACTCATAGGAAGGCGGATGAAACACAGCCTTGAATTGCAAGTAAGACCATATTCAACCGTCCGATTCAGACTACCTGCCCAGAGAGGCCCTTTATTTTATATACTCTTCAACATCCGTCTCTTTTGTTTTCTCCTCTTCAGAAAGATAGATGTGTTGGTAGCGAATGATCTCGATACACTCACGGCCAATTTTCTGATTTCAAGAATTCGCGGAATTCCCTTGTATTATGACAGTCATGAATATTTCACAGGTGTTCCTGAACTCAGCGCCAGACCCGTAGTGCGTGCATTCTGGAAATTTCTTGAACGCCTCATGTTACCACGACTTAATCACATTTATACCGTGAATGAGTCGATAGCTGAATTGTATAACAGGGAATACGGTGTGAATGCAAAGGTGATTAGAAATCTCCCTTTAGCAGACTCCGGGGATGAAAAAATCCTGAGCCGCAATGAGGCTGGCTTACCTGTGGGAAAGAAAATTTTATTGTACCAGGGTGCCGGAATAAATATAGATCGTGGAGCCGAAGAGATGCTGGAAGCCATGCAATACCTTGATGGTTTTATTCTTGTTTTTATAGGGGATGGCGATGTTGTTGAAAAGCTCAAATCGGAAACAGCCAGGCTTAAACTCTCAGACCGCATTTTCTTCTTCCAGAAGATGCCATGGCATGAACTCAAAAGTTTTACACCTATGGCTGATTTGGGTCTGAGTCTCGATAAGGATACAAATATCAATTACCGGTATTCCCTGCCCAACAAGTTGTTTGATTATATCCAGGCGGGTGTACCGGTGCTCGCAAGCGACCTTCCTGAGGTGAGAAAAATTGTCCTTAAGTATGATATTGGACTTTTGTTCACATCCCACAAGCCTGAACACCTGGCGGAAAAAGTAAAGGAAGCATTTTCAGATGAAGAACGTTTAAGGAAATGGAAAGCCAACCTTAAATTTGCGGCCAGCGAGTTATGCTGGGAAAAGGAAGAACCAACACTGTTTGAGATCTTTAAGGATGTCCTCTGATACGGATTTACATATTATTTCCTTTGATGTGCCGTTTCCTCCGGATTATGGAGGAGTGATTGACGTGTTTTACAAGATCAGGTCATTGAGTGAAAGTGGTCTCCGGATCAGTTTGCATTGTTTTGAATATGGAAGGAAGGAAGCGGCACCTCTTAAGGATATCTGCACCACAGTTCATTATTATCCGAGGCAGACGACAAAATCTTACCTCTTTAATACCCTGCCCTATATCGTTCTTAGCAGACAGTCTGATAAATTGAAAAAGAAGCTTCTGGGTGACAAGGCTCCTGTACTTATGGAAGGACTTCATTCAACGTTCTTATTAGCCGATCCTGATCTTGCCGGAAAAAAGAAGATTGTCCGAATGCATAATGTCGAACACGAATATTATGAAAACCTCGCCCGTGTGGAAAAAAATATCTTCAAGAGATATTATTTTTATAATGAAGCCGGGAAACTCAAAAAGTATGAGTCTGTGTTGAAACATGCAGATGCAATTGCCGCAATCAGTCCGAATGACAGGGCTTACTATGCTGCCCGGTTCAAAAGTGTTGAATACATTTCTGCTTTTCATCCTTTCGATGAAGTAAAGATCCTGACAGGTAGATCGGATTTTGCGTTTTACCATGGCAATCTGAGTGTGGGAGAGAATAATGAGGCTGCTCTCTACCTGGTAAACACTGTTTTCAGAAACTCCAGGCATAAACTGGTCATAGCGGGTTCAAAACCATCCGCTGAACTTATCAAAGCAGTGAAGGCTAATCCTTCCGTTCGGTTATTATCCGACCGCACACCTGCACAGATCTACGAACTTGTCAGAGAGGCTCAATGCAACATACTTCCTACTTTTCAGTCAACCGGTATTAAACTTAAACTGCTGGCCGCTTTGTTCACCGGACGACATTGTATTGTCAATACGCCTATGATAGCAGGAACCGGACTTGGATGCTTGTGTACCGTGGCCGACACTCCGGAGGAAATGAAGGCAAAGCTCGATGAAGTCATGGCTTCGGATACGCTTCCCCTTGAGATGTTGGAAAAAAGGAAGGAGCTGCTCGGTCGTGATTTTTCTAACCGGGCAAATGCCCAAAAACTGATCGGACTTATTGGTCAGAGACCATGATATGAGAGGCAAGTACTTTCGAATCGATCAGCTTACCATTATCGCATTTCAGGATCCTGGCAGGAAATTTCTCTATAAGCATATAGTTATGAGTGGCCATGAGAACGGCTCTGCCGTTAGCGCTGATCTCAAATAGTAATCGCATGATCCCTTCGGATGTTTCCGGATCAAGGTTACCGGTGGGCTCATCAGCGAGTATCAGTTCCGGATCATTTAACAATGCTCTTGCGATCACAACCCTTTGTTGTTCTCCGCCACTGAGTTCGTGAGGCATTTTGAATCCCTTTGTACTTAAGCCAACTTTTTCAAGTACAGCAGCGATCTTGGAATGCATCGTGTTTTTGTCCTTCCAACCGGTTGCTTTCAATACGAAATACAGATTGGCATTGACTGAACGGTCGGTGAGTAACTGAAAATCCTGAAAAACAATACCCAGTTTCCTGCGCAGATAGGGAATTTGTTTCTCACTTAGGGTTCTCATGTTAAAACCCGCGACACTTGCCTCGCCTTCACTAAGTTCAACCTCTCCGTATAGCATTTTAAGCAGACTGCTTTTTCCGCTTCCGGTTTTTCCGATCAGATAAGCGAATTCTCCTTTTTCAACTTCCAGATTGACATCAGACAATACCAGGTTATTACTCTGGAAAATGTTTGCATGCTGAATGGAGATGATCGCTTCGGGTGTTTGCATGATGATTAATAATGATACTTTAAAAGATTTTGGTTAAAGTTCCAGGCGCTGCATCTTACCATAGGGCATTTCCCTGATCAGGTCCAGGAGTTCGGATTCTCTTGAACTTAATCCAACCTTTGCCAATGCTTTTTCAGGTCTGTCAACCCTGAAATAGGCAAGCAGTGTGAAGTTGTCGTCACGTAGTTGAACATAGTCGGGTATTCTCGCCGTGCCTTTAACTTTCAGAATATACATGACAACAAATCTACGAAAAGAAAAAGCCTTTCGCTTTCAGACGAAAGGCTTCTTTCAACAATCTTTCATTAACTAGCGAAGCTTGATATTGAATGTGCTTCCGTTTACCGTGATGGTTGCGTCATTATCGCATCCACCGGCTCCATAATCAAAGGTTCTCGTGCTTAATCCGCCAGGGGTCAGCTCGAATGTTCCCTGTTTGATCCAGCGGCAATTCAATGCGATGATTAGCGGATTGGTGATCTGGGCGGTATAAGTTTTACCCTCAAAAGTGGTACCGCTGGCTGTACCGGTTATGGAGTACACGTCGTCAAGCCATCCCGTCCATCCGCTCGTTGGCTCCCCGGCTATCCATTCCCTTTGCCTTTGTGAACTCCAGCTCATCGTTGCGCCATGCTTGTTTCTTATCTGTCCGCTTACACTGATGGAATACCAGAGATTTCCTCTGCTGTTATGCCCGTTATTCGTAACGGATTTTGTTCCTATCACTTCATACATGTTGGTGCTGTCCATACCGACAAAATAGTTCTGCGCGGTGGATGTGATCACGGCTCCTGAGTCACGGTAAGTATCGGTATAAGTCACATTGACTATACCTTTTCTGTAACGCAAGTCCGTGCAAAGACAGGCATGTGAACCAAAGTCAATGACAATGCTGCCGCCCTGTCCGCTTGAATCAGGTGTTATGGTGACGGTAGCGCAATTACTCAGCAGGGTGCCTTCCGGTTGAGCAAGTCTGTAGGTGCTTAAACCGGCCGACTGGTTTTCAATGGCCTGAAATGACATTTCCATAATGTCATTGAATGAAGTCTCAGCGAGTGAATTATCCTGAGAACTTTGCGTGTCAAATTCCAACTCCTCGTCCTTTTCTTTTTTACAGCCGGTAAGCAGGCTTACCGTAATCACAAGCACAAACGTACTCATGAGGTAAATGCGACCTTTTTTCATGATTTGGTGGGATAAAATTGTCTGGATCATAATTGATAATCTGAACGCAAAGATCGTATTTTTATTATACTATTCATGTTGAAGTTTTATGTTTAAAACTATGTTGGTAAATACAACAGCTCTGAAACCCCTGCGCTGGGCTTTAGAATAATTTTGCTGGAACCCCGTTTTAACCCAATCTCCACCACACCTGTAGCATGCAAGTAAGATTGATTTTACTTTTTCTGTTTCTGTCAACACAGGTCTTTTCACAACGCACGGCGATATATACCCATCCTGAAAAAAGCTATGCAACGGGATTGGATTTATTCAGCAAGAAAAAATATGTAAGCGCACAGATGGAATTCAGGAAGATTCTGAATTCGAAAGAGAATATCTCCCTGGAAACAAGAGGTAACTCTGCCTATTATCACGCAGTGTGTGCAGCGGAACTTTTTCACCGCGATGCGGAATACCTCCTGCTGAAGTTCATGGAGGATTTTCCGGAGAATCCGAATTATACGGATGCCGTATATCAGACCGGCATTTTTTATTACCGGCAGAAGAAGTATAAAAAGTCAATCGAATGGCTTGCGAAGCTGGATCAGAACGACCTCACCCAGGAAAGAAGGGATGAGATTAATTTTAAGATGGGCTATGCATATTACATGACTAATGATTTTGAGGCGGCTGGTAAAGCTTTTTTTGCCGTGAAGGACGGAAACAGCAAGTATGCTTCCGCCGCCCAGTATTATTATGCGCATATGTCCTATGTGAACGGCAACCTTGAAACGGCCTTGAAGAGTTTTTTAAAGCTCAAGGATTCTGAATCATTCGGAAGCCTGGTTCCTTATTATATCACACAGATATATTACAAGCAGGGCAGGTATGACGAATTGCTGAAGTTCGCGCCTTCCGTTCTGGATTCTGCGGATGCCAAAAACGGACTTGAGATCGGGAGGATGATCGGGGAATCGCATTACAGGAAAGCAGAATACAAGGAAGCGCTTCCTTACCTGCTGGACTATGAAAAGAACTCTTCCGCGGCAGGAAGGACTGATTTTTATCAGCTTGCTTTTTGTTACTACTCTGCAGGCGAATATGAGAAGGCGATACCTTATTTTCAAAAGGTCACCAATAAAGAGGATGAGCTGGCACAGAACGCTTATTTTTTACTGGCGGATGCATATGTGAAAACCAACGCTCCCAGAAGCGCGAGGACTGCCTTTCAGAGCGCTTCAAAAATGAAATTTGACGGGGAAATTAGGGAGGAAAGCCAGTTTAATTTCGCGAAATTATCCAATGAATTGAACTACCAGAGTGTTGCACTCGAGGCATTCAGCGATTTCCTTGAGAATTTTCCGAACAGTATACATGTAGATGAAGCCAATGAGATGCTGGTTGGCATTTATACTAACACGAGAAATTACAAGGATGCCATCAAGGCTATTGAATCGATCAAAGTAAAAACACCATCGGTGAAGAAGGCCTATCAGAAAGTGGCATATTACCGTGGACTGGAATTCTACATGGATAACAAATCAGCCGAGGCGATTGAGATGTTCAATTTATCACTTGCAAACCCGGTAGATCCTTCGCTGGTCGCGGAGGCCCATTATTGGAAAGGTGAAGCATGGTATCGATTGTCGGATTTTGATAAAGCACTTAAATCCTATAACGATTTTCTTTATTCCCCGGCCGCAGTTTCCGGTTCCCGTTTCAATCTTGTCCATTACAATATAGGTTACTGCAATTTTAAGAAAGAAGATTACGCTTCCGCTCAGGTATCCTTCAGAAAATACCTTCAGTCAAAGAGTCTTACCGATCCGGAGCGATATAATGACGCTCAGCTTCGTGTAGCTGATTGTTTCTTCATGCTCAAGGACCAGTCAGCCGCCCTCGAATATTATAACCAGGCTATCTCTTCCGGCGCCAAAGCGGGTGATTACTCTATATACCAGAAAGCCGTTATCCTTGGCGTGCAGGGTAAGATGAACGAGAAGGTGAATACACTGCAGACACTCTTCGACAAGTACCCCAAATCGGTTTATTATGACGACGCGCTCTATGAAGCCGGACAAGCTTCGCTTATGCTGGGAAAATATGATGAAGCCCAATCCTATTTTGGAAGGGTGATCAGGGAATTTCCGGGAGGCAGCTATTTGAAAAAGGCCGAGCTTGGAGAGGCTTTGGTATATTACAATACCCGCCAGGATGATAAGGCGATGGCGGCTTACCGGCGGATTGTGACCAAATACCCCAACTCAGCCGAATCCCGTGAAGCCCTTTCACAGATTAAAAACATCTCCGTATCACAGAACAAAGTGGATGAGTATCTGAATTATGTGAAGAATATGCCTGATGCGGATGTGACACTGGCCGCTGAAGATTCACTGAACTATGAAGCTGCGGAACTTTTATACACGCAGGGTAATTGTGAAGCAGCGATAAAAAGTTTCGATGCCTACCTGAACAAGTATCCGAACGCAATTTTTCTGGTGAACGCCTCCTATTATAAGGCGGATTGTCAGTACAGGAGCAAGCAGACTGACCTGGCTCTGATGGGTTATGAGAAAGTGATAGCTGCACCAAGAAATGCCTTTACGGAGAAATCCCTGCTCAACGCCGGACTTATCAACTACAGTCGGAAGAATTATCAGCAGTCACTGAAGAATTTCAGCGACCTGGAAGCCATTGCGGAAGTGAAAGATAACATTACCGCTTCTATGGCAGGGCAAATGCGCTGCCATTACAGGCTGATGAATTATGAAAGTGCTTTGTTGATGGCTCAGAAAATTCTGGATGCCTCCATTGCCGATAAAGACCTGATCAACGAAGCGAACCTTATCGCAGGCAAGTGTAATTATTTCAGGGACGATCTGGGCAAGGCGCGTTCGAATTTTTCGGTGGTTGCAAAACGCACCAATAGTGAGATGACCGCCGAAAGCAAGTATTACCTGGCGGAGATTGAGTTCAGATCCGGAAATTATAAAGAGAGCCAGAAACTGATCTTTGAGATACAAAAACAGGTGCCATCCTATGATTTCTGGATTGCCAAAGGCTTTATCCTGCTCGGAGATAATTACCTGGCGCAAAAAGACAGCTTTCAGGCCAGAGAAACGTATAAAAGTATCGTGGAGAATTATGAGAAGGGAGCCGCAGATCCGGAAGATATAACAGATATAGCCAGACAGAAACTGGAGGCCTTAAATCTCAGCGAAGAACCAAAGATAAAGGAAGGCGCTGATCCGAAAATATCGGATGATCAGGAAGAAAGCGATGACGAATAAGTTTCATCAGAAGAAAATGAAGTTTAATTGATCCGGGAATGAAAACGAGGATATTGTTTTTGGGTGTTTGTTTATCGGTCCTGTCTGCTTCCGCTCAGGTAGAGAAAGATGATCTTGGCGACAAGGAGTATATTATCGTCAAGGATTATAAACCTGTACTGGCGGAATCGTATAAGATATCCGATTCACCCGAGGGTGATACAACCACTTATTCCGCGCCACCCCTGAATTATAAGTTCCGTGCGAAGATCGCCGAAACCAGTTATGAGACGGCAACGATCAAGGCAGTTCGGGTTAAGGATGAAGCACTGGCAAAATTGTACAGGAATCTTGTTCGTCTTGGCATAGGGAATTATACAAAGTATAGCGGTGAACTGTATATTAACTCACTAAGGTCAAAGAAGGGCGCATTGGGTTTGAGCGCCAGGCATTTTTCAGGTTCGCCCGGACTTAAAAATGCCGGACACGCTTCTTATAGCGAGAACGCCGCGCATTTATCAGGGAAGTATTTTCTTGACAATGCCTACTTCTTTGGCGACATGAACTACGATCGCGATGTTGTACACTATTATGGTTACAACAAATCGGATACCATCATTGATAAAAGTAAGCTTCGGCAGTTGTTCTCCGGTTTCGGTGTATCCGCCGGTATCAAAAGTAACTACCTGTCTAAAGGAAATCTGGATTATGAAGCGCAGCTGGGATTTTCAACACTTAGTGATCACTTTGACGTAAATGAAAATGACTTTCTGGTAAAACTGGGAGGAGGAAAGCAACTCGACAATTTGTACGTAAAGGCTGATGTAAGTTTTAACTACTTCAAAAAGTCGCAGGCAAATAATGAAACACTGAGTCTTGTATCTGATCTGAACAGGAATATCATAAAGTTTTCACCGACAGTAATTCTGAGTAAGGACAAGGTGAAATTTGAGCTGGGGGCTAAAGTGGTGCTTGCCAAAGATGATGAATCGAAGCTCTTCTTATATCCTGATATTAAAGTCAGTTTGCCGATTGCTGAGAACGTGATCGCCGCCTTTGCCAATGTAGAGGGGGATATCATCAAGAATTCTTACCGGAGTATAACAAAAATTAATCCTTTTCTGAATTCCGCTGTCGTTCCTTTTAATTCAAGTGAAGCGATACGGCTTACCGGAGGATTGAACGGGAATTTCAGTAGTTCAGTTTCTTTTGCCGTCTGGGTCAGGTATGGAACTGTTAAGGACATGGCCTTGTTTGTGACAGACAGCGTGCACATGAACAAGTTCGACCTGGTATATGACGATGTCAATGTACTTGACCTTCATGCCGAACTGGGATACAGAGCGGGAGAGAAGTTTGGAGTCTTCCTTCATTTTGATCAGTACAGTTATACCACCGACCTGCAGGAGAAGGCCTGGCACAGACCGCAAAACGAATTGGGTTTGACTGCCACCTATGATCTGAGAGATAAGATTGCAGTAAAAGCGACTGTTTTCAGCCGTGGCAAATCCTTTGCCAGAAAGCCCGGTACTTCAGGCTTTGTTGCCGAAAAGATTAATTCTTACATAGACGCCAATCTCGGAATAGAATACAAGTACTCAAAGATCCTTTCTGTTTATCTCAACCTGAATAACCTCAGCTTTTCAAAGTATGACCTTTGGTACAATTATCCCAGCGAAGCTTTTAATGTACTTGGCGGGATTTCGTATTCGTTTTAGAAGACCACTGTAGCTCAAACTCACTATGCTACTCACACAGGTTCCGGTCTCTGTTTGTGTTTCTGTTCCACCATCCTTGAAAATGATATTCACAACTTAGGTTCCGGCATACGCTATTTCGGAACCTCAGTTATCAATACGGTTCGGTGCAATAACCTGATTTATAACGTGGATAACCTGGTACTGGAAAGCGCCATTATCGGCGACCAGGGAAGCGCCACCGATGCCTCGGATAATTTCTGGTTCATTAATTCATATACCGAACAAACAAGCTCCGGCCATGGGAATATTTTGGGGCTTGGTGTATTACCGAACCCTTCACCTACTTTCTTTGTCCAGGATCTTCCCGGCTTCAACCCTGATCCTCTGGGTATTGCTGACTGTTTTTATATTTGTCCGGGTTTTACTGCTAACATCGATAAAACAGCGCAAAGCACCAACTCCTGCTCCAACCGCAATTGCAGCGAACCGGAATGTTTTCAGGAAATGATAGCCAACATCATCAACGAACAGGCCCAGTATGCCGATCTGCCCGATGAGCAGGAAGCCAAGGCCAGAGACTATGCTTTTGAACTACTGGTGCGTGATTCTACACTGATGTACCTGGGAACGACACTTGATGCCATACTCCGGGATTTTTACCATGAAATGCGGGAGGAAAACCCGGGTTTGTTCAACGAAATCATCGGGCTTTTACAGCAGGAAGATTTTGCGGGCGCGATCCTGATCAACAGCAGCATCACGCCTGAGAATTTATCGGAATCCAACCAGCAGCTTTTCAATGAAATATTTTTTGAAACCTGGGCGGAGAATCTGTTCGAATTGGACGCCAGCCAGACATCCATCCTGGAGTTTATTGCCTACCAGAACCCCTATTCAGGTGGCGACGCGGTGTATGCAGCAAGGGTAATGTTAGGCCTGGATTTAAACGATATGGCTGATGCTTCCCAGGAAAGAAAAAGAGGAAATGTAAAAGAAGACATGCCAATTACAGAAGGCATGATCGTTCCCAATCCCAATACTGGAAAAATGTCCTATATTTATGAGAGCGAAGAAGAAGGAGAATTACAGATATTTTCTTCCCGCGGCCGTTTAATTAAATCATATCACCTCTTGCCTGAAAGTAAAAAATTGGAAATAGATCTTAGCGATCAAATGAGCGGGATCTATGTTTACCGGGTTGTGAGCAATGGAAAGATATATCCGGGAAATAAAATCATCCTACAGAAATAATGCGAAACCTCCTGCTGTCAATCGGCTGCATGATCTCCCTGTCCTGCTTTGCCCAAAAGCGGGACAGGATTTGGATATTTGGCGATCACGGAGGACTTGATTTTAACGATACAGCGAATGTCGTTTCATTTTACTCCGGATTAAATGGGACACAGGTAAAATATTCCTGCGGTTCCATTTCTGACAAGGACGGTAATTTACTTTTTTATGTGGCAGCCGATCAATTGGCCTTACAGGGCACACGGGTATTTAATCGCAATGATGCTATCATGTTGAATGGCGATGACCTGCAAGGGCATCCTGCAAGAACTCAATCCATATTAATTCTTCCAGTACCCGATGATTCAGTCCGATATTATGTTTTTCATAAAACTCCATATTCTTCAAAGACTTATCTCTATTATTCCATCGTGGATATGACCTTGGATAATGGGCTGGGAGGTGTACTGAGTAAAAATACGATGATCCCCTGCGACAGCCTTACTGACCGCAATACAGCAGTAAAGCATGCCAACGGGCGGGACTGGTGGCTGATCCAGCAGCGCTGGGATCAGGATGAGTATCTGAAGTTTCTCATTACGCCCGATGGAATACAAGGGCCATTCAAAGAGTCAACCGGAAATCCCAAACCCAAGGAAGAATATTACGGTACGTCTTATTTTTCCCGGAGCGGAAACAAATTGGTTTCCGCAGGCGCCTATGGCAATATAGGGTTGATGGATTTTGATCGCTGCACGGGAGATATCAGCAATTACCGGCAGATAGGTCCGGGAGTTTTTTCTTATGAGCATAGTTTTCTGGGCTGTGCCTTTTCGCCCAATGAAAATGTATTGTATGTGAATAACAGCTATCCGTATCCGGGTAAATACGTGTATCAGTACGACTTAACCGCACCGGATATTTCAGCCAGTATGCAGGTAATCAATATGTATCCCGATACCGGACAGTTGATGTATGTGCAATACGCACACATGCTGCTGGGAGCGGACAATAAAATATATGTATCCAAAGGAAATGGAAGCGGTCCTCCGCAATATAATTCACATACTGTGTACACCTGGAACATGGATGTTATTTTAAATCCGGATGTTGTCGGTCCGGGATGCAATTACAGGAGTAACCACCTTTATCTCAATGGAGGTCGCACCACTTATGGTCTGCCAAACATGGTTAATTTCAATTTAGGTCCTGTTACAGGGAGTATATGCGACAGTTTGAGTACGGGAATTACAGAACAAAACCAAAAGAAAAATCCTTTTGTAATCAGTCCCAATCCGGTGAAAGATTGGATTCATATTTATAAGAAGGAAGATTTTACAAATGGGAGATCTTATCAGGTTAGGCTTTTCAACAGCCAGGGACAAATCGTTTTTGAAAGAGAAATGCCAGCCGGAGAGTATTCAATTCCCATCACCGAATTAAGTATTGGAGTGTATGTCCTGCAATTAAAAACAAAAGCCGGAGTTTTTTCAGAGCGGGTGATGAAAGTTGAAGGCGAATAGGTGCGCTGAAGAAGAAAAGGAAGTTTGTTACTTTGTTTTATTAATCACATAAATCCCACCCATCCCATGAATCCCAAAAATCCCAGTCCAGACAATGTTTCCTAAAGCGGAATGAGCTTACGCGCATACCGATCACACAACATTCCGCTCAGCGGGTATGTTTTGTATTTTTAATCCCATAATCTCAAAATCCCAGCCATCCCATGAATCCCAAAAATCCCAGTCCAGACATTGTTTTAAGCGATCAGGTGAGTGGAATTTATGTATACCGAATTGTATCAAGTGGGAAAATCTTTCCTGGCAGTAAGATTATTCTTCAGCGATAATGAGACAGCTCCCGATTATAATTTTACTTTATATGATCTCCCATCATTGCTTTTCACAGAAGCAAGATCGGATTTGGATATTTGGTGATCACGGAGGAATTGATTTTAGGGATACCGCTAACGTTTTATCTTTTTATTCAGGATTGAACGGATATTCAACAGCTGCTTCATTTGCTTCCATATCCGACCCCAATGGCAATCTCTTATTTTATGTAGCGGCCGATCAGTTAGCCTTGCAGGGCACACGGGTATTTAATCGCAACGATGCCATCATGTTGAATGGCGATGACCTGGAAGGGCATCCGGTTATTTCTCAGGGATTGTTAATCCTTCCTTTTCCGTCGGATTCATTGCGCTACTATATCTTTCATAAAACTCAATATTCATCCAAAATGTACCTTTACTATTCCATCGTGGATATGACCTTGGATAACGGACTGGGCGGTGTGCTGAGTAGAAATACGATGATCCCCTGCGACAGCCTTACTGACCGCAATACAGCAGTAAAGCATGCCAACGGGCGGGACTGGTGGCTGATCCAGCAGCGCTGGGATCAGGATGAGTATCTGAAGTTTCTCATTACGCCCGATGGAATACAAGGGCCATTCAAGCAGGCAACCGGTAACCCGAAACCCAAGGAAGAGTATTATGGTACTTCCTATTTTTCCAGGAGTGGGAACAAATTAGTTTCAGTAGGAGCCTATGGCAATATAGGGTTGATGGATTTTGATCGCTGCACAGGAGATATTTCCAATTACCGCCAAATAGGCCCGGGTGTTTTCTCCTATGAGAACAGCTATTTGGGTTGCGCATTTTCTGCCAACGAAAACGTGCTATATGTGAGTAATGTGTATCCTTATCCTAATAAATATGTTTACCAATATGACCTCACCGCACCGGATATTTCAGCCAGCAAGCAAATTATAAATATGTATCCGGATACGGGGTTGTTGCAGTATGTACAACATGGCCACATGCTGCTTGGAGCAGACGATAAAATTTATGTTTCCAAGGGAAACGGCAGCGGTCCAAACTCCAATACGGTTTACACGCAGAACATAGATGTCATTTTAAATCCGGATGTAGTGGGAGCAGGCTGCAATTACCAAAGCAATTATTTATACCTGAATGGCGGGCGCACAACATATGGCTTGCCAAACATGGTTAACTATAATCTCGGGCCGGTTGCCGGAAGCGTATGCGATAGTTTGAGTACGGGAATTTCAGAAAGGCCATCACGAAGCAATCCATTTACGATCAGCCCCAACCCGGTGAAAGATTGGATCATTATTTATCAGAAGGAAGATTTTATCAATGGCAAATCTTATCACGCCACGCTTTTCAACAGTCAGGGTCAAATCGTTTTTGAAAGAGAAATGCCAGCCGGAGAATATTCCATTCCTGCTCAAGGATTAAGTATTGGCGTGTATGTGCTACAGGTAAAAACAAAAGCCGGAGTTTTTTCAGAGCGGGTGATGAAGGTGGAAAGTGAATAATTGCGCTGAAGAAGAAAAGGAAGTTTGTTACTTTGTATTTTTAAATCTCATAACCCCAAAATCCCACCATCCCATGAATCCCAAAAATCCCAGTACAGACAATGTTTCCTAAAGCGGAATGAGCTTACGCGCATACCGATCACACAACATTCCGCTCAGCGGCGTTATCTCAACCTGAATAACCTCAGCTTTTCAAAGTATGACCTTTGGTACAATTATCCCAGCGAAGCTTTTAATGTACTTGGCGGGATTTCGTATTCGTTTTAATCGCGACTCAGGAGGAAACTTTGTAGATCTCATCTAGCGCCGGACTTAAAGCCTTCAATGGCTTTTCGGGTAAAGTCGGAAGTTACCAGTTTGCCGCTTATCTCAGCACGTTCCTCGAGCAGCCTGTCCCAGTTATCCGTTCCGCTCCAGAAAACCTTTTTCAGCTGACTCATGGCTTCAGGATTGCTCCCGGATAATTTTCGCGCGAGTTTGTTCACTGCTTCATCAAGTTCATTGATACTGCTGTAAACATCAGCATACATTCCAGATGCCATTGCCCATGCTGCGCTACGCCATTCGCTTGCGTTGATGGTTAGTGATGTGAACCCGGCTGTACCGATCTTTCTTTCAACGGCCGGTCCGACCACGAAGGGTCCGATTCCTACGGCAAGTTCACTCAGTTTTACCGAAGCGCTTTCATGGGCAAGTGTATAATCTGCGGCGCAGGCAAGTCCGACGCCACCACCTACCGCTTTTCCCTGAACCCTTGCGATCACAAACTTCGGCGCTTTTCGCATCGCATTAATGACTGCTGAAAATCCGGAGAAAAAGTACTTTCCTTCTTCAGTATTTCTTATTGAGATCAGTTCGTCAAAGGAGGCTCCAGCGCAGAATGCCTTTTCGCCTTCGCTCCTGAGCACAATCACAGAAACCTTGCTGTCTTCTCCCGCCATCGTGATCTCTGCTGCAAGTTTACGGAGTAAAGTTCCGGGAAGTGAATTACTCTGAGGATGGTAAAAACTGATGGTAGCGATCGAGTTTTCAATGCTTGTACTTACTTTTCCTTCTGTTTTAGACATGGTGACTCGGATTTAGCATAAACAATACCAGGTAACAAATGTAAGTAAACGAAAGAAGTTTAGCTCAGATCTGAAAAGTCTGAAAGCTTATGTATGATGATTAAAGACGAATGACAAATTCTCATGGAGGAAAGAAATTATATTCAGCCTTACTCCTTGAAATACTTCAGCGAAAGGTTTTCTCCGTCAAATACCGCATAGGAGTCATATCTGATCCAGTCTCCCAGGTTAATATACCTGCTGCTTCCGTTGATCGGGAAGTCCAGCGGCAAATGACGGTGCCCGAAGATCAGAAAATCGTAATGCTTTTTTTTAAGTAACTCCTTCGAATGGATGACAAGCCATTCCTTTTCTTCTCCGAGAAATTTTTCATCCAGGGTTCCTGTCGCGATTCTGCTTTTCCTTGAAA
Source organism: uncultured Flavobacteriales bacterium (assembly GCA_964544885.1). Lineage (GTDB taxonomy): Bacteria > Bacteroidota > Bacteroidia > AKYH767-A > 2013-40CM-41-45 > QQVM01. The sequence goes on from CAZJDX010000033.1 coordinate 15,225, forward strand.
AGTAATTGGCGATCCCGATTCCGAAATTAGGGTGAAGCCGGGCGAATAACCACTGGCATACAGGGTTTGAGAAAACTTTTTTTATGAATTTGTAACCGTGATCACCCGGCCCGAGTCCGTCGCCATGTCCGATATAAAAGTTTTTTCCTCCATATTCCGCCTCTATGGGTTTCCGGTACAGTTTGATGTTCAGTTCCTTCACCAGATAGTCAAAGATCCACATATCATGATTCCCCGTAAAGTAATGGATAGTGATTCCCGCGTCACTGAGTTCGGCCAGCTTACCGAGTAATCTTACATAACCGCGTGGCGCGACCGTCTTGTACTCAAACCAAAAATCAAAGACATCGCCAAGTAAATACAATTCTTCCGCATCCGGTTTTATGCTTTCAAGCCAACGTACGATCTTTTTCTCGCGACGCAGACTGCTTTCATAATCTGGAACGCCGAGATGAAAGTCAGATGCGAAATAAATTTTTTTTCCTGCCTTCACTTAAAAATCAATTTTACGGATCAATTCCAGAGGATTCAGTTTATTCAGATTCAGTTCGAATCGGATCAGTTTTTCGTAGGAGATATCTTCACTTTCTAGTATGTAATCTATATCGTCCGACCATAGCATTGGGAAATAGATCACAAAAATATCCTTTAACAGGGGAAGTTCAATGCCTGCTTCATAACTAATTGCCTCTGAGCCGGGGCTGATCGCGCACAGCCCTGCATACAAACGGAAAGGGAGTAAGCCGGGCAATGTAGTACTCATTTGCAGTCCGCCGATCCAGTCCTCTCCTAAACGGTAGCTAAAGGTTGGAACTGTAAGTCCGCCTTCCTGCCTGGAAAACTGCTGAGCGAGTATGCCTGTGTTTTTGGACCTGCCTAAAAATACTTCGTCAAATAACGGATCATCAGTATAATCAAATTTATCGCTCATTCCGCCTCCATATCCGCTGCTTCGCAGCCGGTAATCCACCCCGGGTTCATTCACTTTGCTGCGGTTAAGGTATGCCGCGTAGAACCTTAGCCTGAATCCTTTTTTTACGGAGTTGTAATGCAGGAACTTTTTGGTTTCTAATGAAAGTTTGTAGAAATCCTCATTTCCCGTAACCTGTGTTCTGAAGCTTGACGTTTTTAAAGGATTAAGATTTTCCCGGAGAAATTCAATCTGCAGGTAAGGATCTTCTCTTTTCGGGGCTTTCTGCAGATATGAGTCATAGATCAGATCCTTTTTTATCAGGACATAACGCAGGTGCAATTGTTGCCGTATTCTTTTTCTCGGTTCTGCTTCCCGGATATTCAGGATAATTCGGTTGTCTGATTTGGTATAGAACAAGTCAGAGGAATAACGGAAATCACCGCTTAGATTCGTATAATCCGTATAACCATAAGCATAATGGCTAAAACCTGTTTTCAAGGTAATTTTTCTGAATATTCCACCCTCAGGATAAAAATGATACCGTAAATCTCCGCCACCGGCAATTGTTTGAGTGTTGAATGCGTATAAGGGCATGAAGGCGTATTCAAACTTCTTTTCCGGGATGAAGACATTATGGATAGCCAGTCCGGCCATAAATCCGTTGTAGTAATTCCACCCGGCTGCCGGGGCATAAAACACCTGACTCCTGTCGGGATTTTCCAGTGCGCCTCCAAACCGAAACCTCAGTTTTTCCGTTTTTCTCAGGATGCCTTGTGTTCTGATGCTGTTATTGTTCCTGTAAAGTTCAGGCATTCTTCCTTCAGCATCTATTCTGAAATGATCGCAGTCGCCACAACTGATTTCGGTTTCTTTTATTCCTGAAAATCCTTCAAGCCAGACAGTGGAGAGCACCTGATCCTCTTTCATGGCTTGAACCGGAAAGGGTATGCTGAGATCGTTCTTGTTTTTTATTCTAATCAGGTGAAAGGCTTCCTGATTTCTTTTCGTTGCAGTAATTATTTTGTAGTCAATTTTTCGGGTACTGTTTAACAAGTCCTCAAACAGCCAGTCCAGGTCTTTCCCGCTGCATTTTTCAATCTCATTTTTCAGGTCAGTTGGTTGCGGATGTTTGTATTTCCAGTTCTCATAAAAATGACGGATGCAATGATCAAAAAGTGAGTCCCCTAAATATGCGAACAGATGATCAAATGCCATTGTTGCCTTCCTGTAAACGGCTACCGGATAGTTGATGCGACTGAACTTTTCTGAACTCAGACCCGGACTTTGATCCGTATTTTTTCTGGCTCCCATCAGATAACTCAAATACTGACTGTCGCGATGATTGATCTTATTCAATTTGAAGATACCGGTGCTCTTTCCAAGCTTATTGAATTTTTCCTCTTGCAACGAAGAATCAGCGGAGTATTTAGTATATATATAACGTGTTTCATAAAAATTGGTAAGCCCCTCATCCATCCATGGATGCCGTCTTTCATTTGTTCCGATGATCCCGTAGAACCAGTTATGCGCGACTTCATGAACGATTACTTCTTCGAGTTTGAAATTGCTTCCGTAAGTACCAATAGCTGTAATCAGAGGATATTCCATCCCGTCACCGCTGGCAGTGGTGACATCGGCCGCACTGATCTGTGAATAAGGATAAGGCCCGATCCATTCCGAAAAGTATCTGACCGCATCATGCATGTATCCGGGAACCTTTCTCCAAAGTTCCGCTTCCGCGTTTGTAAAAAATGCCCAACTCGTAACGCTTCTTCCTTCGCCGGGTATCGGGATTACATTTTTCAATACGTGGTACCTCTTGTCGGCAAACCAGGCAAAGTCGTGGATATTATCTTGTCTGAAGCGAAGTGTTTTCAGTGTTTTAGACGAGGGAGGAAAACTCATGTCCGTTGAGAACGAATCAATTCTTGCTGTTACTTTGGCCTTCTCATTTAATCTTTCCATCTCCTCTTCATTGTCCTGCAACAAACCTGAAGAAGCTATTGTGTAGTTTTCCGGGAGTGTGATGGTGACGTCAAAACTGCCATACTCTCCATAGTATTCACCTTTATCGAGATAGGAAAAATAATTCCAGCCATCCTGGTCATAAACGGCGGGTTTAGGAAACCATTGTGTGATGTAATATGCCTGACCGATCCTTCCAAGCCTTGATAATTTTGCTGATGGAATTTTTACCCTGAACGGAGTACTCAACAAGAGACTCTCGCCCTGTCCGAGAGCTTTATTCAGTTTAATGTGACATATATCAATTGAGTCTTCCAATAGTTTCCATTCCACACTCTCTCCGTTCACGCGGAATTCGAGGGAGTCAATGAATCCCGCCTGATCTTCTTTCAATTTCAGCATGACAGGTATGCCATCCAACAGATAGGACTTTGCCATGGGAGTGCTTTCATCCTTATATGCATTCGGCCAAAGGTGGATATATAATTCTGTCAGTGAAACAGGAGCGTTATTGGTATATTCGATTGTCTGAAAGCAATTAAGTTCATGTTTTACATCATCAAGCCGCACTTCCATTGTGTAATCTGCTCTTTGCTGAAAATAAACGGTTGAAAAGCAAGGCAATTGCTGAAATAAAAACAACAAAAAGAATAACCCAAGGAACAAAATACCTCTGTTCCCGGATTTGTTGATACCGATTTTTATGCAGGGCAATAAAATTCTACCTGTCATACAGGCTGAAAAATACTGGTAAAAGCATTATATTAACAAGATTTTTCAGGAATTTATTCCCAATGCATCCCTGATCTTATTTTCAAGTTCTTCACCCCGAAGCCCCTTACCAATGATCTTCCCTTCCCTGTCTAACAACACACTGAAGGGGATTGCATCCACACCATAAAGTCTGGCAACATCGGAATTCCATCTTTTTAGATCACTAACCTGCAACCAGGTCAGGCGGTCTTTTTTTATCGCCTCTTTCCAGGCATTGGCATCCTCATCCAGTGAAACACCGAATATGTCAAAACCCAGTTTGTTATATTTATTGTATAAGGAAACGATAAATGGATTTTCCTTACGGCATGGACCACACCAGCTGGCCCAGAAATCAACCAGCACGATCTTACCTTTAAGTGAAGAGAGGCTCAGTAATGCGCCGTCAGGCGAAGGAAGTTTAATTTCCGGCGCTTCGGATCCCAACGGTAATTTCTTCAACTCCTGAAGCAGTCCCATATAATCCGCCACATATTTATTTCCCGGTATGGAAGCGTGGAGATTTTGTCCAAGCTTTTCCATCAGGTCAAGACTTGCATTTTTGTCGAGATATTTCGTAGCAGATAAAGACGCGATGGAATTGAGATTTTCATTTACGAATTTCACGCAGAAGTCCTGCATAGTGGAGTTATAATGTGCTTGCATCAGACTGCCCATGGAATCCAGGTTAGCGGATCCGGCAGAGCGTAATTCCGAATAGGCCCTGTTGAGCGAATCACCAAGGTTCAGTTCAAACTGTCTTAATTGCCTGATAAGTTCTGAATCCTTTGACCCTTTCACCCTATAGGTAGGGTCGAGTTTCATGGCGTCGCCCGTGATCTCTACCTGTTCTCCTCCCTGTAAGATCAGGAATGCCACATTACCCGGATCCGTTCTGAACACATAATAATCGAGTTCTTTCACAGGATTATTCATAACAAAATTTCCATCAGCATCCGTTTGCGCTGAATCAAGTATGCTTTCTCCGTTCTCTGAGATGGATTGAAGATATACAGTGATACCGGATGCATTCGTCAATCTGCCCTTAATAGATGGGCCTGATTTTCCGGAATCGCTGCAAGAGAATGATATAATAAATGAAAGGCAAAGAATAATGACTCTTGTAGTTTTCATTGACTTCTTTCAGTTTTAATGGTGTATCCGGATCTTCTCTGCCAGACTTCCTTTTGCGGTATGTATCCGTACAAGGTATAACCCGGAAGGAATATTTTCTGTATTCAGATACATTTGATTGGTAATCGTTCCGGCTGAGGATTTCTCCAGGACAAGCTTGCCGCTCATGTCAGTCACTTGCACTTGTGTGATAGCGTCTTTACTATCCTGCAATTTTACTTTCAATTGGGTATGAGCAGGATTCGGATAAATGCTTATTTTTTCTGTTACACCTTTCTCACGGATACTTGTCAATTGTGAAATATCCAGGACAAAAAGTCCAAGCTGCATGTCGCTTGCAAGAAGGATTCCGCTGGGAAGATCTGTATAAACAGCCCAGCATCCCTGATAAGCAGGGCCGGGGTAGGTTCCGGGACTGTTCTGAGGATGTGTATCGAAATATCCCTGCAAAACCGGCATGGAAGGATTACTGATATCATATGCATAGATTCCATCCTGGTAATAAGCCATGATGAGCAGATCATCAATCACATAGGGATTGTGTGGTGTCGCTCCTGGATTACTGTAAAAAGTATCTACCACAAATGGACTACTGATGGTACTCACATCTATTACTTTCACCGCCATCCCGTCGGGCACTTCATCTGTCATATATAAAATATTGTGATCCGTCGATAAAAAGCTGCTGTGATTGTATCCCTGGTCAGGGTAGGTGGTCAGTGATCCGAGTTGAATAAAACGATTCGACGGCTCATCATACCTGAAAATAAACAAGCCATCGTAACCGCAGGATGCATAAACAGTGTCGTTGATCACATACATGTCATGGACCTGTGAGATGAAGGGATAATCTTCGTCAAGTCTCCTGAGAAGGACCGGAGTTTCAGGATTTGCAAGTGAATAGACATTCATCGCCGAATAGCCTCCCGTAGCGGTGCTTACACTGGCAACATACATGCGGTTCCCGTCTATGTAAAGAGTATGGGCGCTTTCAAATATACTTGTAGTATCGTGTAACAGATGAACCGAATCAGGAAGGTAGCTAAGGTCTGCGATCTGTAAGGTATTGTTGCCACCGTCGGCAATAATGTACAGATAGTTGCCATAGGTCTTATATTCATGCCAGATCCGGTTAGTACTCTTGCCCGGAATATAATCCCGTACCACAGGTGTCGAAGGATTGGTCACTTCTATGATATAGGTTCCGGAAGTGGTTCCGATAATTCCGTATTCGCGGGAACTGATTGGATCCACCCAGCCCCAACAACTCTGGTAGCGGATTCCATAAACGGGTTCCGCAGTAACTGTAGTGTCGTTAAAGTGTCCGAGAAGTGTGATATTCTGATGATCATATTGAGCGTGAATATCACTGATGATGAACAGGAGAGAAATAAAAACTATGGTCTTTTTCATTTTACGGGATCTGTATTTGGATAATTGTTTATTATCGATGAAGCTGAATAAAAGTTATCTGAGCAGGGCAGAGAACCAGGTTGTTTCGCAGGGTGTGTTTAGAGATTTTTTTGTAAGTCTAAACCTGAAGAAGATTGATACTTACCACAGACTGAAAACGAACATGGCTGATGGCAAAACAGCTCTCTCATATCTTTCTTTACGATTGATTAATTTATTCTTTGGCAGTCACAGAAAGGTATCCTCTCTTTATGCCACCATGACAAAGATATAGCTTTATTATCCAGCCCTTTGAATTTTAACAATTACCGGCAAAAAATTGGCACATAAAATATTACAATGTCCTGACCAACTCCTTAATTATACCGGTCATCTTACTCTCCGCGGCCGTTGCTACTTTTAACACCTCTTCATGACTAACTTTTTGTGCGATTTCAAATCCGCCCAGGTCTGTAACTATGGAAATGGCAAAGCAGGGGATATCAGCGTGTCGCCCGACGATTACTTCCGGAACGGTGGACATTCCGACAATATCAGCGCCAATGGTTCGGATATAGCGATACTCTGCAGGAGTTTCGAAACATGGGCCTGGAACCGCGGCATAGACTCCAAGATGAGCTGAATGCCCCAGTTTATCAGCTATGGCTTTTGCCTTTGAAATCATCAAGGGATCATAGGGTTCACTCATGTCCGGAAATCTGGGTCCCAGTTCATCGTGATTTTTTCCGATAAGAGGATTGCTAGGCATCAGGTTGATATGATCATTGATGATAACCACGTCTCCGATCTTATAATCCGGATTCATACCCCCGCTTGCGTTGGAAAGCAGGAGGGCCTTCACGCCCATGGCGATCATCACGCGGATAGGAAAGGTAACCTCCTGCATTGAATAACCTTCATAGTAGTGGAATCTTCCCTGAAGCGCAATTATTTTTTTACCTCCGAGAGTCCCGAATATCAGTTTGCCGGAATGACCTTTAACGGTTGACACCGGGAAGTGAGGTATACCCGTGTATTCCAGCGAATGAGCGATCTCCACTTCTTTGACCAATCCGCCAAGTCCGCTTCCCAGAATGATGCCATATTCTGGTTCGAATGAAGTTTTTTTCCTGAGGTATTCTGCAGTTTCTTTAATTTTTTCTAACATGATCTAAAATGAGTTGATTGAATTTTTCCTGGTCGTGATGTATCTGTACTTCGATAGGAAGATAAAACAAAGGTAAATGTGAAATTAATGACCTTATCTCAGGATTACGCAAACGCATCGCGTCCTTTTCGGTGGTCACAATGATCTTACTCGGATTGGCAATGTTATCAAATCTTTCTTTAATTTTCTGAATATCCTTTCCTGAAAATTCATGATGATCGGGAAATATGAGTGTTTCCAGTTTATCGGTATGCCTGCGAAGGTACTCCATCATTCCGGAAGGATTGGCAATTCCGGTGACCATAAGAATGGTAAATCTCTTTTCGAGATAATATTTTGAGCCCATCAACATTCCTGTATCACCAAAGACCTTTTCGAAATCACCATATTGATAAGTGGAGAAAAAAACATGTTGGTTATTCCGGGCTTGGAGATGTTCAATTATTCTTTTCTTTTCTATCGGTACAAGTATGGCGGGAGATTTACTCACCATGATGACATCTGCTCTTTTCATGCCCGATTTCCATTCACGCAGATTACCTGCAGGCAATAGGAAATCAGATTTGAAAATGTTTTCATACTCGATCAATAAAATGCTGAGTCCTGGTTTCACTTTTCTATGCTGGAATGCGTCATCCAAAAGGATTACCTGGGGCGGGGTGGGCAGCAGCAGCAGTTTATTAATGGCTTCAACACGGTTTTCGCCCACAGAAACCAGAATATTTTTAAATTTTGTATGATACTGCATGGGTTCATCACCTATCAGGGCGGTATTTGCCGGAGAGCTGACAAGAATATATCCCCTGCTTTTTCTGCCATATCCTCTGCTGAGGGTAGCTACCTTGTATGAATCTTTCAGCAGACGGATCAGATATTCGACATGCGGAGTTTTTCCTGTTCCACCCGTACTCAGGTTACCTACGGAAATCACCGGGACGCGGAAGGAGTTGGATTTTAACAGATTCCGGTCGTAAAGAAAATTCCGAACGGATATGATAAGTCCGTAAATTAAGGAAAACGGCCACAGAAAGCGCCGTAAAGTTTGCATCCTGCAAATTACGTAAATTCGATCGATTCTTTTTTTTGCGTAGTATTGAACTATAGAAATAAAGATTTTATCTATGAGAATAAAGGAATTAACAGCTTATCTCGAGCAACTGGCGCCACCCTCGGTCCAGGAGTCATACGATAATTCAGGTTTGCTCATCGGCGATCCGGATCAGGAGATCAAGGGGCTGATGATCTGTCTGGATAGTACCGAAGCTGTACTTGATGAAGCTATTCAACAGGGTTGTAATCTGATTATTGCTCATCATCCAATCATTTTCTCCGGACTGAAAAAGATCAATGGGAAAAATTACGTAGAAAGGGTCGTCATCAAGGCGATAAGGAACGACATAGCCATCTATTCCATTCATACCAATCTGGATAACGTATCGGAGGGGGTAAACAGAAAAATCGCAGAAAAATTAGGCCTGTCTGAGATTGAGGTCCTGGCTCCAAAAAAGGATCTTCTCAGAAAACTGATAACCTTTTGTCCTCCGAATAGCGCAACGCAGGTAAGGCAAGCATTATTTTCCGCCGGAGCCGGAAGTATTGGCGATTACGACCAGTGCAGTTTTACCACTTCCGGGAATGGCACCTTCCGGGCTGGAGAAAACAGTGATCCTTATGTTGGAGAGAAAGGTGAAATGCATACGGAAAAGGAAGACCGCATTGAGCTGATTTATGAATCATGGAAGGAAAATTCCATACTTCGTGCCTTAATGGAAAGCCATCCCTATGAGGAGGTTGCTTATGATATTTATCCCCTGGCGAACGAGTATTTGCGAAGCGGTTCCGGTATGATCGGTGAGCTGGAAAAACCCCTTTCAGAGTTAGAATTCCTCGCTTTTCTTAAAAAATCGATGAAAACGGAGTGCATTCGGCATTCCGGTGAAATCAGAAGGGATATACGCAGGGTTGCTTTATGCGGTGGATCCGGAAGTTTTTTGCTGAATACGGCTATTCGAAGGGGAGCGGACGCCTTTGTGAGTGCAGATTTCAAATATCATCAGTTTTTTGATGCAGACGGACATCTTCTCATTGCCGATATCGGTCACTATGAGAGTGAACAATTTACCATGGAGCTTATAAAAGACTATATTCTCAAAAAAAATGCTACATTTGCCGTCCGCTTAACCAAGGTTGTCACTAATTCTGTTCATTATTTCTGAATCACAGGATATTTTTTCCGGATTCAATTGAATCATAAGCCGAAAATTGAACAATGCCTACAAAAAAAGCAACATCGAAAGCCAAAGTCTCAAAGAAGGCGCCTGCCGGGAAAGCGGCTGTGAAGAAAGCGGAGAAGTCTGTCAAACCCAAACCTGCTCCTAAGAAAACAGCTAAAGCCACCAAGCCGCCTGCTGTCAAAAAGAATGCGGATAACAAGAAAACAACAACTAAAAACAATATAGACGTGAGCCTTTCAAAACTCGGAAAAGCAAAGATCAAGCAGAAAGAACAGGTAGTTTTTAAGCCAAGAAAGATTGAAAAGATCATTGATGTTAATCGCCTGGAGAAAAAACTGAACGATATCGTGCATCTTGATCACGCGGAATTTACGGTGGAGGAAAAGTTAAAAGCCCTTTACATTCTTCAGGAAATTGATTCGGACATTGATAAGATCCGCACCATTCGTGGCGAACTTCCGATGGAAGTGACAGACCTGGAAGATGAGATCATAGGTCTGAACACCCGTATTGAAAACATGAAAGAGGAGATTCAGCATCTCAATGATCAGGTAAGTAAGAAGCAGCAGACTGTCAAGGATTCAAAGGCACAGATCAAAAAGTATGAATCTCAACAGGAAAAGGTTAAAAATAACAGGGAGTTTGACTCCTTGAATAAAGAGATCGAATTTCAGAATCTTGAGATCCAGCTTGCCGAAAAGCGCGCCAAGGAATATGCCGCGGATCTCATCACGAAGAACGCGGTGCTGGATGAGACCCAGGCTGTCCTTGATGAGAAGAACACAGTCCTTAAAATGAAAAAGACCGAACTGGAAAGCATCATAGAGGAAACCAGGAAGGAAGAAGAACA
>CAZJDX010000034.1:0-24773 GCA_964544885.1 uncultured Flavobacteriales bacterium
TCAGACAATGGAAAAGTCATTTACAAGAAAGCCTTTGGTCTTGCAAACCGTGAATGGAATGTCGCGAATACGACAAACACCCTTTTCAAGACCGCCTCACTCGGAAAACAGTTTACCGCATTGCTCATTCTTCAGCTGGTGGAAGAGGGAAAGATAAAGCTTGAAGGACTGATCAGCGATTATATTCCGGACTATCCTTCCGGAACCGGAAAAAGGATCAGTATTCATCAGCTCCTTACACATAGTTCCGGAATACCGAATTACCATGCAATCGAAGATTATGAACTAAACGCAGGCAGGACCTACAGCCCGGAAGAATATATCAGTTTGTTCAAGAATAAGCCTTTGCTTTTCAGTCCGGGTACTCAATTTCAGTATTCCAACCCCGGCTATTTTTTACTGGGACATATCGCTGAAAGAGTGACAGGAATGAAGTATGATGAACTGATCAGAAAAAAAATATTCGAACCGGCAGGTATGAAGGACAGTTATACGGAATATGAGACAGCTGTCATTCCCCGGATGGCCGACGGCTATAACAATATGTATACATACTTCGAAACGGAGACTTACCGGAATCCCTCCCAAAAAGGCGGTGCAGGCGTGGTGATAACGAGTGTAGAGGATTTTTTCAGGTACGATCAGGCACTTCAGCATGAAAAGCTATTGTCCAAAAAGTACCAAAGTCTGATGAATACGGCATACATTAACGGCTATGGATACGGATGGAACGTTACTTATTATCCGCAAAACAACGGAGATTCCACTCTTCTTGTCTACCATGATGGGTACTCAGGTGGCTTCAATTCCATCGCTTACCGATTTGTGGAAGACCAGAGGATGATAATCGCCTTTTCGAACTCCGCTCCGCTTGATATTATGAATATCGCCCGCGCCCTTGGCCGCATTCTGTATCAACGTGAAGAAGTACATCCTAAAAAGTGGTTGGTTGAGAAATTTGCCCTTACTCTGGAAGAAAAGGGACTTGAAGCTGCCGTCAGTGAATTTCGTTACCTTCAGAAAAATCAACCTGATCTTTATGAGCTGGATGGAACCCAATTCAACATCCTTGGTTATTCCTACATGAAGAAAGGGATGCTGGCCGAAGCCATTGAAGTGTTTAAACTGAATGTAGAGTCTTTTCCTGAAGTCGGAGATCCCTACGATAGTCTGGCTGAGGCATATATGAAAAATGGCAACAGGGAGCTTGCCATTTTTAATTATAAAAAGGCGCTCGAACTCGATCCTAACAATGCGAATGCCAGGGTGATGCTGGCAAGGATTCTAAAGAGTAACTAAAATCAGCTTCTGCCAATCCCTCTGCATTCACATTCAATCAGAAAACAGAACACTGAGGGATATATTGATTATCTTTGGGGCAAGAAAAACTTACATGGAATATCCTGCTTGTCCGAAATGCAAGGGCACCAATACTTATCCTTTTGAAGAGAATTTTGTTTGTCCTGACTGTTTCCATGAATGGACGCAAAATGAAAAGACCGAAGCGGCAGAAGGCGCCGGACTTGTTGTGAAAGACGCGAACGGAAATATCCTGCAGGACGGAGATACGGTAGTCACGATCAAAAACCTTCCGGTGAAAGGTACTTCGCAAACCATCAAGGCCGGTACAAAAGTCAAAAAGATAAGGCTGACCGATGGCGATCATAATATCGACTGCAGGATCGAGGGCTTTGGTTCCATGGCTCTCAAATCTGAATACGTCAAAAAGGTTTAGTACAGGGCTCAATTGTATTGCTTTCATGCTATAGAACTGCCCTTTACCCTGTCTGCACCCCATTTCCCTGAATTGAACTAAAACGCGATCTTACCGGTTTCGATCTGTCGAACGATCATTTCAATAGTCTTGTCCTCCCCTTCCGGATCGTAATCATCTTTGAGGTCATGCCCGAAAAGCCTGGCCATACCCTGGGCGAAAAAAGCGTTCAGCGAACCCTTTAATTGTCGAATGAGGTCATAGGAGGTTCTTCCTGTTTCGCGGTCAATAAGTTTAATGAGCACCTTACCCTGATTAATGCTCAGCTTTTTTATCTGTTCTTCAAAATCCTTGCGCACCTGCTCCTCCACCGACTTCCTGTACCTGCGTTTTTCTTTCTCGGTTTTCATGACCTTCATGTCGGCTTCCATCTCATTGAGTCTGACAACGGCCAGCCTTGCATAAGGATATACCTTGAGCACATTATGTCTTAGTCTGTAATATGCCTGCAGGTCTTTGAGATAATCCGGATTGGCAAAATCAATAATGTCAACGATGGGAAGGTTTACCACCGGGATGGTATCTTCTCCCTCCATGATAAAAGGAACCCTGAAAGTGCTATCCTTCGGATTTGCCAGCGGCGCCTGTGCTGATGCCTTTAAGGAATGCAACAAAAGACTCATACAGAGTAAAGTCAATGGGTAATTCTTCAGTATTCGCATAGGAATCAAGACACAATAGTAATGCCGGAATATTTTTTCATTTCAATCCTGTAAAAAAGTCCGGTTCCTTTTCCATGAAGAAAAATTCACGGATGAAGTCTGTGTTGAAGCAGTCTTACTCAGCGATGTTCCCTGAAGTATTTTTATAGCCAGCATCCCCGCTACTTTGGTTTCCTCATCGTCTTCGCTATTCATTACAGCCGGGGTAAAATATTTCTCGACAAAATGAGTGTCAAAGTTTCCTGAAGTAAATGCTTTATGTGTCATGACGAAGCGGCAAAAGCCCAGTGTTGTGGCCACTCCCGATATGGTATAGTCATCAATGGCCCGGATCATTCTGCCTATGGCTTCTTCACGGTTGGCGCCATAGGTAATCAGCTTGGCTATCATCGGATCGTAATAGATCGGAATGTCCATTCCTTCTTCAAAGGCATCGTCCACCCGGACACCAGGGCCCTGCGGAATCCTGTAGGTTTCCAGTCTGCCGATATCGGGAAGGAAATTATTGGCAGGGTCTTCGGCATAAACCCTTATTTCCATGGCATGTCCCTGTATCTTCAGCTCTTCCTGGCGGAAAGACAACTTTTCTCCCCTGGCGATCTTTATTTGTTCTTTCACCAGGTCAAGACCCGTGATATATTCCGTTACCGGATGTTCCACCTGCAGTCGTGTATTCATTTCCAGGAAATAAAAATTCAGTTTTTCGTCAACCAGGAATTCAACGGTTCCCGCGCCGGAATATTTACAGGCTTTGGCAATTCTGACTGCACAATCACCCATCAAACCTCTGATCTCAGGTGTCAACACGGATGAAGGAGCTTCTTCCACCACCTTCTGATGCCGGCGTTGAATACTGCATTCCCTTTCGAACAGGTGTACAACATTTCCATGATTGTCGCCCAGCACCTGTATTTCTATGTGTCTCGGCGAAGCCACATAACGTTCGATGAATACGGCGCCGTCGCCAAAAGAAGACTTAGCTTCGCTTACGGCCAGTTTCATCTGTTCCTCAAATTCGGCTTCAGACCGTACTATACGCATACCTTTTCCACCGCCTCCTGCTGAAGCTTTGATCAGAACCGGAAAGCCGATTTCCACCGCTATCTTTTTAGCTTCATGAACATTTTCAATAGCTGAAGAGGTACCAGGAACGAGAGGCACCTTTAGTTTTTCCGCTGTCGCCTTGGCTGCCAGTTTGCTGCCCATCATACGCATCGCATCGCCTGAAGGGCCAATGAATATCAGTCCGGCCGCTTTCACCTTATCCGCAAAGTCTGCATTCTCCGACAAGAAACCATAACCGGGATGAATGGCATCAGCGCTGGTGGCTTTTGCTGCCTTCAGAATGGAATCAATGACCAGATAGCTCTTTGAAGAAGGAGCAGGACCGATACAAATCGCTTCATCAGCATAACGGACATGCAAGGCATGGCGGTCAGCCTCTGAAAAAACGGCAACTGTTTTTATACCCATCTCTCTGGCGGAGCGCATAACACGAATGGCAATCTCTCCACGATTCGCAACCAGGATTTTTTTCATAGAATTATTTCTGTTTAAAGGTAGATTATTTTGTCCCAGCCCGGATCAATTAACAGAGAATTTATTCAGAAATCTTAGATCGTTTTTTCTGAACATTTTCAGGCATGGTCCCGAAAATATAATCCCAGAATGGAAAACTCACACTGAAAGCGGTATCCACCGAATGATAATGATGCAGGCTGTGATGTGTCCATAGTATTTTCAGGAAATTACGAGGTGGTTTTCGTGCATGAATAAAATAGTGAATGAGCAGATAAGTACTGTATCCGGCCGTAAAGCCGGCGAAAAGAACCAGACCGTGATTACCCAAAAGCAGGCTGAAGAGAAAATAAAAAGCAAGGGCGATAAGCAGGGAGAGTAAAGGTGGCATAACCAGACGGTCCTTATCTCTGGGAAACTCATGATGTACTCCGTGAATATTATATTGTAACTGAAGCTCCTTTTCGGACCTGGCATTAAAGTGAAAAATGAACCGGTGGATGAGATATTCAACAAGAGTGAAAAACAACATGCCCAGGGGAAATAGCCAGATGATATGCCAGGGATTCAGCAGCCGCTTCAGCAAGACGAAGGACAAGGTAATGCATGAAACCGCATAATACAGGAGCACCGGAACGAGGAAATTAGTCCTTGTCAGCCTTTCAAGAATTTTATTTGAAAAGATCCGGCCTGAACCTTTATTGTCAATTTTAAAATCTTTCATGCCCGTCACAATTACGGTACAGGAATACCTTACAATCAATAATCCTCTGATTCTTCCTTTAGCAGGATGATTTCAGAGATTTCAAAAGACAAGAGAAAGATAGAAATTTTTTTTTAATTTCCACTATGTATCAAGTGGAAGAAACAGTTCAGGGAAGGCGTTTGTTGATTGACCCTGATTAGTGCATCTGCATGACTTTATATCCAATAAGGCGGTAGGCGAGTTTGGCGAGCGTATATTCCGATAAAATGGATCCTTCCATTGGAGCACATTCAACGATATCGAAACCAACTACATTCCTTGTACGGAACACTTCACGCAGGAGATCCAGTGTCTCTGCCCAGAACAGGCCATTTGGTTCTGCCGTACCGACAGCGGGCATGATCGAGGGATCAAAACCATCGGCATCTATGGTGATGTAGACATTGGCGGAAAGTGTATTGACCGCGTCCCTGATCCAGTTCGGGTTAGTACGGATCTTGTGTGCGTAAAAAGTATGTATGCTATCCCTGGACTGAATCAGCTTGGCTTCTTCTATGCATTGGGCGCGAATGCCAACCTGAACAATTGGTATGTTCAGGTCATTGATACGGGCCATAACTGAAGCATGCGAGTATGGATTGCCTTGATATTTCTCACGCAGGTCAGAATGCGCATCAAACTGAAGTACGCAGAGATCATTATATTTTTTCGCATGCGATTTGACAAAACCCAGGGTGATGGAATGCTCGGCGCCTAATGAAACTACAAACTTATCATCCATCAGAAGCTGGTCGGTCTGGTTTTCGATAAGTTCCATCGCTTCCTTGTCGACTTTTTTTCCAAAGTCAAGTGACGACAAGGTGGCTATACCACATTTCTTATAGGATTCAATTTCAAGTTCCTCATCGTAGAACTCAACGAAATGAGAGGCCGCTACGATCGCGGCGGGACCTCGGGCGCTTCCTTCAAGGTATGAGGAGGTATGTTCATATGGAATCTGCTGTATGACGACCTTTGAATTTTCATAAGCTGAAAGCTCCTTTTCAGGAATGGCTAAGAAAGCTTTATCGGCTGGGAGTGCAATCATACTATCACTTTTTTAATACTTCATTGACAAGGTCGGCAGCCTCTTTAAGTTGTATGGCTGAATAAACCTGCAATCCTGATTCATCAATAATCTTTTTCGCTTCGACGGCATTCGTACCCTGAAGACGGACAATGATGGGCACCGGAATTTTACCAATGTTTTTGTATGCGTCAACTATTCCCTGTGCGACACGGTCGCAGCGGACAATTCCGCCAAAAATATTTACAAGAATCGCTTTCACATTGGGATCCTTCAGAATAATCCTGAAGGCCTGTTCCACCCGGGCCGCGTTGGCGGTTCCACCCACGTCAAGAAAATTAGCGGGCTCTCCTCCGGCAAGCTTGATGATGTCCATGGTAGCCATGGCAAGACCGGCGCCATTGACCATACAACCTACGTTTCCGTCCAGCTTTACATAATTCAGATTATACTCCCCGGCTTCCACTTCTGTGGGATCTTCCTCACGTATATCACGCATGGCCAGATAATCCGGGTGACGGAACAATCCATTCTCGTCAAAATTCACTTTCGCATCCACCGCGATGATCTTATCATCCGAAGTTTTCAGTACGGGGTTTATCTCAAAGAGCGAAGCGTCAATGGTATCGTAGGCAGTATAAAGTGAAGAAATAAATTTCACCATTTGCTTGAATGCCGCACCGCTCAAACCCAGGTTGAAGGCGATCTTTCTTGCCTGGAACGCCTGTAAGCCAACCTTCGGATCAATTTCTTCCTTAAAGATCAGGTGCGGAGTTTTTTCCGCCACGGCCTCTATATCCATGCCACCTTCGGTGGAATACATGATGATATTCCTGCCCTTCTGGCGATCAAGTAACACGCTAACATAAAACTCCTTTGTCGGGCTTTCACCCGGATAGTAAACATCCTGCGCTATCAATACTTTATGAACCTTTTTTCCCTGCGGACCGGTTTGGGGTGTGACAAGATTCATTCCTATGATACCTGTCGCCTTCTCTCTTACTTCCTCCAGACTTTTCGCCAGTTTCACCCCACCCCCTTTTCCACGACCGCCGGCATGAATCTGCGCCTTTACTACCCACCATTGTGTACCGGTTAATTTGCTGAGCTCTTTTGCGGCAGTGACTGCCTGTTCCGGTGTATCCGCAACGATACCTTCCTGTATGCCAACCCCGAATGATTTTAGAATTGATTTTCCCTGGTATTCATGAATGTTCATGTAGAATTATTTTAAACTTAAGATGAATGAAATTGAGCTGCAAAAGTAATATTATTTAGAGAGAAATTTCCGGTATTTATGAACAAGCCAGACTAACAAAACACCGTGTCTGCAATGGTAATAAAGTTGGTTAAAGAAGGAATATATTCTTTGAACTGAAAATCAACTTGTCAGGATTGGTTAGTTACAGACTGGATTTATTTCATCCTGTCCAGGTATCGTTCTTTTATGATCGACAGATGATGCCTTTCATGGGCAAGGATAAAGAACATCAAAGCCCGGACGCTCAGGCTGGTCTTATTGGCTGTGCCGCTGTAGTCAAAACTCTCTGCGGGAAGACTCCTGAAAAAGCACAGGCTTGATTGCGAAATTCCCTGCTTTTCTTCCACCAGAGAGGCCCAGGACCTCTTAGAGAAGTTGGCATTTCTGACATACTCATTCTCATCAAATCCCTGAAGAGCGGTAGTGTCTTTTCTGGCAAATCGCAATGCTCTGTAAACAAGGATCCTTTCCGTATCACACAAATGACCCAGCACTTCCCTGATCTTCCACTTACCGGCTGCATAAGCATAATCCGATTGCGATTCGGAAATAGTTTCCAGAAAAACATGGGTGTTCTTGATCTGCTTTTCAAAAGCCGTTAAGAGATCATCCTCAGGTATATAGGAAAAATAGCTTTTATAGTACTCACTGAGATCGGAATAGGCCGGTTTAACTATTTTCATTTCAAGCTGCTTTCATCATCAAAACTATTAATAATTTTCGTGTCAAATATCCTATGCAGGAAAAGAAATTCCCTCATCATCAGTAATCAGTTTAACTTTTTGTTAACCGGGGAAAATGCTTGAAAAGTATAACATTGTGGTCACTCCGATGAAACGACACCTATCAATTCTCACATTTTTACCGCTCTTCTGTTCTGATCCGTCATTTGCCGGTACTGAAGGGCATAGTCATAAGATCTACAGAGCCATGCGCACGGAAGCAAGCTTGAAGATTGATGGCGTAATTGATGAGATCGTATGGAACAATGCGGAAGCTGTAGACGATTTTGTTCAGCTGGAGCCCTATGAAGGTTCCGGAGTGTCGCAGCGAACCCTTGTCAGACTGATGTATGATAACGCGAACCTGTATGTCAGCGCGATGATGTTTGACAGTTCTCCCGACAGCATTTTAATGGAATTGGGAAATCGTGATGAGGGCGCCAACCTGAACTCCGACGCTTTCAGACTGGGCCTTGATCCTTACAATACCAGGCAAACCGGTTATGTTTTCGAAGTAACCGTTTCCGGCGTACAAAGCGAATCCTATAACGATGACCTCGCTTTCAATGCCGTTTGGGAAAGCGCTACGCAGATCAGAAATGACGGCTGGAGCATGGAGATGCGAATACCCTATTCCGCCATACGCTTTCCGGCAAAGGAACAACAGGAATGGGGATTGCAGTTTGCCAGACTTATCCGAAGGAACAGGGAATATGATCAATGGTCGCTCACTCCCAAAGAAGTGCAAAACCGGATGAGCTATTGGGGAACGATGCACGGAATGCATGGGGTCTCCCCGCCTTTGAGACTTTCTCTGACTCCCTACCTGTCTGTTTACGCAGAGAACAGTCCTGTCTATACAAGTGCGGGAGTTGATGGCTATACTAATTCATACTCTTATTCCGGAGGAGCAGATCTGAAAGTCGGTCTTGACGAACGTTTCACCCTGGATGTGACCCTCCTCCCCGACTTCAGCCAGGTTCAGAGCGACAATAAAGTAAAGAACCTGACAGCTTTTGAAACCATCTATGAAGAGAAGAGACCCTTTTTTAATGAAGGTACCGACCTTTTCTCAAAGGGTGGATTATTCTACTCCAGGAGGATCGGAAAAACTCCATCGCTTTTCTACAGCATTCCCGGCATGCTGGAAGAAGGTGAAAAAATTGAAAAGAATCCCGACAAAGCCAGGCTGATCAATGCCACCAAGATCTCCGGAAGAACCGACAAAGGACTGGGGATCGGCATGCTCAATGCGATCACCAATTCAACCTATGCAAGCATCCGAAGGGCTGACGGAACATTCAGAAAGATCGAAACGGAACCCTTGAGCAATTTCAATATCATTGTATTCGACCAGCAACTTAAAAACAATTCCAGATTTTTTATCGCCAACACCAACGTCATGCGCGAAGGAAAAGCCCGCGACGCCAACGTGAGTTCCGGAGAGTTGTCGCTGGAGAACAAAAAGAATACTTTCCGATTTCGCGGAGGCTACTCCATGAGCCTGATTAATCTCTTTGAGGAAGATCAACTAACCGGAAGTTCCGGAAAAGTGACAAAAACAGGTAATCAGTATTTTTCCAGTCTTGACAAGGTCAAAGGTAAATCTCAGTATGGTATCAGCTACGAAGTTACAGACAGGCTTTATGATAAGAATGATATGGGATATATCTTCAGAAAAGATTACAGCGTAGTTAACGCCTATTACACGCATTATAAATTCAATCCCTTCTGGAAATATTTCAAGTACGGTTACGCATCCGCATGGCTTAACCGTCAGGGAAGGTTAAGCGAACAGAATACACGGACAAGTTTTGATATCGGAGGAAACATTTTTCTGTTGTTTCATTCCAACTTTTCATTCTATTCCGATTTTGGCAGCAATCTCACCCGAGGTAAGGACTATTACGAACCCAGAGTGGAAGGATTGTATGTTCAAAATCCCGTGTACAACTGGATGAGTGTGAATTTCACAACCAATTACAACAAGAAACTGGCTTTTGATTTCGGGGGAAGATCCACCCTGGGAGCATCGATAGATTACTTCGCCTATGGTTATTATGTCATTCCCCGGTACCGCATCAGCGACAGGTGGTCTGTGAGTCTGAGTTATTATTATGATCTGTATACCAATGAACAGGGATTTGTTGCTTTCAGTGATGATTCCCAAGCCAAGCCTGTGTTCGGACAAAGAGATGTAGTTACCATAGTAAACACGCTCAATACCCGATACCTCTTTAAGAATGATATGTCCTTGTCACTGGTTGCAAGGCATTACTGGTCGGAAGGCGAGTACAGCAGATTTTACAGTCTTCGTGATGACGGAGGGCTGACAGAACAAAACTGGTCAGGTAATGCGAACTTCAATTCCAATTATATCACCGCCGATCTTGTTTATAACTGGCAGTTTGCTCCTGGAAGTTTTTTTCTCGTGACCTATAAGAACCAGATTCTCCGGGATGACAGTGAAACAGGAAACAACTATTTCAGGAACCTGAGCGGGAGCATAGATGATGCCCAGCAAAATTCCTTGTCTCTAAAAATTTTGTATTATCTGGATTATCAGCATCTCCATCGTAAAAAGGTCTGAGGGCTTTCAGAATGCTGGTTTCATTCGATCAGAATGGTTACTTTCGCAAGGAACGACATTTTTCCTTAAATGATCATAGCGGAAGGAATAAAGAAATCATACGGTCACCTCGAAGTACTCAAAGGGATAAATCTCGAAATCAAAAAATCGGAGATCGTTTCCATTGTCGGTGCATCCGGTGCCGGTAAAAGCACCCTGCTTCATATTCTCGGAACGCTGGATGAGGCGGATGAAGGTAAAGTCGTTATTGATGGTGTTTTGACTTCATCGCTCAGAAAAAACAAACTGAGTGAATTCCGAAACCGCAAGACAGGTTTTGTTTTTCAGGCTCATCATCTGTTACCGGAGTTTTCAGCCATGGAAAATATTATGATGCCAGCCTGGATAGCAGGACTTTCCGGAGCAGAGGCGGAACAAAGAGCTAAGGAGTTATTGTCCCTTGTCAATCTTCCAGACAGGAAGGATCATCGACCTTCTGAACTCAGCGGAGGTGAACAACAAAGAGTGGCCGTCTGCCGGGCCTTAATCAATAATCCAGTTGTCGTCTTCGCGGACGAACCATCCGGCAACCTGGATTCTCAGGCAGCCAGGGCATTACATAAATTATTTTTTGAATTGAGAGATCGCTTCGGACAAACTTTCGTGATCGTCACACATAATGAAGAACTCGCTTCCATGGCTGACAGAAAGATGATAATGAGCGATGGAAAAATTCCCGAAACCGCTGTTGTCAGCGCCTGAATAAAGCAAAAATACCATGAAGCCAGCGATAATCCATCTATCACTTTTCATTCTCCTGACCTGTCCCGGTTTGACAATCCTGGCTCAGGGCCCGGACTCGTGGGTAAGAAGAACCGATATTCCCGGAATTGCCAGGACTACGGCCGTCAGCTTTTCGATTCAAGGTAAAGCATACATCGGAACAGGCCAGGACAGTTCCGGAAATTTTCTCACAGAATTCTGGCGCTACGATCCCTCACTTGATACCTGGGCACAACTGGCTGATTTTACAGGAAGCGCAAGGACCGCGGCCATTGGTTTCAGTATTGATTCTTCAGGCTATATCGGACTTGGATATGACGGAACGGATTACCTGAAAGATCTCTGGAAATATGATCCACAATTGAACAGTTGGAGCCAAAGCCAGGATCTCGGTCTGTACAGTTCAAGCGTGGTGACCGGACGCCGGGACGCTTCAGTTACGGTAAGTGATGGGAAAGCTTATGTCATTGGAGGATATGACGGTGCAACGGCCTATATAAAACAGTGCTGGAGTTTTGATCCGGAAAAAGATACCGCCTGGGTCAAGCGAAGAAATTTTGCCAATGCCACTGAGTTTACCGTGATAGGAAGAAGATGGGGAGTCGCCTTTACTTTATTCTCTACCGTTTACTTTGGAAGCGGATACGATTATTCACACGATTACAAAAAAGATTTCTGGTCCTATAATACATCTCTCGACAGTTGGTCGCAAGTGGCAGATCTGCCCGGACAGGGACGATCAAACGCTTCCGCCTTCACTCTCTACGGTAAAGCCTATGTTTTCTGCGGCGTCAACGCTGCTCCTCAAACTGACATGTGGCGGTATGATCCATCCGCTAACAACTGGACAAGGGTAGCGGATTATCCTGGCCATGCAAACACCAACAACATAGCATTTACCGTTCATCACAGGGCATTTGCCGGACTCGGTTACGACAATGCAGGACAATGTCAGAAGGATTTTTGGGAATACATTCCCGACAGTACCACAGATATTGCCGAATCAGCATCCGACAGGATCTTTCAGATATCTCCAAACCCGGTTGAAGATCACTTAATCGTTTCGTCTTCTGTAATAACCAGGACTGCTGATATGGAACTAAGTCTTTACTCCGTTGATGGAAAAGTTGTTTTTAGGAAAATGTTCGGGCAGGCTCCGGTCAGGATCGAAAGGTCCGGAATTTCGTCCGGATTATATTATTATTCATTACGTAGCGATAAATTTCAGATACAAACAGGAAAAATAATTTTCCGGTGATTCTTCCGGAGATTATTAAGCCTGGATCAATGAGTGGGACACCTGCCTAAATTAATTGAAGATCTCGCCCTCATCCTGATTGTAGGAGCAGTGGTAACCCTTGTCTTTAAATGGATCAGGCAACCGGTAGTACTGGGTTATATCCTGGCTGGTTTATTGGTCGGACCGCATACAAGTCTGGTACCCACCATTGCCGACCAGGAGAACGTGGAAACACTGGCGGAAATAGGGGTCATCTTTCTTCTCTTCAGTCTTGGACTTGAATTCAGTTTTAAAAAACTGGTACGTGTCGGAGGTACTGCATCGATTACCGCCTTTGTGGAGATCATCTTCATTACGCTGGCGGGGTATATCACGGGGAAATTACTGGGTTGGTCAACCATGGACAGTCTTTTCCTTGGAGGAATGCTTGCCAGTTCATCGACAACCATCATCATACGTGCATTTGATGAATTGGGTGTTAAGACCAAACAGTTTGCAGGAATAGTTTTCGGCGTCCTTGTGGTTGAAGATATCGTGGTGATTCTTCTCATGGTCCTGCTTTCTACAGTGGCAGTAGCCCAACAATTCGCGGGAACGGAACTGATTCAGACAATCATCAAACTTCTCTTTTTCCTGATACTATGGTTTATCGCAGGTATTTTCCTTATCCCGACATTCTTAAAAAGAGTGAGAGATCATCTCAATGATGAAACACTGCTGATCCTCTCGATAGGGCTATGCCTTGGAATGGTGGTACTTGCAACCCAGGTTGGATTTTCTGCGGAACTCGGCGCTTTCATCATGGGATCCATTCTCGCCGAATCAACAAAGGCGGAAAAAGTGGAACATGTAATCAAGCCGGTGAAGGATCTCTTTGGTGCCATCTTCTTTGTATCCGTCGGGATGCTGATTGATCCGGTCATGATTATGGAACATAAATGGTCGGTGCTTGTGGTAACCCTGCTGACGATCCTCGGTAAGATGCTGAGTACTACCGGGGGCGCCATCATTTCAGGTCAGCCACTGAAACAAAGCATCCAGGTTGGAATGAGTATGGCCCAGATCGGCGAATTTGCATTCATCGTCGCAACCCTGGGTATGTCATTAGGTGTTATCAGTGATTTCCTCTTTCCCGTAGCTGTCGGCGCTTCAGCAATAACGACTTTTACCACGCCCTATATGATTAATTACTCCGGGCGCTTATATAGTTTAATTGAAAGGGTGACCCCTCCCCGCTGGATACATGCCATCAATAATTATTCTGCCGGTATGCAGAATATACAGGGAACCAGCAGCTGGAAACCCGTGGTGCGGGCCTATCTCATTCTGATGATCAGCAACGGGATCATTATTCTCGGACTCATGCTCCTTTCCTTTAAATTCATTCACCCCTTCCTTTTGGATCTGATAAGTCCGCCGGTCCTTGCCAATATAGTTACCCTGGTTGTGATTCTCGGACTTGGCATGCCATTTTTATGGGGACTCATGATCAAGCGTCCCGGCAGTCTCAGCGATAAATCCATTATCAAAGGAGATCCAAATTATAAGAGGCCTTTGCTTTCCATGGAAATAATCAGAAGTCTTTTAGGTATTGTACTTACCGGATTTCTGATCGACAGTATCTTCAATACCCTGGTCGCGTTGGTAGCAGGAATACCTTTGATCATACTGCTCCTTAAATTCTTCTCAGTGAAATTGCAGCATTCATATCAGATGCTCGAAAACAGATTTATCAGTAATCTCAATGAAAGAGAAACGGAAGCTGAAAGAAAACGAGGGGGCAGTGAACAACATAAAAAACTGATATCGGAATTTAATCTGCAACCCTGGGATGCCCATATCGTGGATCTTGAAGTGAGTCCGTATGCAGATTATATAGGGAAAAGTCTCGAAGAACTTGCCTGGAGAGAGGAATACGGTATCAACATTGGATATATCCGAAGAGGTGAAAAGCTGATTTACGCACCTGCCAGAAACACAAAACTCTTTCCATTTGATCAGGTTGGAATCATCGCTACGGATGAACAATTACAGAATTTTGTAAGGACATTCAATCCCGCACCTAAGCATGATGAACCCGAAGCGAACGTTGAAGATATAGTCATACAGAATATTCTAATCACTGAAAACAATCCCTTGAGAGGACTGAACATCCGGGAATCCGGCATAAGGGAAAGAACGGAAGGCCTGATCATTGGAATCGAAAGAAACAACGTCAGGATTTTAAATCCGGTATCAAGCATGATCTTTGAATCGGGAGACATTGTCTGGATCGTAGGAGATAAAAAGAAAATTCTGACGTTAAGCTCTGAGTGATATTTCCTGAAACTTTTCCTTTCTGACGGAGATCTTATCATGCCTTTAACAAAGCTCATATACTGCATGATTATGTAGTTTGAATCCATCCTGAAGAACCTAAATTTGTAGTTGCATTTTTTTGAAAGTTAAACGTGTTGAATCAAGCCATGCCTGTTCGCTTGAGTTTGGTACTATTTACAATATTGATTCCTTCCCTCCTGCTCATTGTTTCAGGTGCAAGGGCTCAAAACACATTTGAGTTCATCGCAGGTGGTCCGGGTGAAGAAACCTGTTCCGGTATACTGCTCAGTAAGCATCAGTACCACTGGACAGGACATAGCACGACCCTTGGTGCCGGCAGTTATGATATCTGCATTATCAGGACGGATACAAACGGAAATTTTCTGGGGAATACCATCGCCGGAAGTTTTGGCGAAGAAATTCCTCTTTCAGGCGCTTCAAATCGCTATAACGAATTTGCCCTTTGCGGTTATACAAACAGTTTTGGCGGTGATAAACCCTTTGTTCTGAAATACGACACATCCGGAAATATTCTTTGGAGCAGATACTTCTCCGTATCCGGCTGGGCTTATGATCTGGTCTTTGATGAAGGGGGTGATCTTTTTGTTAGCGGATACGAAAGTTCAAATACGGTGAATGTCTTGCTACTGAAATGTGATTCTTCCGGAAATGTCATTTGGTCGAAAAGTTTCGGCGACTCACTTATCAGTGAAGGAAGAAGGATCGCGCTGCTTGAAGACGGAGGTGTTATCCTTTGCGGAATAAAACACGTGCAGGCTGGCGGCCCCACAGATCTTTTTGTTCTTAGAACAGACTCATCCGGAAATCTGGTCTGGTCTAATCGCTATGCAAGTGCAGATTATTTTAACTGGGACCTTGGATATACGTTGAAGATCTTAAACGATGAAATCTTTGTGGGAGGTTTAAGCTATAACCAAAGCTTTAACCCAAACCCCAACAGTCCCGATGGATTTGTTATGAGGCTTGACCTTTCGGGAAATGTATTATCTGCCTATGCCTACGGCAGTAGTGAGTATGAAGATATACGGGACATTGAAATTCTTCAGAATGGTAATGTACTTTTTACCGGAGGAGGCAATTTCCAAAGTCGTGGTCAAACTGACCTTTTAGCAAGAGTTGTTGATACAAGCGGAAATTTTTTGATGCGACAACAATTCGGTGGTTTCAGCTATGATCATGGCTTGCGTATCAGATCGCTTGGAGATGAAACATTTCTGGTTGCGGGATACACCGAAAGCTTCGGTAACGGACAGAATGATATGTACCTTATCAAGACAGAATTCAATTCCGGTTCATGCAACAGGATCAGTTCTTCCATTGCTTCATCACCTCTGACTTTTAGCGCTCATCCGGTATTCACATCCACCTCACTGAATATTTTTTCCCTGAATGCCGGATTCATTGAGACAAGGCAGGCCATACCTTATGGACTTTTATGTTCTGCAACAAAGGTTCCGGAAATTGAATCAAGCCTATCTGATTTTCGTGTCATCAATACCTCTCGGGATAAACTAATCCTTGCGTTCAGGCTGGAAGAAAATTCAGTTCTTCAGGTTTCTCTTTACGAACCCGGCGGAAAGCAAGTGTACCTTTCCGGTGCTTTCAATTCAATGGAAGGTGATAATAATATTGAGATCAACATGGAAGGACTTGAATCCGGAATCTACTTTTGTTCCTTGACAGGAAAGGGTTTCGTCCGGACACATAAGGTGATCTGGTTACGATAAGATCCTGCCAATTTCAATTCAGCTTTGCTGTTCAGCTCTGTCCAGGAAAAACAACTCTTGTTTATCCTGCCGGAAAATTGCAATTTGCGCTTCACGAAAAAAAAGATGTCAACATGAAACATAAAATTGAAGCCGGATTCGAAAAACTGATTTTTGCCAGCCGATGGTTACAGGCGCCGCTATACGCCGGACTAATTATCGGTGGAGTATTGTATGCTTATAAATTTTTGAAGGAATTGATACACCTCTGTCTCCATATAGGCGAGATCAGTGAAACGGTACTTATGCTTGGAGTTTTAACGTTGGTGGATATAACAATGGTAGCGAACCTGCTCATCATGGTGATTATCGGAGGTTACTCCACCTTTGTAAGTCGCCTGAACATTGATACGCATGAAGACAAACCTGAATGGCTTCAAAAAGTTGACGCAGGCACACTGAAGGTAAAACTGGCCGGTTCACTGGTAGGTGTTTCCGGTATTCATCTTCTCCAGGTATTCATCAATGTCAAGAACCACGAAACCGAACATATAATGTGGCAGACGATCATCCATGTGGTGTTTTTATTCTCTTCCATTCTGCTTGCCTGGTCTGAGAAAATTCTGGCCTCAAAGCATAAATGATATCTTCCGGGAAAGGTTTCATGGTTAATCGTTCACCGGCTTATTAAAGCGCGCTTCTGAAGATAAGATTGATTGTCACAATTCTTCTTTCGGATAGAAGTCCTGAATTAAAAATTCAACAGATTTATATACAATGCTCTGATGAAAATTCCTGTCAGATGCTTATTCTTTCACATGAACAGAAAAGTCCTTAGGGGAAATCATTCTTCCAATTGGTTTTTCAAATTCACTTCCCAAGGTCATCAGTTTTTGATGAAAGGCAGGATCAACCGCGATCAATAATCCTCCGCTCGTCTGCGGATCGCAGAGCGGTATAAATGCAGGACCGTTTATTCCGCGTACCTTTTTCTCGTATGAATTCCAGTTTCTATAGCTTGCATCAGGCAAAATGAATTGCGAAGTATAATGTTCCAGTCCACTCAAGAGAGGAACAGCTCCGAATTCAATCTCCGCGCTGAGTCCTGAAGCTTCGCAAACTTCTATAAGATGGCCAAGAAATCCGAATCCTGTCACATCCGTCATGGCATGCACCTGTTCATATGTTGCCAGGGTCATCCCGATGGAATTCAGCTTTGCCATGGTATCAATCAACTTGGGCAGATCTTCAGGCCTGAGTTTGCCTTTCTTCAGGGCACTTGCCATGATACCCGTACCCAATGCCTTGGTTAAAAAGAGGAGATCACCTTCTTTGGCGCCTGCATTTGTCTTTAGGTTATTTTTCTTCACCAGTCCGTTGACTGAAAGTCCGAATACCGGTTCCAGGCTGTCGATACTATGGCCGCCCGCAAGGGGGATACCGGCTTCCCGACATATGGCTTTGGCGCCCTCCATTATTCTCGCTGCTTGCATGGCCGGAAGTTTGTCGACAGGGAAACCCAGAATCGAGAGTGCAAGTACGGGTCTGCCGCCCATCGCGTAAACGTCACTGATCGCATTTGCCGCAGCGATACGTCCGAATTCAAAAGCATCATCTACCACAGGCATGAAGAAATCGAGGGTACTGATGAGGAATTCTTCAGCACCGGTATCCAGCACAGCAGCATCGTCCTTGGATTCGTATCCTACCACGAGAGAAGGAAAACTTTCAACTGCAGATTTAGGGCCCAGAATCTCATCCAGCACTGCCGGGGATATTTTACATCCGCATCCGGAACTCCGGCTATAGGAGGTCAATTTGATATCATCCATTGTGCATGCTTCTGGTTTCGGGAACTTCTTTAAAAGACAATTCGCTTTTCAGCGCAATGAGTCGCGAGACGATGCCGGCCATGGATTCTTCATCTGTCACAGTAAGTGTTTTTACAAGACCTGAGTCACGCTGTGACATGCCATAAGCGTAGTTTTCATCATAATATTTCAGGAGTATGTCCAGCCATAGATCCTTTTGATTTTCAGCGAGGGCATTGAGTGCAATGTTCAGGTTCAAACCCCCCAGTCTTTTTTGAAGTCGTGAAGTACATCCCGCCAGAAGATCGTCGGGAAATTCACCATACTCTTTTAGGATGCGTGCCTTACGCCGTGTTGCTGACATGTTCACTTCGATGACCGGGGCTTTACGCATTTGTTCAAAGAAGGCGTCCGGGATCTTATTACTTCCAATGCTCCGGCTTTCGTTCTCAATCCAGATCTGGCTATCTCCAGAGAGAGTGGACAAGCGCATAAAGAGCAGGTTTTCAAAATGTTCATTGGAAGGCTGAGGCGGCATACCCAAAGCGCCAAAAGCCGAGCCCTTGTGATTTGCCATTGTTTCCAGGTCTATGCAGCTTTCACCGGCAGCAGCCAGATGGGAAAGCAGTTCCGTTTTAGCCGAACCGGTCTTTCCACCCAGTACTATCAGCTTATGGTATTGGGAAAAACTCCTGAGAGCTTCGCTGCGGAAAGCCTTATATCCTCCTTTGAGCAAAACCGGGCGGTAGCCGGATAGCTCGAGAAGCCATGCCATGATCGACGAACGCATACCGCCCCGCCAGCAATAGAGAAAAACTTTAGCGCTTTCGCATTGACTACGTACTTTCTTAATCATGGAAGCGAAAAGCGGACCGGCCAGCTCAAACCCCCTGATCACAGCCGCTTCTCTCCCTTCCTCTTTATAAACGATTCCCACTTCATGTCTGTGCACATTATTGAGCAGGGGAATATTGATGGCACCCGGGACATGCGCATGACCATACTCCTTCTCGCTGCGCACGTCCAGGAGCAAATGCCCTTCAAGGCCCTGAAGAAATGGAAGGACTGTAAGAATCTCCGGCATCTGGTAAAGATAAGAATTGAAAGATTCAAAAAAATCCTTCCTCTGTGATACCTGTGAACTCAGCTTAGGAGACTTTCTTTTCTACGGCTCTCGTTGGTGGTTTCCATAGCAGAGGCATACGACTGTATCCATTCCGGTATTTTTTCAAAATGCCGGTACCTCTGGCCATTGAGTTTTGCATGAAACCATTCATGGAAAATGATCATTTCAGGGTTCAATATCTTCCAACGGTAAGGACCCTGCCTTGATTCCAGTTTCCTGAAAGATTCCTGACGCAAACGGTAGGTCTTCCTGAAATTATAGCTATGCCTGGACAAAGCCAATAAGACCTGCACAATAACTTCATCTCTGCTGGAAATAAACAGATTCTTCTTTAAACGCTCAGAGTGCTTTCTAAGGTTCTCCACTAAACTATCAGCCAGCTCATAGTTTTCTGATTCAATCTGGTTCATAATACCCATCACACGAATGGCAACATTCCAGCTCTCCTTGTTTCTCTCCAGCTCCCTTGTGTTCTGAAGCAATAAATAGGAAGCATTGTACTCACCCAAAATGAACTTAATACAGGCATTATAGTACCTCACTTCATCTGCAAAAAAGTTCACAATAATGCCGGAATACAAATAGGTATTCAGCAAATCAATAAGTTGTTCAGTCTGCCTTGTATCTCCCAGATAAAAGTTCGCCAGAAATTGGTATTTATTTACGACAAAGCGGCTAATTTCAAATTTATTTATGTAGATGAATGCGCTGTTAAAAGTATTAGTGGACTCAAATATTTTAAGTAATTGAATTTGCGCCACTCCCAAATTAACTAACGCAGCACCCATTGCTTCTTTCGAGTAAAGAAACTCATAATTACTTATCAACGAAATGTATTGGGACTTTGCATCATAGGAACTGACATAATCCTCTCGAATTTCATACAACTCTGCTTTTAGTTGCAATAAACACAATAGAATTTTCTTTGATCCAAGCCTGTTGAAGTCATCCTCAACCTCAGAAACTAATTTGCCTATTTCTTGATTTCGAGTTAAGGTACTTTCGAGACTGGAGATACTTTCCACATGCTTACGCACATAATATCTTGACTTTTGCAAGCAACGATGACAATCTTCATAGAAATTAATTTCCTCACAAAACTTCACATACTGCGTTGGAGTAAGGTATACAAAGCTCACACGCAATCTACTATTTAGTGCCAATATCAAAGTATCATATGATTCCAACACTCTTGCTTTTTGAATTACCTTTTTAATAAGTTTATCCCCAACATCCAATAGTCCTCTAGAGTTTAGTATGTCGAATTGAATAATATTCTTTCTTAAAATAAGTATCATTCGGGTACTATCTGAATAGTCTTTGTTGTTCTCAATGCAATCTGAAGAGATTAGAATATCCAATAGTCGCTCTTTTGTACGGTGAACTAACTGAATAAATGCTGCTTCTTTTTTCACTCCATATAAAAATAGTTCAGCTTGCTGTTGATCACAATTAGGATTCTTCAATAAATAGTGAAGCAACTTAAAATTGAGTGTAGGTTGTAAATTTTTTGAACGACTAAAAGTTGAATCATAACTCAGCTCATGTTCCTTCAATTTTGCTACAATTTTCTTTAAATCCTTGAATTCACTCATATTATTTCGTTTAAAAATGGCATTACCTGATGTCAAAATAAATGGAAGGACTTCCACATTGTACCGACAGTTTAAAGCAATTATAAAATAAAAACCTCAAATAGGCATGTCAATAAGCACAATTATTTTCCCACAATCTGGCATAAACTCGAAAGTAATTTAGCCAAACAAAACCAAACCCAAATGGAAACTAAAAGACAATCAAAGGATGAAATGCTCATCAATCTGGGCATTATCATTCGCCGGCTAAGATTAAAAAGCGGGTTTAAATCCGCAGAACTTTTCAGTTACGAGAACAATCTAAACCGTACCGCCTATTGGAGATGGGAGAATGGTCAGAATATAACGATGAAGAACTTTTTTCGCATCTGCTCTATTCACAATCTGAGCCCCAAAGAAGTATTTTCCATGATGGAAAACCCCGGATCGACAAAGGCCTCGCTCAGAATCGCTTCGGAACCGGAATCCAATTCTTCACTCGGCTATAAACCCGGCACTGAGTCAGAAATACTTTAACGCAAGCAAGACGAGGGTATTAACACTACCCTTCTTGTTTCCTTAGAAGGAAACAAGAAGAATCCAGCGTGGACCTGTCGCAAATCAGCTGAGCAAGAGAGCAAGATTAATTCTAAACTCGCGCAGCATCTGAAAATTTATTGTACTGTGAGGATTGTAGTTGATCGTGGTCTGTAGTGATACGGAAATTCCTTTATATACAGAGTACTTTATCTGGTTGTTCAGATCCAGATAAATATCCTTACCCTCTCCGGAATTGATGTAGAAGCCGGTCCGGTTTATCCACTTAAATTTCTTAGCAAAATTATGATGGATATTAGCGTTAATGCTCAATCCATAATTAAAAGTCCAGGTTGAAAGATAGGCTCCTGCGGACTGCTCAGCATCTCCTCCATGGTAGACCGGCACACGTTGTATTTTCAATGTCGCCAGGGAAATATTTACAAAGCTGAAATTCCAGAATCGGCATGAAAAACCATAGGCCAAATCGAGATTAAAAGGGTTGAGCAAATTCTTCGCCCTCACTTTTGTCATTCTCCCTTCCAGATCCTTATGCAATTCATAATCATTCAGCATTACAGTACTAAAGCTAAGATGATATGTGGTATTCAGCTTTTTCCCCGTCTCTATTATTCTGAACAGTTTCAATCTAAATTTATCATCGGTGATCTCCCAAATACTATCCACGTAATACTTATATCCCAGCTCGGATAGCACGGAAAGATCCCAATCGCTGTTTGCATAAGCGAACCTCATTCCAAGCGTATAACTTTCATTGAAATTGAAGGCTGATACCTTTTGCTCTGATGAACGACTGGATAATTTCATCAGAAAGGAAAACTCCAGCTCTTCGGAATAAACTTGTATCGGAAGACATTTACAGAACTTTCCTCCATCATGCTTAACTACTTTTAAGAGATCGCAACTGAGCGGAGTCACGACCTGTGCAAACAGATTTATGATTGTACATGTCAGTATAATTAAGAGGTTTACTACCTTACATATCAGCTTCACTCAGGCTAAGGAAAGCCGTTGCATTTCATAATACAAACTTTATAAGAGGGTTTTTATAAACGACTTAGTATAAAAGATACAGCACAACAAGGAATAAGCTTCCAATCATGTATCACGGCAAATGACTATGGATCGGAATCTCCATTTACTAAATGCTACCTAAAATGCTTCAAGCCATCTGCTCAGCATGAAACTTTTTTGCCATTGCCCTTTTATTATCATAAGCTTCCTTATTCATCCTAAACATAAACCATTCTTCGAAGATGATAAGCTCAGGACTCCTTATTTCCCAGCAATAACCGTCTTTATTACTTTCAAGCAACTTGAAATACTTAATACGGCTATTATAGACCTTTGTATAATCAAAATTCTCATTCACGAGTTTTCTGAGTATGCGGGAAATGATAATATAACGAGGTTTAACGTTTTTTGATTTGATGATACGCTTTATGAACTTGTCCATATTGCTTAGGTTAAGATCGGTAGATTCAGCATCATTCAACTCAATTCTACACAAGATCACCATAATCCTCTTGACAATATTCCATCCTTCCTTGTCTTGATCTACATCAGCGATTTTTACCAACTTATCAAGACATTCTATATAACTTTTATGTAAAAAGTTTAAACTAGCTTCTAAGAATAATGTCTTAGATCTAGAAATGGGAGATTCGATTTTATTCCAATAAGCAAATTGCTCATCTAGAAGCGGTTTAACTAAAGAAATTTCGGATGCATAGAAGTGTCTGTAAATAAGAATTTCATTAATAACGACAAGGTTGACTGGTTGAGTACTGAAGAATTTCTTCGCTTCGTTTGCACAACTTAGTGCAGCATTTAGGTTTTTTGTATATAAGTAGTTACTAGATTGATTAAGGATCACTGTCCCTTCCCTATTTTCACTATAAACTGATTTATTTGTTTTGACAATGATGAGTAATTTGTCTAAGTTCTCCTCTGCTTGCCTATAGTTAGCCTTGATCTGATTCTCTTCAATCTGTAAAAAGTAATAATAATATGCTATTGTTGGAGACCTTGTAATCTCCAAATTATACTTCAGCAGTTTCAATGTTTTAGTTAACTCATCATTATAAGAAGCTGTATTTGCTGAAATGCTAATTGATGATATGATGTCATTAAATAGAGCTTGCGATTCGTTAAACTTTTCCAATATACTCTCTGCACTTTTTATTTCTGCAAGCATTGAACTTGATCTTCTCGATCCCATTCCAATTGACAAAAATCGTTGCTTGGAATAGAGAATTGAAACAAGAACATCATAGATCTCAAATTCCCTGGCTTTCTTGATCACCAGATTGATCTCATCCAGTATTTTCACTCTCAAGCCCTTTAGAATAAGCAGATCAATTTGCATCAGCTTTTTTCTCAATTCAAAGACCATTCGGCTTCGCTCGGAATAATGTCCCCTTTGAAGGTTTGCGTTGAAAAGGATTACTTCCAGGGTTTTTTCCTTTAAACGGTTGACCAGTTTATTGAAGGCCGGATAATTTAATTTACCGTACAATGTCCGCTGCATATCATTTGCAGTATAGTCCTCCTGACTCAACAACAAACTAAGCAGTCCTGATGACTTTGAACGTATCAGATCTTCTTTGTCGGTCTGATATGAAATAAATTTCTCGAGTGAAGTTATTTCCTCAGGTTTCAGCGTACGGAGAATCGCTTTCAGATAGTGGAGGCTATTCATCGGTCAGGGATAATTTTTCCTGATTTCTTACAATGTAAGATACAGGCCAAACTCAGTGAATCGTCATGTGCGGAAGGGTTTATCATTGAATAAACAATTAAAACCATCAACATGCTGGAATTTATCATTGCACTATTGCTCTCCATCGGATACAACCTGGATAGCGGTCTCGAACTCCAAAAACTGGAACCTGACGTTCTTGAAAAAATACGATCCAGTGAAGAATTTGAAAGGTATGGCGGCGAAGAAGAATTCGAAAAACTCTCTCTTACAGGATACGAAGAACCTGAAGAGCAGATCATTCCAACCACAGAAGTCAATCCCGTCGAAGAGGCACAAAATTGATGTCTCATCACGTGAAGATTGGGGTAAATTTTTAAATTGTCAAATTAAATTAAACGACAAATTATATATATTTGATTTATAGACATTTATGAATTAGTCTGATCTCCTGAAACCTGTACCTGAAAGTTTAGCTTTAACCCGGCTACTTTCAAATTTATCAAATAAACAGACATTCAGGCCCTATCCAAATTGGGTACTGAATGTCTATTTATTTTGTTTTTGTCCCTTTTTCGGGGTAGATACCCACTCTACTTTTGGTTTGTCAATCATTAAGAACCACAAACCATGAAACTGAAAAAACAAAACCAGGG
>CAZJDX010000035.1:0-21639 GCA_964544885.1 uncultured Flavobacteriales bacterium
CGCATAAAATCGTACTTTAGCGCAAAAGAAATCCTTTATGAATACCAAGTTGAACGTATTGGAAAAGAAAAACGCCGAAGCTTTGCTGGGTGGAGGGAAGAAGCGTATAGAAGCGCAACATAAAAAAGGGAAGCTCACGGCGCGTGAACGAATTCATTTCCTGGTGGATGAAGGCAGCTTTGAGGAGATCGGTATGCTGGTGAGTCATCGCTCTTATGAGTTTGGAATGGAGAAAGAACGTTACCCCGGCGACGGGGTTGTAACCGGTTTTGGTACCATCAATGGAAGAATGACTTATGTCTTTGCACAGGACTTCACCGTGTTTGGAGGGTCCTTGTCTGAAACCCATGCGCAAAAGATCTGCCGCATCATGGACCTTGCCATACAGAACGGAGTTCCGGTCATCGGATTGAATGATTCCGGAGGGGCAAGGATTCAGGAAGGAGTTGTTTCTCTGGGAGGCTATGCTGACATCTTTTACCGTAATACTCTCGCTTCCGGTGTTGTGCCGCAGATTTCAGCTATCATGGGACCCTGTGCGGGTGGAGCGGTATATTCACCTGCCATCACCGATTTTATCATGATGGTGGAAAACACTTCATACATGTTTGTGACAGGCCCAAATGTTGTGAAGACTGTTACACATGAAGATGTTACTTCGGAAGAGTTGGGCGGTGCGCAGACACATGCAACCCGTTCTGGAGTAACACACTTTACCTGCGGTAATGAAATGGAATGTATATCGCTGATTAAAAATCTTATGTCATACATTCCGCAGAACTGTGAAGAAGAAGCTCCGGTTTATCCATATGAGGTTGGTAATGAGAGCAGGCCTTCCTTGAATGATTTTATACCCGCTAATCCCAATCAGCCCTATGATATGCACGAGGTCATAACATCAGTGGTGGATGAAGGGTCCTTCCTTGAAGTCCACAAGGCTTTTGCGGAAAATATTATCACGGGATTTGCCCGACTGGCCGGAAGAAGTATAGGGCTTGTCGCTAACCAGCCTGCTCACCTGGCTGGAGTTCTTGACATTCACGCTTCTACTAAAGCTGCCAGATTTGTGCGCTTCTGCGACAGCTTTAATATACCGCTGCTCGTTTTTGAAGATGTGCCCGGATTTCTGCCCGGTACCGACCAGGAATGGAATGCGATTATTTCCAACGGGGCGAAGTTACTCTACGCTTTCTGTGAAGCCACCGTTCCAAGAGTAACTGTTATTACCCGTAAGGCTTACGGGGGCGCATATGATGTGATGAACTCGAAACATATCGGCGCGGATATGAATTACGCCTGGCCAAGCGCGGAGATCGCCGTCATGGGAGCCAAGGGAGCGGCAGAGATCATATTCAAGAAAGAGATCAGCGAGGCGAAAGATCCCGATGCGAAGCTTAAAGAGAAGGAGGAGGAGTACATATCTCTTTTTGCAAATCCTTACAAGGCCGCCGAAAGAGGGTATATTGATGAGGTTATAAAACCTGAGGACACCCGGAAAAAACTGATTGCGGCATTCATGATGCTCCGGAATAAAGCAGCAAAACTTCCCAGGAAAAAGCACGGAAACATTCCTCTCTGAGGGAATCTGCGGGCCGGTTTTAAAAATGTACTTTCACAGACATGACAAAATTTCTTCCCGCGGCTGCTATGCCGGAACTGTAACTCCGGTATCTTTGGCTTGTGATGTTTTCAAGTCCGGCGCTTAGCGTAAAAGTATCGGACACGTCATATCTTACCTTGTAATTTAAAGTGTACCACGAGGGTGAATAGGGATTTCCATCAGCATCTTTTGCATACAGTTCCGGTTTATCTTTTTCTTCCTGTGCCAGATCATCGTAAGGTTTGCTACCAGAGTATACAGCATAAAGCTGCATTTCAAATTTCCGGTTTCCATACATGAGTTTTGACACTCCGAAAAAGGGCGGTGTATGTCTTGACGGACTGAAAGAACCGTCATCAAGTTCCTCTTCACCATGCTGGTAATTGATATCGGAGACAAATCCGAATCCGGAACCAAGCCGGATCTCAATTCCAGCCTGAATCCCGTAAACCCATGCGCTGGCAGCATTTTGAATGGCCTGTACACGACTCATCGTGCCATCGAAGAGGATGCTGTCAGAGCCGTTCAAGGTATGATTCCTCCTGACCAGGGCATCATTCAGGTAGGTGTAATATGTGCCTATATCCGCTTTCAGTATCTCGCCGAAAATTTTTGCGATCTCAAAATCGGCATTGTAGGCATATTCCGGCTTTAAGCCGGGATTAGGGACGGTCACAAAACCGGGAGATGAATCAAATACTTTTCCCATGTCGTCTACATTTGGTGACCGGAATGCGGTTGCGGTATTGATACTCATCACCCATTGATCATCCGGCCGGATGACTATTCCCAAACTTCCTGTTATCGCTCCATGGGAAAGGGTTACGCCCGTAAAAGGAAATGAATAAAAAGTAGTGTCAAACTTTGCATCCAGGTTGACATGGTTGTACCGTGTACCTGCCTGTAAATTAATCTTATCAGATAATCTGTACTGAAAGTTGAGATACATTGCATTTGATTGCCATGTGGACTGCGGATATCTCGAAGGGCCGGCAATTCTCAGTCCCGTAAACACATTCTCATCTGTTCCCCCGGAACGAACATCATTATAGACGATCTCAAAACCATAATATAACTGATGCGTGTTTCCTGTTTTTTTTCTGAAGTCGGCGTTACATGACCAGGCAAGCACTTTTTCTTCTCTGATATGCTGTTCAGCGGATTGGAATCCTCTGTCAACACGACTTTCTCCAAAGGATTGAAGCGCTAACCTGAAGCTTGATTCATCGAATAAAGTGTTGCCTTCCTTATAGGCAATGCTTACATTATTCATCATCCATTTCTGTGGTCCGTAATACCATTCACCGTAGCGGGGTGAGCCATTTCTTAATTGGAGATGCCTGTCGTAACGGGCAAAGTCTGAGGTTTCTGAAAGGTGAAATCCATAAAGCAATTCCCATTTATTATCCGGAACGTACAGAATCTTCTGCATCAGGTTAATTTGTGAATATGCGCATGGGCTTTGAAGCAGTGGGTCGGAATTTGTCTTCACGACATCCAGGCTGTCCTGTCTTTCAACATAGAAGTACCTGAGATATTCTTCCGGACCATGATTCCCCATTCGTAAATCGCCATAATTATAATGACTGAAACTGGTAAGGGCGCCCCATTTTTTATTGGCAAGGTTTATATCAAAATGAGCGCTGAATTCCTGGTTGGCAGATGAATAACGGCCGGTAGCATTTCCATGGCTGAGTATTTCCCGGTCCTTGGCTAAAGAAGGATTCAGGGTCTGAAAACTCATCACCCCTCCAATGGCATCACTACCATAGAGCACAGAGGCCGGCCCAAACAATACCTCTGTCTTTTGTATCGCAAATGGGTCCAGGGAAATTACATTTTGCAGGTTGCCACCGCGAAAAATGGCGGTGTTCATTCGTATTCCATCAACGATATAAATCAACCTGTTGGTTGAAAATCCCCGTATCATGGGGCTGCCACCGCCTTGCTGACTTTTCTGAATAAATACCTTTCCCGTCGTGCCAAGCAGGTCGGCTGCAGTCTGCGGAAGCGACAGTTCAGCGCTACGCAGGCTTACACTGTTCACCTTTCCGGGAATCTCTCTCGATGACTGACTCCATCGTGTTGAGGAGATGACCACTTCGTCGAGTGACAATCCTTTCCGGCTCATTAAAAGAACAAAGCCTGCCGATTCTAAATCATTAAAACTTGTGATTTCCGTTTTATATCCAAGTACCCTGAACTCAATTGAATCTCTGCCCTGAAAATGGCTGATATCCGCCATGCCGTCCTCATTCGTGTGAACTGTGTTTTCAATATCTGTGCATGAAATAACTACATATTCAAGAACCTCCTTTGTTGTCTTGTCTTTGACAGTAACCTGTTGAGCGATACATTCCCGGACAGTCGGGATTGCAAAGAACAGAATAAACAGTATTCTCATTTTTTTAGTCGCCAAATTTTCTTTTCAATTTTAATGAATATATGCCGGAACGGGAAGCCGAGATCTTCGCAGGTGACCAGAATAGTACAAAAAGAAAATTGTTGGGGGAGGATGGACATAAACCGGCGGTTCTTTATTTAGTCATTTTTTACTTTGTATTTATTTGACCAATAGATGATAAGTGGTGTGAGAATGAATGTTGGCAGCAACCACATGAGAACAGGAGGAGGATGGAAAGGAAGATTAGGTGTATTCACCACAAGAAAAGCCGTTGATGCGGCAATGAAGGCCCCGGTCATCCGTTGAAGGTGCTCCAATAGCCAGTAATTTTTACTCTCCGTAATTCCTTTATAGTGTCTCAGATCTTTCCTTACAAACAAGAGGCTAAGACTACCAAAAACGATGAGAACGATCCCAAAATAGTTGGCGGAACTGATCCGGAGAACACCAAAAAAGATGAATGCGAATCCGGCGATCAGCATTGCGTAAGTCAGTAATTTGTCGGTTATGCCTGGCTCTTGCTCCTTTGCCAGAAGCTTTAAATAAATATACCGTTTACCGGTTCCTGTAAGATAAACAGTAAAGGTGCCAACGATGAACAGAAAATAATTCGGATTAAGTGCAGATAGAATCAGCGCAGAGAAACCTGTGCATAACATTGCCCACGTAAAGACCTTCCCTGTCAGGCGATGCTTCTTGTCTCCTTTTTTGCGCATCAGATTCAGCAAACCGCTGACAAGTCCAAGTGTTCCTCCGGCGATGTGAAGATAAAGTACTGTTTTAAACAAGAATTCCATGTATCATGAGTTATCCGGTTTAATTATTTGTTTCAGCATAGCGGCTGATTGAAGGCATTGAAAGTAGGAATAATGATTCGAATATGTAATGTTCCGTTAAGCAGATTCCACTTTATACATGCCTGAAAAAATTTGTAAGTAATTACTCAGTAGATGATCTTGCCGTCGATCCGGGAAATGCCGTCAGAGATTGAATAAAAATACAGTCCGGCTGAAAAGTTTGAGATGTCCGCGCTGATCATGGTTTTTCCGGAAACTGGCTGTACAACCAGGCTTTTATGGATCCTGCCGGATAGATCGCTAAGTGTAAGTATAACAGGATTAATTCCGTTGGAACTAACAATGAAGTTTAGTTTTTCGCTGTCTTGATCGATTTGTTTTTCTATCAGTTTGAGGGAATGCTTTTTTAACGGAACTAAAACAGTTCCGGATATACTTTCAGTTCCGTCATAGTCGATCTGCCTGAGGCGATAGTAAAGAATGGCTTCATCAGGCAGGCTCAGGTCTTCAAATGAATAGTAAATTGGTTGGGTCGAATTGCCTTTCCCGCTGATATTCCCCACTTCATTGAACAGTTCTCCACCGATGCTTCTTTCAATCAAAAAGCGATCAT
Source organism: uncultured Flavobacteriales bacterium (assembly GCA_964544885.1). GTDB lineage: Bacteria > Bacteroidota > Bacteroidia > AKYH767-A > 2013-40CM-41-45 > QQVM01. Next base: position 5,415 of record CAZJDX010000035.1, read on the forward strand.
TGTTGATCTCTGAAGCAGTTTGCCATTCACTGAGCACTGTATTGTTACTGGTAAGTGTTGAAGAAAAATAGAGCAGTTCAACGGGAAGGTGTGAAATACTTAGCGGACACAGTGTTGCAGTATCCATTCCTGCAAGTACCGGATTCAGTGTTAGGTTGTACGAAGACAGTCCGCTCAAACTCGCAGGGTACCTGTCAGTCACCAGCATGGAGGGAATTATTTCGATCAGACTTTCTGGGATTTTACAGGGAATGAAGCCGCTTTGATCCGTTTTAAAAATGACTGAACCCTCGTTCTGTCTTTTTCCTGTAAATACATAACCTCCGTCACTGGCCTTTATCCCGGAGCGTGAGCCCATAGTTGCCAATCCGTCCCAGGTATAGGAACGTGACCATTCCATGTTGAAATCCGTGTCCGTTTTCAGAATTTGTGCCTGTGTTCCAAAACTGCTGTAACCGCCCATGCCTGTAAACAGGTACCCGTTATCCGGTGTTTGAATCACGGAAGAAAAACCACTTTGAAATGGCTGTGCGGGAACAGAGTTATAAATATAGCCCCTGATAAAATTTCCATTGGCACTGATCTTTTGTATATAGGGATAGTTATATTCATTAGCCCCGTGATCTTTGTCCATGGATGCCGCGATTACCAGGTCACCTTGATTGTCCTCGATAATATCAAGTCCAAGTGAAAACCGGTTCACACTCAGGTCGTGTTCATAGGACCGGGCCCAGATTACATTTCCCTGCGGGGAAGTTCTGATCACGTAAATATCCGCTGGGTGTATGCCTGCTGTTGTACCTGTAAGTGCGTATCCGCTGTCAGCCGTCTGACAAAGCAGCCAGGAAAGGGCTTCGGATGACTCCAGGTCTCTCACAGCATACTGATAAAGGCTGTCCCACTCTATATTTCCAGCTGAATCTGTCTTGATGAGTGCGGCATATCCGGCAAGACTGACCGGATTTGCATCGTGAAATCCCGATAAGGCATATCCTCCATCGAATGTTTGTTTGACACAGAATCCAAGTTCGTCCTTCCCGCTGTCAAACTTCCTGGCCCACTGTACATCGCCCGTGGAATCGCATTTTATCAGGACAATATCGTTGCTGTCGGGTGGCCAGCTGGTTTCATTGTTGGTATGACCTGTAAGTATAAATCCGCCGTCATTCGTTTTTTCCATCCATGTGGCGGTAGACCTGTAACCGGGAATATTGAAAATTTTTTCCCAGATTAGGGTGCCATCGTCGCTGGTTTTGTAAAGATGGATATTAGTGTTTGGGATCGGGGACATGATCATCCAATGATAATTATAGTAAAAGCCCGTTCCGCCGGCAACAACATAGGATGGCCCGGCGAGTTCACGCACAGCATAGCCATGGTCACCGTTCAGATAGGTTTTAAGAAAAGTGCTTGGTTGGGAATTGACCGAAAAGCATGTTCCGATGAAAAAGACTAATAAGGTCTTCACTCCCTTCATGACCGGTTAATTATGTAACAGGAAAAGAATTTACATTAAAATTAGGGAATGATTCAATGCAGGTAATCAAAACGGCTGTTATTTTGGCCAACGGCATTTCCTGGCATCCCAATGACCTGGAGAAGTTCTTCCGGCACTACCCTGCATCAGCTTTCCCGGCAGGATAGCACTGTTTCATAGCGCCTGGGATAGCCAACCGTTGAATTATTCAACAGAATGCTTTGGTGCTGAACAGAGTTTTAGCGTCATATTGTTAAAATTTATTAATCAGGGAAATTTCAAAGTATTATTAGCCATTTCAAGCCCTTTGTCAATCAATAATTATTACCTTTAAACCCATCTGAAAAATAAAACAGTCATGAAAATAAAACTACTTCTCATTCTTTGTTTGTCTTTCGCAGCAAGGTCTTCAGGCCAGTTGAACGGCACCTACACCATCGGAGGAATAAGTCCTGATTATGCAACCTTCAGCGCCGCTGTATCAGCGCTTGTCACTACCGGCGTATCCGGTCCGGTGATTTTCAATGTCCGCAACGGAACCTATCACGAAAAGGTAATCATTACGGACATTCCAAATTCTTCTTCCGTCAACAACATTACCTTTCAATCGGAAGACCAGGACAGTACGGTTGCGATCCTTGAAGATTCATCGAGCACCGCCAGCGCGAATAATTTTACTTTACAATTGCTTGGTGCGGACTGGGTTACTTTTAAGCAACTCAAAATCCGCCGTTACGGATCCAATACATATGGAACCGTTGTCAATATTGGCAATGGATCCACCAATAATAAGTTCTTGAATAATTTCATTGAAGGAACTGTCGCCACTACTTCAACAGTTAATTCCTCTTTGTTTTATTCCGCGGCGGGAGCCACATCCAACGACTCCAATATGATCATTCAGAACAATTATCTGCTGAACGGATCGTATGGTGTCTATCTGCTTGGCGCGAGTACAACGGTTCTTGAAGAAGGTAACAGGATAGAAGGAAACATTTTCCAGAGTACCTATGCAAGAGCGATTCACCTGGGCAATCAGAATTCAGTTAAGGTGATCAACAACAAGGTCAATACAGCAACCTCCTATGCCACTTTCTATTCTTTGTATATGACATCGTGCGACAATAATGTTGTCGTTGAAAGAAACTGGTTTGACTGCCCGGCAGGAGGATATGGAATCTATTTTACGGCTTGTGAAGGAGCAGCAGGATTGCCAATCATCGTTGTCAATAACTTCGTGCATGTAGGGGGCGTCGCGGCTTCTTATGGTATTTATATTACCGGTAGTTCCGATATAAATTTCTGGAACAATTCAGTGCATGTGGCAAGCACGGCCGCTACGTCACATTGTTTTTATGCGACCGGAGCAACAACCATCAAATTAGTGTCCCAAAACAATGTATTTTATAATTCAGGTGGCGGCTATACTTACTATATAGTAACCTCTGCTCAGCCCGGACTGAGTATTTCTAATTTTAACGATTTATATTCAACAGGACCAAATGTTGCCTACTGGGGCGCGGCAAGTACAGCCACACTCAGCGATTGGCAGACAGCAACATCAAAAGATGCCAACTCCGTTTCAGCTGATCCTATTTTCGCTTCAGCAACTGATTTGCATGCCTTCGGAAGTGGTATTAACGATGCGGGCGTCACAGTGCCTTCTGTTACAATCGATATTGACGGTGAATTGCGAAGCCTGACTACGCCTGATATCGGTGCGGACGAATTCCTTCCACTAAGTGATAACCTGGCAGTGGTAGCGCTTACTCAGCCCGGTGCATTGGGTGCCTGTGGCAGTGATTCGGTTTTGCTGGAAGTTTCTGTATCAAACCTTGGAAGCAATTCTCAGAGTTCCATTCCTATCGTAATTGAGATCACCGGCGCGCTTACACAAACAATTCTTGATACCATTCCCGGTCCGGTTGCTCTGAATTCAACCTTGAGTCATCCAATTGCACAGACTATATCAACCCTGAGCGGCGGAGAGATTTTCATTAAAATCTATTCTTCTCTCACTGTCGATCAGTTTCGTGATAATGATACCATTGAAACAAAGCGTACATTTTACGCAATCCCCAATCCGCCTTCCGCAGTTTCACCGCAACAAGGTTGTAATACCAGCGTAGGTATCACTGCCACCCCGGATTCCGGTAACGCAGTATTTTGGTATGATGCAGCCAGCGGAGGAAATCTGATTGGCATCGGTGAAACACTTACCGTTCCGATCAGTTCCGATACCGTGTTTTATGCAGAAGCACGCGAAGGAAGTGGTGCGGGTGGTTGTCTTCGCATTACAGAGGTTCAGATCAATGATCCTGATTATGTGGAGATCCAGAACCTGAGCGGCGCCACCTTCGACGCTACCGGATGGACGGTAGTGGCAAGTAACAGCTATTCCGATATTAATAGTGTGAACTCCATCAGTTGGAATCTTGGAGTTTTCAATGCAGGGGAAATCCAATTCAGAACGGATGGAACGGTTAACCCATGGGGTAATAACCTCCTGTTCAATCCTGGTAGCCCGGGATGGTATATTCTTCTGGATCCGGGTAATATCGTCCGCGACTTTATCGCCATTCAGTGGACAGATGCCCAGATTCAGGGAATGGCTCCGATGGTTAATGGTGTTCCGGTAACTATCGGTGCGGAATGGTCCGGAAATGGATTGGCAACTTGTGCGGCCAATGCCCATAGCCGTATTGGTAATTCTGATAATAATAGTTCCGCGGATTTCGCCTGCGAAGCAAATACTATGGGAACACAGAATGTCAATCTCAGCACTTCATTTGCAAACTGTGGTTTGGGTTTGTGTGGAAGCGCAAGGGTTGCCGTCCAGGTTAATATGGTCATGGGCGTAAGCACTGATCTTGGTCCGGACACGATTCTCTCCACCCCAATATCTTATTTACTTGATGCCGGCGCCGGATTCAATTCTTATTTGTGGAATGATGGAAGTACCGGACAGACTCTCACAGCTACTGCACCTGGAATTTACTGGGTAACGGTGACAGGTGCAAACGGATGCGCTTTCACTGATAGTATGGAGATCTCAATCAATGTCGGAATGCAGGTCTTATCGGATAATGACAGGATTCGTGCCTATCCAAATCCTGTCAGCGAAAAGCTGACTATCGAGTTCACAGGTACTGATGCTCTTGCAAGGATTAGCGATATCAATGGAAGAATAATTCATGAGGAAACGATGGAGGACATGTCAGGTATTTCCACTACGACCTTTGATCTGAGTAGTGTTGAAGAGGGATTGTATTTCATTCAGGTGCTTAGTAAGGAAGAAGTTCTTACTTTGAAGTTGATCGTACAACACCCCTGATCAGATGATTTTTTTATTAAAAGACAGGCTGCTCTTAAGGCAGCCTGTTTTCTTAATGCATCTTTTGAATACAAGTAACATGTCCGGTTTGCGCAGGATTAACCATAACACATGAATATACTATTGATCGGTTCCGGTGGAAGAGAGCATGCGCTGGCCTGGAAAATCTCTGCCAGTCCTCTCTGCAGTCAACTCTTTATTTGTCCGGGCAATGCAGGAACCGCGGATTGCGGGATCAATGTCCCTGTATCCGTGACGGATTTTCCGCAAATTAAAAAACTGGTTCTGGAGAACTTAGTACGTCTCGTTGTTGTCGGACCCGAAGAGCCGCTTGTAAAAGGGATCAGGGATTTTTTCAGCTCTGACCCTGAATTATCAGAGATTCTGATCATAGGCCCCGGAAAAGCCGGAGCACAGCTGGAAGGCAGTAAGGACTTTGCAAAAGCGTTCCTCACCAGATACAAAATTCCTACGGCCGCTTACAAGACTTTTGATAAGGACAATCTGAATGAAGCTTACTCTTTCCTTGAGTCCCTGAATCCCCCCTTTGTACTCAAAGCTGACGGACTTGCTGCAGGAAAGGGGGTCATCATATCGCCCGACCTGGCGGAAGCCAAAGCCGAACTCAGGAAACTTATCACCGGGAAAGCCTTTGGATCAGCAAGTGAAAAGGTGGTGATTGAAGAATTTCTTCATGGGATCGAATTGTCGGTTTTTGTACTTACTGATGGAAGCAAGTACCTTATACTGCCGGAAGCCAAAGACTATAAACGCATAGGCGACGGAGATACCGGACCCAACACCGGTGGTATGGGTGCTGTTTCACCGGTGCCGTTTGCGGATACCGGCTTCATGAATAAAGTGGAAGAAAGAATTGTCCGGCCCACCATACTTGGCCTTCAGAAGGAAGGAATTGATTACAAAGGTTTCATCTTTATTGGTCTGATGAATGTGAAAGGGGAGCCTTATGTGATCGAATATAATGTCAGGATGGGAGACCCGGAGACAGAAGCGGTGATACCCAGAATCAAATCCGATCTGGTGGAGCTGCTTGTCAGCGCCGCTACAGGAAAATTAAAAACTGATTCGCTGAAGACAGATGACCGCATTGCACTGACAGTAATGCTTGTCAGCGGTGGTTATCCCGGCGCTTATGAGACCGGAAAGCTGATCCGGTTGAGCGGAGAAGGTAAACAAAGCCAGGTATTTCATGCAGGTACAAAGACCAGTGATTCAAAACTACTGAGCAACGGAGGCAGAGTAATGGCCATTACGGCTCTTGCTAAAACTATCGCTGAAGCAAGGCAACAGGTTTATAATGACATAGAGAAAATTTCATTTGACGGTATGAACTTCCGAAAAGACATAGGCCTGGATCTGGTGTGAAACAGGATAGACTTGCGATCAAGTGTCAGGGGAAGAAAAAACTTGTATGATACATAGAGAAATGAGCCTCCGGCAGGCTCTTGCAAATTACCGGACCCTTTCAAACCATATACACACAGGCGGATCTGTTATCATGAAAATCGTTCTGATATTATTTTCAATGTTTGCTTTATCGATACAAAGTTCATCAGCACAACAGGAGCATCAGGATCAGCCTGCCTGCAAAATCTGGCTTCAACTGAATTCGGGTGAGGAAAAGCTGAAGGGGATTCTCCGTGGAGCCGGTGATTCAACTTTGACAATTTTGCAGGAAAGAGATTCCACAGGTCTGTCTGAGAAATATGTGACGGAATTGAACATAGCGATAAGCCATATCGAAATTATTAAACTCCGCAGGAAGAATTCGGTCGGCAAAGGAATGCTTGCCGGATCTCTGAGCGGATTGTTTCTGGGTGGCATAGCCGGACTGGTTCAGGGTAGTGATGATCCGGAAAATTCACATTCACTTACTGCGGGAGAAAAGTCGATCTTATTCGGACTGACAACGGCTGTTTTTGGCACCGGGGTCGGTGCCTGGTTGGGAGCTACCAAAGAAAAAATGAAGATACACGGCAGTATTGCCACCTATGAAAAGTACAGGAAAAAGCTGATCTACTATTCGGGTAATAAACCCTGAGGATCAGGGTATAAAATAAAAATCCCGATTGAGAACTCAAGCGGGATCAAATTTCGTTGGTGAAGAAACCTAATCGAACTTCTGTTCTTCTTTTTGTTTGCTCATGTAATTCAGCCACAGAAAAAAGGCTACAAAGCCGATAGCGATTAAAAGTTTATTAAACCATAAACCGACAAAGGGAACGAATCGGAAGATCCCTTCCATGAAACTTGCAATGAAATACCAGACTGCGTCCATTTTTTTGAGTTTATACCGTTGGCAAATATAAGCTGAAATCCGGATACACAACAGTGAAAATTCTATACTTTTAATCCGATGATTCGTTTTTTTAAATCACCACAACCTGCGGCTCTTTTTTCCATCCCTCTCATAGTCATAGCCTTATGGGGGGAAAATCTCTTTGATTTCAAAGTCCATAAGGATGCATATACGATGCCATTATGGAGTTTGCCGGAAAAATTCTTCGGCTTAATGCCATCCTGGTTAAACCTGCTGCTGTTTTGTGTATTGGTTTCCTTTGAAGCCATCTATCTGAATCTCCTCATCAACAAGTACGAGGTACTGTACAGAAATTCTTATCTGCCTGCATTATTTTTTGTCTTGTTTGTTTCTTCATTTCCGGAATTTCAGGCGGTACATCCGGTGCACTTTGTAAATCTGATACTGTTGAAGATCTTCGATAAGATCTTTTCGATGTATAATCCCGGGCGCGCAGTCGCCACCATATTCGATTGCGGATTCCTGGCAGCCATTGCCGCCTTGTTATACCTGCCTGCATTACCGCTCTTGCTTCTGCTCATGATCGCCATTTCCTTATTGCGTTCATTCAATATTCGCGAGTGGCTGGTCTTGCTAATCGGATATTCCCTCCCTTTCCTTTTTGTGAGCGTTTACAAATTCTGGAACTATGAACTTGTCACCTTCTGGCAAGGTCTTTTGGCAAGAATATTTCAAAACCCTGAATTGATTTCGTTTCCGGCTCAACTTTCAGAACGCGTTCTGGCAGCCATCTTAGTATTAATCCTGGTACTTGCCCTGTTCAGGCTGAGAGCGAATTACTATAAGAATATTATCAGGGTCAGAACCTATCAGCAAATCCAGTTCCTTTTTTTTCTAACCGGTATCGGGTCCTTCTTTCTGTCCAAGGAAATGACCATGATCCATTGGGTCTTACTGGCTATTCCCCTGTCGATATGGGTTGCCTATTTTTTTGTCAGCCAGAAGAAAAAATTATGGCTCGCGGAAGGCTTGTTGTGGATATTGATTGCCGCTGTGGTCTGGAATCATGCCTTGCACCATTCGCCTTGAATCCAGATCTCTTCTGTGGGTATCGGGATTGATCTGTAACACTTTCAAAACCGTCGGACTGACAGATACTTCTCTTCCATCTTTCTCATGATGGATTTATCTCTGATGGATTTATCTTTATATCCGCACAAATGGAGCAATCCGTGTACCATGACCCTGTGCAGTTCCTCCGAAAATTTTGAAGAATACAAAGAAGCGTTCTTCGCGACCGTGTCAACCGAGATAAAAATATCTCCGCTGATCTCCCCTTTTTTTTCGCCGTAGTCAAAGGTTATGATGTCAGTAAAATAATTGTGTTCAAGAAATTTTTTATTCAATTCCAACAGAAAATCATCATTACAGAAAATATAGTTAATCACGCCTATCCTGAAGCCCTCATTTCGTGCAACACGTTTCAGCCAGGTGACAAGGAGTTTTTGATGATTAAGCCTGAAGTGAGTTCCTTCTTTAAAAAATTGTATCTGTTGCACATGTTGCATTCTGCTTCAAAAATATAAATTGATTTGTAATTCAATTGTAACTTTGGACAATATCCGTTAATAATTTCATCCACATGATGATTCGCACACTGATCTTGTTGTTCCTTTCAACTACGCTTCATGCGCAGCAGGATTTTTCCTGGTGGAATGAGATTCATAATTGGGATGGACACAGCAACTGGACTAAGTACATGACGATGTCCACATCTTTCATGGGTCCCAATGCCTTGCCGGTGCCTGAAGTGAAGCAAGGCGATCTTGAAAGGGAAATGAAAGTAGAAATTCTGGCCGGTTATCATTCCGGAAAAGGCGATAAGACGCGGGATTTCTACACGGGACTGTTTGTTCCTCTCTGTGAAGGAAAAATTGCTCTCGAAGCTTTCGTGGTGCCACTGGAATTTTTCAGTACGGATACCGCGACCCGTGATTTACGTGCGGCCAGAACAAAAAGCGGAGAAGGCCGTGCCGGTGGTGATATTTATTTTTCAACACAGGTACAAGTCTTACAGAACCGGGAGTATTGGCCGGATGTTTTGCTTGAACTCGCATTCAGGACGGCCTCTGGGACACGGCTTAGGGATGCGAGGCATACCGATGGTTCGGGTTATTACATGGACCTTTCCTTTGGAAAATCTTTTGCCTTGGCTGAAGAGAATGACGTACGGTTAAGACTTTTTGCCATGCTTGGGTTTTATTCTTACCAGACGCATGATCCATTACATCTTCAGAATGATTGCTGGCTGGAAGGGGTCGGCGCGGAACTTGGTCTGGGGAAGTTTAGTCTTACCCAAACTGTCTCCGGGTACCGGGGATATCTGGACATAGGGGATCAGCCTCTTGTCTATAAAGGTAGTTTACAGGTGCATCGCAGAAAACTCGATTTTAAAATCTGGTATCAGTGGGGGATTCATGACTTCCCCTATAAAAGTATCAGAGCGGGCGTGGTATATCATTTGGACATGCCATAAACGGTTTTCTTTCTCTCTTCATGGGGCAGGGAAATAAAAAAGGAGTTTCGAAAGAAACTCCTTTTGTCTATGCAGTAATTTGATAGTTCAGACCGCAGATATCCTGAATGTCATTTCAACCACCCTTCCATTTTCGGAAAAGATCAGTTGATCGGCAAGGTGCTTCATCAGGAATATTCCCCGTCCGCATTCCTTTTCAAGATTTTCCGGGGCGGTCGGATCCGGCAGATTGTAATAGTCAAAACCGGGACCCTGGTCTGAGATTGTAAATGTTATACTGTGCGGATTATGCACAATACCGACATTCACTTTCTTGGAAGGGTCGGATTTGTTACCGTGATATATGGCATTGGTGACAGCTTCAGTTGTGGCGACCAGCATGTTTCCATACATGTCTTCACTTACCTGATACTTGTCACGAACCTCTTCTATCATCCGTTCAACAACAGAGATACTATCCGGGTTTGAGTTTAATTCCAGTGTCTGGCTTTCTCCGTCCACGAGCATATGTGAACTATTTTTCAAGTGATTGGAAATATTCGTTAACCTTTTGTCTGTAATAGGAATTGAGCGACGGCGGTAAAGTTCGCAACATTTCCATTTCTTTTAACTTAAGTCTCTTATACTCCTCAAACTCCGCAGGGTTACGATGATACAGATTTTTTGCCTCCTCTGATTTCCTCTGTTCGTCTTGGTCTCTTTCTCTCTCCGCCTTCTCGCTTTCCAGCAGGCGGGTCAGTATATCCTGTTGACGCTTAATGGTTTGCTCGGAAATTAACTTATTCACGATATCCTTTTCTGTTTCCTCCATCCGTTTCGCGATATCCTCCAGGTTTCCAAGACTGTTCTTCCCATCCTTATTGAATTGCTGGTTAAGCTTTTGTAGCTCATTTCGCAGATATTCCTGCTCAGCGGCCATCTTTGCCAGCTCTTCACTCATTCCCTGTTCACCTCCCTTACCTGTCTTACCAGGTTTATTTCCCTCTTTTTTCATTTTTTCCTTCATTTTTTCCATATTCTTGTTCAGTTGCTCCTGCATTTTAGCCAGTTCGGAAAGGGAAGGATTCCTGGAACCAGGTTTAGGACAACTTGAAGAGCCGCTGCTTGATTGTGACATGGCCATTTGTTGCTGCATTTGCTGCAGCGCTTCACTCAGCATCAGGGTAAGGTTATTAATGGAGGTCATCACGAACTGCTGACGACTGCGCGCCTGTGGAACCAGGCGGTCCTGCAGATTATTGAGGGCTTCTTCCATGTTCATGTTGATAGCGCCAATTTCCTGATTTACTTTAGCCTGTATTTGTACCACACGCTTACTGAGGGCGAAGAGAGAGTCTTCAACCATTTTCGCATTGTCCTTCAGTTTGTGCTGCTGCTGGGTAAGGCGGAGGTATTGCGGATTGTTAATATCCATGGTCTTCAATTCCTGCATCAGTTTTTCCTGATCGAACGAAAGCCTCAACAGATTCTCAAGCAATGCACGGAGCGCCTGCATGTCTTCTTCCTGTTGTTGCTGCTCCATATTCTGTTTCTGCTTTTTCATTTCTTGAGCAAGCTTTTCCATTTTCTGTGAGGAATTCTTTTGCGACTTCGAAGCCTTATTCTTCTTTTCCTGCCCCAGTTCTTCCGAACTCTGCTTCATATCCTCTTCAATGCTTTGTTCCTGCGAATCAGTTTCCGGCAATTCATTCTTTTCTTCCATCGCTTCATTTTTTTCAGCGAGTTCATCCATATCCTTGCGAAACTCTTCAAATTCTTTATTCAATTCATCCTGTTTCTCTTTCAGTTCCTTGCTGTCACTTTCTTTTGATTCACTTTCTTTTGAAAGCGCATCCTGTTTTTGGGCAAGTTCTTCCAGTTTATCAATGTTTTCCTGCATCAATTGTTCGAACTCCATTTGTTTGAAAAGCTCAATTGTTCTTTCCAATTCCTTCTGAAGATCTTTATTATCCATTTTCATCTGACTGAGTTGCTGCTGCAATTTACTTTTGTCAACATTCTCCATCAGTTTTTGCAATTCCTCCATTAGCTTCTGAAGTTCAGGTGTCATAAGCTTATCCATCATCGACTGAAGCTGTTCCTGTTTCTGAAGTATGTCTTCATTCACTTGCTTGTATTCCTGTTCCTGCAAATTCTTTTGCTCATTCTTCTTGCGGAGTTCTTCCATTCGTTTGGCAAGTTCCTGTTGCTTCTTGAGAAGTTCTTCCGCTTTCTTTTTATCTTCCCAACTCATCTCCTTACCGTCAAGCAGTTTTTTACTGAGATCATTCAGGTCTTTTTGTATCTGTTTTGATTGGCTGATGCTCTTTTTTAACTCATCTTTAATGGAAGCGCTGCTTTTCTCGGTCTCTTCTGAAATTTCTTTCAGACTGGGGGCTTTGAATACAAGTATCTGCGATCTTGTCGATTTCGGACCGTTCAAACCATCATTGTCGTAGATCTCAAAGTAGTATTCCACCTCATCTCCTGCAGCAATGTTGATGGTCGACAGATCCCAATAATGAAAGAACTGGTCGGAAGTGGTGTTTTTATTGAAAGGCAGACTTTCGCTGAACACCTTATCCTTTTTGGCTTGTAAAGAATCGTCTGACTTTAAAAACCTGTAATTGAAAGTCAGTTTTGAAAAGCCATAATCATCTTTCACCAGCCCTTTGAAATAGGTCCTCTTGCTTGACAAGCTGTCGCGTTGCTGTTCAACGACTATGCCCGGATATACATCAGGAATGACTGAAACGGAAAAGCGGATGGAATCCCTGCTGCTGAGGAATGCATTCGAAGTATTGATAATATAGGAGTTGTTCCTCAAAAATCGTTTTGAAAAACTGAATGCGTCTTCCCCTGTTTTTTCCAGTTTCATGGTTGTGTCCTGAAAAATCAGCAGTAAATTCTCCGTGTTTTGAGTGTTGAATTTCCAGGTCGCTTTTGTTCCGGCAGGAATGATCAGATCGCCTGTATTTTGAAGTTTTTCAGTTGCTTTATTCAGATAGGGAGGATACTCCAGTCCTATTTCAAAGTTCATCAACAAGGGGTTCGGCAAGGCTTCGAGTTCGTATTCCATGGAATAGAACCCATCGGCGAAAAGCCGGAAGGTTTCATTGCGTTGAACATTCCTGAAGGTGTAATGGAAATCCGTCAGATTTTCTTTGTCAAGCCTGAATTGATTTTCACCAATTTCAATAAATGCTTCTGCAGGAACTTCCTTGCCGTCAATTCTGATGTCGAGTATGAAATCCTGCTGTTGAACCGCTTTCAGTTCTTTGTTAAGGAGCTTGAATTCAAAGGGCGCGGGTTTTTCAAAATACGTGCCATGAGCAATCAGTCGCTTCGTGCTATCCCTGATCAGACTGGGCGCTGTAAAGAGCATCACTGCCAGCACAAGTAAAGGCAGCAAAGCGTAGCGAAGGTATTTTCTGTTCTCTGAGAGATTTATTGCGCTGACAAAGGGTACCGGCTGAAGTTCTTTTATCTTCTGATCAATACCGGCCTGTAACAACTGATGATTAGCGCTCATCCCCGGCTTCAGTGTTGTTCCTTCTTCCGAAAGCCGGTGAAGCTGCAGGACATTCAGGAGCTTGTCCTGAACATTCGTAAAATGCTTACCGATGATCTCCGCAGCCTGTTCGTGGCTAATAATTCTGCCAATCCGGTAGAGATGCGCAAGCGGAATGGCAATGAACTTCGAGATAATGAAAATGATTCCCGCGACAAATGAGTAAAACAGAAGAGTTCGTAAGAGGGTATTGAAATGTCCGAAATGCTCGAGCGTTACAAGCAGAAGATAAAATCCTAAGCTCAGCGCAACAGCATATATCGCACCCCGGATGAGTTGATTCTTATAATACTTCCGGATGAATGCATCCAGTTTTTCAATTAATTCCTGATAGCGGTTCTTCATGAAAGGCCTTTCACGATTGGATTTTCAAAGCATAACAAAGATACTAAATAACGGCTTTCAATGCCATTTATTGGGCAGAATAACAGACCCTTGTATTTCACTTTAAAGGCTGACAAAACCTAAAGGCGTCCCTGTTTTTAATGGGTCGTTTCCTTATCAGGATTGTTTAAAATACCTGCCGAAAACACCAAGCGGCAGTTTCGGTCCGGAGCTCGCCTGGAGATAAAGTTCGCCTGTTTGAACTTTGCCCTGACCGCGCAACAAATTCTCAACGATGAGAGAAGAAAATCCCAGTGAATAGGTATTGAGGATCAGAAAATGTTCCCGGTCGTCCAGGAGTTGAAAAACCATTTTCATCATCTCGTTGATCATGTCTTCCAGTTTCCATTTCTGACCTTCGTTTCCGTGACCGTAAGCGGGCGGATCGAGAATTATACCATTGTATTTTTTACCTCGCCTTACTTCGCGTTTTACAAAAGTCATTGCATCTTCAACCACCCAACGTATGTCCTTTAGACCTGAAAGATCCATGTTTTCCTTCGCCCAGGTCACCACCTGCTTTATGGAATCCAGATGAATAATGTCGGCTCCGGCGGCTTTAGCAGCCAATGATGCGCCGCCCGTATAAGCGAAAAGATTGAGCACTTTCGGTTCAGGAGTCTTCATGCTTTTCACACACCCGACAATGTAATCCCAGTTGCAGGCTTGCTCAGGAAAAATTCCCACATGCTTGAATGATGTTAATGCGAGCCTGAAGTTCAGGGCAGGATGCGCAGGAACCGAAGCAAGCGGATAACTCATCGACCACCTGTCGGGCATTTCCTTTAACTTTTTCCAGTTACCGCTGGAACTTGATTTTGGAACAAAGCGAACATGAGCCGATCTCTCCCAGTCGCCCATGCTCAGGCTGCGATCCCATACGGCCTGCGGTTCCGGACGTATGCTGATGTATTTCCCAAATCGTTCAAGCTTCTCAAAATTCCCGCAGTCAATCAGTTCGTAATCGGGAAAGTGTGTCGGACTCAACAGCATCATGGGGCTAAGTTAGACATTTGTTCTCCTCTGTCCTGACATCAGAGGATGATTATATGCCGGTTTTACCGGAAGGAATGGATCAGAAAATGTATTTAGTTTGTGCCTGAGCTGTGGATAAGTTTCTTAATCAGAGCGGAAGGAGGCATACGGAAAGGATATTTTTATACCATCATTAAGCATATTTATAGCCGCATATTATGAACTCTGAGAACAGAACAGGTGAAATGACAATTGAAAACCTGAACCTTAAATTAAACAGTCAAAAAAAATTCATCGATCAGCTGACCGCTGAAAACGAAGAACTGTTTCATCAGTTCAACCATTTGATGATCAGAAATACCAAATTGCTCAAGCGCGTGGATGACCTGCAAAATATTATTGATGATCTCCATATCCGTATCGAGGAGTTGCAAATCATCAATTCAAACATGCTCAGATTAAATGATACGCTCCGTCAAAGGACAGACATGGCAATCACCGGAAAAAGTTTCAGCCCGGAGCAGAAAAAGGAGGACAGACATGACATGAAATATTTCACCAGACTGGAAAACATAAAAGACCCGGCAGATGCCTTTGATCTTGATAGGTTGTTCGACAAGTGGAAGAATTATCCGGGACAAGAAGCCAGCAACAGTCCGAATTTGAGAAAGCAGGTTCTCATGCTGGTGCACCTTTACAATAATAAACAGTTGAGAGCCAATGAACTTTTTCAATTGACCGGGGTCGGCGGTGTGACCGGTGCCAGGTATGTTTCATCTCTGAAGAAATTCAGGCTGATCACCTATACCGGCGCCAGGAAAAAAGGACATTATGAGATTGCTCCCAAAGGAAAAGAACTTATCGAGTCTGTTGTTTCCCTGCGGGAAGAGCCGAAAACCATGTCTGCCATGGAAAGCGCCTCCGGAAGAGGCATTCAGGCGAAATATCCGGTTCCCGCTCCGGGTGAAAGACAACTTAACAAAGACGATCTTTGAACAAGGCTTTGATCCTTTCTCTTGCCTGCTGACCGCCAGGCGGCTTGACATTGTCCTTTTATTCTGTAAGGGAATATTTTAAAAAAGCAGCTAAATCATTTTACCTTTGTCAGGCGTAAGTTGAACTCATGTCAGGAAAAGTACGTGTCAGATTTGCCCCCAGCCCGACAGGCCCGCTTCATGTAGGCGGCGTCAGGACCGCTTTGTACAATTATTTGTTTGCAAGAAAGCATAATGGGAATTTCATCCTTCGTATAGAAGATACGGATCAAAACCGCTTTGTTCCGGGTGCGGAAGAATACATCATTGAATCCCTCAAGTGGTGCGGCATCATGCCCGATGAAGGGCAAGGTTTTGGTGATGGTCCTTATGCGCCTTACCGCCAAAGTGAAAGGAAGGAGATCTACAGGAAATATGCCGAACAACTGATCTCTACCGGTCATGCTTATTACGCGTTCGACAAAGAAGAAGAGCTGACAGCGCTGCGAACCAGGCTGGAAGCGGAGAAATCTTCCTTCTCATATAACGCACAGTCAAGAAAGGACCTGGTTAATTCCATCAGCCTTCCAAAGGAAGAAAGCGAGAAACGGATTGCTGCCGGAGAACCTTATGTGATAAGACTTAAAGTTCCGGAAAACGAAGAGATACACGTTATGGATCTGATCCGTGGGGATGTATCGGTGCACACTTCGC
>CAZJDX010000036.1:0-21461 GCA_964544885.1 uncultured Flavobacteriales bacterium
GTGGAGATAGTGGGACTCGAACCCACGGCCTCTTGCATGCCATGCAAACGCTCTAGCCAACTGAGCTATACCCCCTGAATGCGAAATATTAAAGGAATGCAAAGAAAAAAAAATTCGGTGCTCCAAACAAGCATTAATAGAATATTTAGTACTCAATACGGTATATTGCAACAAGATTAACCAATTAAGAGAATGGCCTTCAGCTACTGGGAACAACAAACCTTTATAGGAAATCCGGACGTGTGTATTGTCGGCAGCGGAATAGTTGGTCTCCATGCAGCCATTTATTTGAAAGCGCGTGAACCCGCCCTGGATATCATGGTACTGGAAAGAGGTTTTCTGCCCAGTGGTGCCAGCACGAGGAACGCGGGATTTGCCTGCTTTGGCAGCATGTCGGAACTTCTTATGGACATAGAGAAGATGCCGGCACAGGAAGTATTTTCCCTCGTCGAAAAACGATGGAAAGGCCTGGCCATGCTTCGCAACTTGCTGGGAGACGAAGCTATCGCCTATGAAGCACTTGGCGGTTATGAAATTTTTTCTGATACAGACGAAGAACTCTTCGAATCATGCGTTTCAAGAATGGATACTTTCAATACTATATTGAAGGAAATTACCGGAGAAAAACAAACCTACATACAGTCAGATAACATGATCGGGAAATTCGGTTTCCATCGTGTCCGGCATATGATCCTGAATAAAGGAGAAGGACAGATAGATACCGGACGAATGATGCAGGCGCTTATCGAAAAAGCGCAGAACAAAGGTATCAGGATCCTGAATGGGATCATGGTGAAGAGCTTTGAAAAAAAAGATACCGGTATTTCCCTTATTTTGGATGATCATAATTCCATACAATGCGCGAACCTTCTCATCACCACCAACGGCTTTGCAAAGCAATTATTACCCGCCGAAGATGTAATACCGGCAAGGGCGCAGGTCCTGATAACCGAACCTGTGGTCAACTGTCCCTTACAAGGCAGTTTTCACTATGATAAAGGCTTCTATTACTTCAGAAATGTTGGCTCCAGAGTATTGATAGGAGGCGGCAGGAACCTGGATCTCAAGGCTGAAGAAACCACCACTGAGGGCATCACCCCGCTCATTCAGAACAGACTGGAAGACTTACTGAATAACATGATTCTCCCTCACAGAAAATACCGGATAGGACAGCGATGGAGCGGTGTGATGGGTCTGGGGAGTACTAAAAAAAGTATTGTTAAAAAAGTTTCTGCATCCGTCTGGTGCGCAGTTAGAATGGGTGGCATGGGAGTTGCGATAGGCAGTCTGACCGGACAAGAGGCTGCGGAATTGATTCTCTCTGAGATTTGACCAATGTGTTATTAACATCCTTTGTTCGGATGAAATAAATACCGGCCAGAGAGCCGCAATGAATTGTTCTAATTTTGCTGCGATCAGATCTTACCACATTGACTTCGGCTACAGGTATTCGGCTTTTATTTTTTCTGGCACTCACAGGATTACTTTTCAGTTGCAGTCCTGCCAGAAGAATTCCCGCCGGATCCTATCTGCTGATGCAAAACAAGATCGAAACCGATACCAATGCCATTGAGAAAGAACGATTCCAGGCTTTACTGAAACAAAAGCCCAACAGGAAAATACTGGGAATCTTTCAGTTTCATCTCAGTATGTATAACCTGGGTAATCGCGGGAAGGAAACCAGGTTCAAAAAGTGGTTAAAGGGAATTGGAGAAGAGCCTGCCATACTGGACAGTGTGCAAACCCTCCGTTCTAAAAACCAACTCCTGCTTTTACTGAACCAAAAAGGATTTTTTCATGCAGAAGTCAGGGATACCGTCATTCCCAAAAATAAAAAGGCGCGTGTTATTTATAAGATCACCTCCAACAGGCCTTACACGATCAGAAATACCCGCTTTGAGACCCGTGATCCGAACATTCAACCATTTATGGAATTCATCAGAACTACGTCGCTGATCAGATCAGGTGATGCCTATGATGAGGAGCGGATGAATGCCGAAAGGGAAAGGATCTCTGCAGAAATGAAAGACCGGGGCTTTTATTACTTTGGGAAAAATTATATCACCTATGAAGTTGACAGTTCTCTTCAGAGTTTTCAGGTTGATGTTAACCTATACGTGAACAGAATAAATGAAAATGTTGATCCAGCAGTAGCCGGTGATCTGCCGGTAAGAAATCACCATTCCTTCAATCTGCAGAATATTTATGTCCGTACCGATTATAATCCCAGAGACCCGGCCGGCGGTCCGATTCCCGATACAACGGTAGTGAACGGCATACATATACTTTCTGCAGGGAAAGAAGAAACAATAAGGAATGAAGTGCTGGTGAACAATATATTCATCAACCGTGGCGACCGCTTTCTTCAAAGAGACCTGGACTATACCTATAACAGATTGCAGGAACTGAATACCTACAAGTTCATCAATATTCAGTTCAATGAAGTACCCAGGGATTCCATACAGGAAGAGTACCTCCTGGACGTTCACATACTGTTGACTCCCCTTGATATGCAGGATTTCACCACCGAAGCGGAGGCGACGAACACAGGAGGCAATCTGGGAATAGCAGGCAGTTTTGGATGGAGAAACAAAAATGTTTTCAGAGGCGCAGAGGTCCTGGAAATGAAAGTTAAAGGCGCCTTGGAAGCCTTGCCCAACCTGAGTGACAGTGTCGAAGAAAAAAAGATACTACTCTTCAATACCTATGAAATAGGACCTGAAGTTTCACTGACCTTCAAGAAATTCCTTCTTCCCGGTTTTATAACCAGAAATACGTCAAGATACTTCAATCCCCGCAGCATTCTTACAGCTGGATTTAATTTTCAAGACAGGCCCGACTACAGAAGATCAATTCTGAATGCATCCTTCGGTTATAACTGGCAAATCTCAAGATCACAGCGCTGGATTGCTTTTCCTGTCATCATCAATGCCGTAACCGTTGACCCATCCCCGGGCTTCCGGGCAAGGCTTGACAGCCTGAATGATCCACGGCTTAGCTACAGCTATGAAACGCATCTCATCCCGAGCAGCAGGTACACCTGGATTTTCAACAATCAGCAAAAGACAAAAAACTTCTTTTTCATCAGGGGTAATCTGGAATTATCCGGCTTGCTCTTACGCGGTCTTGCTTCATCACTCGACCTGAAGAAAGATGAACAAGGAAGTTATGAAGTATTCGGCATTCCCTTCTCTCAATATGTAAAGCCTGATCTTGATGTGAGCTTTCATCACAGTCTTGACCGGAACAACACACTCGTTTACAGGATCGCTTCAGGAATCGGATTTCCCTTCGCAAATTCCAGGGCTTTACCCTTTGAAAAAAGTTTTTTTGCGGGCGGGGCCAACAGCATACGGGCATGGAATGCCAGAACGCTGGGGCCAGGTTCCTACAAGCGCGGCTTCAACCTCATTGAGCAGAGTGGTGATATAAAAATTGAAGCCAACCTGGAATACCGCTCATTTCTCTTCAAGGTTCTTGAAGGCGCCTTGCTGGAAGGTGCCGCATTTGTAGATGCAGGAAACATCTGGACAAGAAATGAAGATCTCTCAAGACCTGGTGCACAATTTGAATTCGCGAATATGTTCAAGGAATTTGGAGTGGGTGCCGGAATAGGATTCAGATTTAATTTCTCTTTCTTCATCCTCAGACTCGATGGTGCGGTAAAATTACGGGATCCTTCACTTGATTTGAGTGAAAGATGGGTATATCCGAACCAAAAATTTGTGATTGGCGATATTGTGCCGAATCTTGCCATCGGATACCCTTTCTAAAAACAAAGCTGAGGCTCAGCAATAAAATTAGTATCATTTCGTAACCGATTTCGATCTAAAACAACTAACTTGCCGGATAATTCCACCACTTAAAATTTAAAAACCATGAAAACAAAATTTATTCACAAGATTTTATTTACGGCTCTCTTAACCGCAGCGACCTGTGCCGCCGTCAAAGGTCAGGGATTTTATACAGGCGTAAATATTGGTTATGGTTTCGCTGCAGGAAGCCAGGTAATTGGTGTCGATCAGACTGCAACTACTGAAGAAAATGTAAAAGGATCCTATGGTCAGGGATTGAACTTCGGAGTAAATCTGATCTATATGTTCAGCGAGAACCTTGGAGCGGAACTTGGATTCGGAATGCTGATGGGAAAAGAATTTACCATTACAGACAATTCAAGCAGTACAACAACCGGTACCACAAAAATGAAAGGTAGTATGATCAGGGTCATGCCAGGACTGAGGGTGTCAGCAGGTGATGATGCGGCAATCAGTCCTTTTGCGCGTTTCGGTCTTGTTGTAGGCGTAGGCGGAAAAATTAAGGAAGAGGCTACCTGGACAGGCAGCGGCTTTTCCGGCATCTATGAATACGAAGCATCTGAAGGTAGTTCAATGGGCTGGTACGGTGCATTTGGTGCCGCATTTGAGCTGAGTGAAAAGATGAGGCTCACTGCAGAACTGATTACGATCAATCAGACTTTTGCACCAAAAAAATATGAGAACACAGCCAACAGCGATGGAAGCGCATTGGATCCTGCAATTACGCTGGATGACAATGTGAGTTCATCAGCGACCAATACCTGGCTGAAACATTATCTGCCCTTTGGAAGCACCGGATTAAATGTCGGTGTGCTGATAGGTTTTTAAGTTCACTCTGATAGTCCCGGATCAACTGATTTTATTTTCAAGACATATTTTGAAATCACCCTGTTGGAATTTGATCCTTCCGGGAGGGTGATTTTATTTTTTTTCCTGATCACTCTTCCTTATATACACTTCATAACGCATTCCCATGTTCAGGGCTTACAAGTGGATTACCAAGACTATTCAGCTTGCACCTGTACCAACGTGCAGCAGACAAGAAAGATGATTTACCGCGAAACGATAGCCACCCTCCGCCATTTTGACCGAAAAGCAGCAATGGCATACAAGCAATTCAATTGAAACCTGAATGGATTTTTTTCGTACCTTAGTTCCTCCAATCAATTTAAAAATCCTAGAATTTACATTCCATGAAAAGATTTCTTCCGGTGCTTTTCGCTTCAGTGTTGTTACTGGCATGCAATGAAGAAAAAAGCAATTCTGAAACAGCTTCAGCTTCACAGGATCAGCCTGTGATTGAACCAAGTCAGACGCCTGCTGACACCCCCGCCAAGGAGAATACCCTGATGGAGCAGATTGAAAGCGCTCCCTCCACTCCACCGGCAACAAACACGGCCATACCTGTTTCACCAAACAGCGGTCAGGCTCTCAATCCTCCACATGGTGAACCAGGACATGATTGTGCTATTGCCGTAGGTGCACCATTGAATTCGGCAAAGAATGAACCTGCACCCGTGAATCAATCCATGCAGGTGAGTCCTCAGAACGTAACACCTGTCCAAACTTCACCGGCATCCACTCCACCGGTTCCCACTTCCACACCGATCATGGCCGTACCCCCAGCCGGCGGTTCCGGTGGAAGCGGCAAGGTAAATCCTCCGCATGGAGAGCCGGGACATGATTGTGCCAAGCCGGTTGGAGCACCACTCTGAAAATAACATGTCGGGAACCTGTTACTGAATACCTGCAAAGCATTAAGCGTTTGAACTGAAACCCGGGTTAGAGAAAATCCGGGTTTTCATTTTCAATTTTCTCTATTAGCTTTGCTCCGTTACACACCATTTATACTATGTCAAAGTCAAAGATCATTGAATTGTTGGGAGCAGGTGCTGAAGGTTTATTAAATCATACCTGCAAAACCATCAGTAAAGATAAACTGCATTTACCCGGTCCGGATTTTGTTGACCGTGTTTTTGGTATCAGCAACCGTACGGTTCCCGTATTACGGAGCCTGCAACAGCTCTACGGTCATGGCAGACTGGCCGGAAGCGGTTATGTTTCTATTCTGCCGGTCGACCAGGGAATTGAACATTCCGCGGGAGCTTCCTTCGCGCCGAATCCCGCTTTCTTCGATCCCGAAAATATAGTTAAACTTGCCATAGAGGGTGGTTGTAATGCTGTTGCATCAACCTATGGGGTACTGGCTTCTGTGGCCCGTAAGTATGCCCATAAAATTCCTTTCATTGTAAAAATCAACCACAATGAATTCCTGTCCTATCCGAATAAATTCGACCAGATCATGTTCGGCAGGATCGAAGATGCATGGAATATGGGTGCCGTTGCAGTGGGTGCCACCATTTATTTCGGCTCTGAAGAATCGTCAAGACAGATCCAGGAAGTAAGTGAGGCTTTCACCTTTGCGCATGAACTCGGCATGGCTACCATCCTGTGGTGTTATATGAGGAACAGTGAATTCAAGAAGGATGGTACAGACTATCATACCGCAGCCGATCTTACCGGACAGGCTAATCATCTCGGTGTAACCATTCAGGCTGATATTATCAAACAGAAATTACCTACCAACAATGGAGGTTATACTGCCCTGAAATTCGGTAAAACTCATCCAAAGGTTTACAGCGAACTTACCACTGATCATCCTATTGATCTTTGCCGCTACCAGGTTGTAAACTGTTATATGGGAAGAGCCGGACTGATCAACTCGGGCGGGGAGTCAAAAGGAGCAAGCGATATGACTGAAGCCGTAACCACCGCTGTGGTGAACAAGAGAGCCGGCGGACAAGGATTGATCTCCGGAAGAAAGGCCTTTCAAAAGCCAATGAAGGATGGAATTGAACTGCTTCACACCATCCAGGATGTCTATCTTTCCAGCGAAATCACCATTGCCTGATACAGGGGAATTACGATGCAGGATTGTTAATTTTCAATGCCCATTAAACAAAATCAATGGCCTGGTTCAAAAGAAATAAAGGCGGCATAACCACCTCCACCCAGGAGAAAAAGGAGACTCCGGAGGGTTTATGGCACAAATGTTCGGTTTGCAAGCATCTGGTGACAAGTAAAGACCACGTCTTGTATAAATTTGTTTGCACTGAATGCGGCTATCACGAAAGGATCAGTTCGACCCAGTATTTTGAGATTCTCTTTGATGAAAACGAATATGTGGAACTGAATCCGGAATTAATTTCTGATGATCCGCTGGAATTTGTTGACACAAAAAAATACACCGACCGTATAAACGAGACCCAGAAAAAAACAGGACTCAGGGATGCAATGCGTACCGGTGCAGGGAAAGTGGATGGTGAGGATCTTGTCATAGCCTGCATGGACTTTTCATTCATCGGAGGTTCCATGGGCTCGGTCGTCGGCGAAAAAATTTCACGAGCCATCGACTATGCACTTGAACATAAATATCCCCTGATGATTATTTCCAAATCAGGAGGTGCCCGGATGATGGAAGCTGCCTATTCACTGATGCAGATGGCTAAAACCTCAGCGAAGCTGACCCTGCTTGCGGAAGCGAAATTACCCTATATTTCACTTCTCACTGATCCTACAACAGGTGGAGTTACAGCCTCTTATGCCATGTTAGGAGATCTGAATATTTCTGAACCCGGCGCATTGATCGGTTTTGCCGGACCAAGGGTTGTTAAAGAAACTATTGGCAAGGACCTGCCTAAAGGTTTCCAGACCGCCGAATTCGTACTTGAGCACGGTTTTTTGGATTTTATCGTTGACCGGAGGGAGTTAAAACCTAAAATCGCCCAATTGCTCAGAATGTTTAAAAGTTGAATTTCTTTTGAAGTTTTCCATACTTTCCCTACATTTGCAATCCTAAAAAATTGTATAAGGATAAGAAACCCACAAAATGAAGCTGAATCAGGAAAGTAAAAAACAAATTTTTAAAAAATTCGGAGGTTCTGAAAAGAACACCGGCGCTCCGGAAGCGCAAATCGCTCTCTTCACAGACCGGATCGCACACATGACCGACCACCTGCAGACTTTCAAGAAAGATCATTCTACCGAAAGAGCGCTCATACGTTTGGTCGGGAAACGCAGAAGTTTACTTGACTATCTGCATAAAAGCGATATCGAAAGATACCGTAAGATCATTCAGGATCTAAATATCAGGAAATAAATATTACTCACAAGAAGATGAAAAGGCAATTCAGAGGATTGCCTTTTTGCTTTTCATTAATTTAAAATTACGATGTCTCAAAAAGCGATTATTAAAGAATTTGATTTAGGTGATGGAAGAAAAGTCAGCATTGAAACCGGAAGACTTGCAAAACAAGCCGATGGAGCAGTTGTAGTGCGCATGGGTGATGCCATGCTTCTCGCCACCGTTGTCTCCAGTAAAGAAGTAAAACCGGGAACAGATTTCCTTCCACTCTCCGTTGACTACCAGGAAAAATTTGCCTCGGTTGGACGTTATCCGGGAGGATTTTTGAAACGCGAAGGAAGACTTTCAGAATATGAAATTCTGATCTCACGTCTGATCGACCGCGCCCTTCGTCCCATGTTCCCCGAGGATTATCATGCAGATACTCAGGTGATGGTTACGCTGATCTCCGGTGACATCCGCATTCAGCCCGACGCACTTGCAGGCTTAGCCGCTTCCGCAGCCATTACGATTTCAGACATTCCTTTCAACGGACCCATTTCTGAAGTTCGCGTAGCCCGTATCGACGGCAAATTCCATATCAATCCTTTCACGGAAGAGCTCGAAAAAGCAGACCTTGACCTCATCGTTGCCGGCTCGGCAGACAGCGTGGTGATGGTTGAAGGAGAAATGAAAGAAGTGCAGGAAGAAGTAATGCTGGAAGCCATTGAAATAGCGCATGAAGCAATCAAAGTTCAATGCAAAGTGCAGCTTGAGCTTCGCGAAATGTGCGGCAATAAAGCCAAGCGCGAATATGTTCATGAAACCCATGATGAAGAGCTTCGTGCGAAAGTACGCGAACTGGCCTATGACAAGGCATACGCGGTGGCACGTTCCGGGAACCCCAATAAAAAGGAACGTAAAGAAGCCTTCACAAAAATTTACGAAGAGATCGCTGCGACCATCCCGGAGGAAGAACTTGATGAAAAAACACCTATGCTTAAGAGTTATTTCCACGATGTGGAAAGCGAAGCCATGAGGGATTGTATAATCAATGAGGGGATAAGACTTGACGGAAGGAAACTCACCGAAATCCGTCCGATCTGGTGTGAGGTGGATTACCTCCCTTCCACTCACGGATCTTCCATATTTACCCGCGGAGAGACCCAATCCCTTACTACAATCACTCTGGGCAGTAAACTGGATGTTCAGTACATCGATGTTCCGATGAAAGACACGCACAGCAAGTTTCTGCTTCAGTATAATTTCCCCGCCTTTTCAACCGGAGAAGTAAAACCTAACCGCGGACCTGCAAGAAGGGAGATCGGACACGGAAATCTCGCCATGCGTTCCCTCAAAGCGATCCTGCCTTCTGAAGCGGATTGCCCCTATACCATCAGGGTGGTTTCCGACATTCTTGAATCCAACGGGTCCTCCTCAATGGCTACTGTCTGCGCCGGTACCCTGGCTCTGATGGATGCCGGTGTTCAGATCAGCAGACCTGCATCGGGTATTGCCATGGGACTTATTATAGATAAGAACGGAAAGTTTGCCGTACTGAGTGACATCCTTGGAGATGAAGATCACCTGGGAGATATGGATTTTAAAGTGACCGGAACCGAAAAAGGTATTTGCGGATGTCAGATGGACCTGAAGATTCAGGGACTTCCGAAAGATGTAATGCTGAAAGCGCTGGCTCAAGCCAAAGAAGGCCGTCTTCATATACTTAAAGAGATGATGAAGACTATATCCAGTCCAAGACTGGATTATAAATCTCACGCTCCAAGAATCGTAAACCTTACCATCGCCAAGGAATTCATTGGCGCGGTGATTGGACCCGGTGGAAAAGTAATTCAGGAAATTCAACGTGTTACCAATACTACTATTTCCATTGAAGAGGTGAACAATGAAGGAGTTATCGAAATCGCCTCCACCAATAAAGCGGGTATCGACGCGGCCTTACATTGGATCAAAGGAATAGTAGCTATCCCGGAAGTTGGCGAAGTTTACGAAGGTAAAGTCAAAAATATTATGGACTTCGGCGCCTTTGTTGAATTCATGCCCGGTAAAGACGGACTTTTGCATATCTCGGAAATTTCCTGGGAGAGACTCGACTCCATGAAGGGAGTCTTTACCGAAGGAGAAAACATCCAGGTTAAATTGATCGAGATAGATAAGAAGACCGGTAAGTACCGTTTATCCAGAAAGGCACTTCTTCCCAGGCCGGAAAATATGCCGCAGAGCAGCGGAAAACCACAGCGTCGTCAGCCGCAGGATTAATATTCCTTCATTAAGAGTTGAAAAGCAGCCTCCAAAAAGGCTGCTTTTTCTGTTTTTATGGACATGATTGATCCCTTTTTCTTCATATTTCAATTCCGGGAGCCTGAAAAACGAAGAACGAAAGTTCAAAATCTGACATTGTAAGAAAGAAAGCCTGCTTTTTGAAAATTGCTGAAACATACAGACAAGGCTGTCGTTTCAAGAACATATCTTTTACAAAACTTAAAACTGAATGAGACAACTAAAAATTACCAAGCAGGTTACTAATCGTGAAACGGCCTCCCTTGACAAATACCTGCAAGAGATCGGACGTGTGGAGCTGATTACCGCAGAGGAAGAAGTACGACTGGCCCAGCTTATTAAAAAAGGTGATGGTAAAGCGCTGGAAAGGCTCACCAAGGCAAACCTTCGATTTGTGGTTTCCGTTGCCAAGCAATATCAGAACCAGGGACTCACTTTAGGAGACCTGATCAACGAAGGAAACCTGGGCCTGATCAAAGCCGCGCAACGATTCGATGAAACTCGCGGATTCAAATTCATCTCCTATGCCGTATGGTGGATCCGTCAATCCATCCTGCAGGCTCTTGCCGAGCAATCCAGGATCGTACGATTACCCTTGAATAAAATCGGTTCGATCAATAAGATCAACAAGACCTTTTCCAAACTTGAGCAGGAATACGAAAGGGAACCCAGTACGGAAGAGCTGGCAACTGCCATGTCTATTTCACAGGATGAGATCAAAGACGCCATGCGTACTTCCGGCAGGCACGTGTCGATGGACGCGCCGCTCCAGAACGGAGAGGAAAGCACCCTGATGGATGTGTTGGGAGATGATGATCAGCCCCACCCCGACCATACCCTGATTACCGAATCATTGAGAAGGGAAGTTGAACGTGCCTTATCGACGCTGACAACCCGTGAAGCCGATGTGATCCGTTTGTATTTCGGCCTTGCCGTTGGAGAACAGGCAATGACGCTTGAAGAGATCGGTGACCGTTTTGACCTGACCAGAGAAAGGGTACGACAGATAAAAGAAAAAGCGATCAGAAGATTAAAGCATACATCAAGAAGTAAAATATTAAAAACTTATCTCGGCTAATCAGCCTGGTGATCCCGCAGGAAGAGGAAATGACGGAAGTTGTTTCCTTTTTTTTATTCATTTCACTTCTGAACGTTTAATCTCTGCAATGTCTTCACTTCTGTCGGCATTTTCCAGGCGGCATAAAGAATGAAAACTATCAGGCTATATAACATGAGGGAGAATATCCACATTTCCAACTCAGGGATTGAGCAAATATTCCTAAATTCACAGGCTGACTGATACATGCATGTCAGTCCGGAATTTTCTTAAACCAAAAGAAATCATTTTATGGCTATCATCGCCCCTTCCATTCTATCGGCCGACTTTGGTAATTTACAGCATGACGTAGAAATGATCAATAAGAGTGAGGCCGACTGGTTTCATATTGACGTGATGGATGGAGTTTTTGTACCCAATATTTCATTTGGTTTTCCCGTCATCAAAGACATTCAGAAACATGCCAGGAAACCGCTTGACGTACATCTGATGATTGTTCATCCGGAAAAATACATTCAGCAATTCAAGGATGCGGGTGCGGCTATTCTCAGTGTTCATTACGAAGCCTGTAAACATCTTCACAGAACGGTTCAGGAGATAAAAAATACCGGTATGAAAGCCGGGGTTGCAATCAATCCTCATACTCCTGTGGCTGCGCTGGAAGACATCGTTGAAGAAATCGACCTGGTCTGCCTGATGAGCGTGAATCCTGGTTTTGGCGGTCAAAAGTTTATTCAGAATACTTTTCAGAAAATAGAATCCCTCAAGAGTCTGATGCATCGCAGGAATACCCAGACACTTATTGAGATCGACGGGGGTGTTGACCTGAACAATGCTCCTGCCCTGCTGAATGCAGGCGCCGATGTTCTGGTAGCAGGGAATACGGTTTTTTCATCGAAGGATCCGCTTGCCACTATTCAAAAATTAAAATCTTGCTAAGATCGTCGCATCAGGCAAGAGGTTGGTCCGATTCTGTGCTTCTCTGCAAAATTTCTTTTTGGTGAACGGTTCATAAGTGGTTGTTAAAATCCGAATTAGATTGTTTATGAAATTTCGAAGGCATGTTTAATACACCTGTAATTCGAACTTACCTCAGGATTTTACTTTAGCAGAACCAGGATCAAAGTATTGGAAACACATTTCAGGGTATCCAGCCGGTTTTCAAAAATTGATTGGAATATTCAAACTGTCAGATTGCCGGCATTAATTTCCAGCAACAAAATCTTTCAAATATTCAAACCTTTGCATTAACCGACCATCATGAGCAATCGTTGCTCTCTCAATAAGTCCTTCTTTATCTTCATGAATGAGAGAGGGAAGCACTCTTTCGATAAGATGTTTACCAAAACCGTCAGAAGCGTCTCGCGGTAGTTCGCAGGGCAGGTTGTCCACTGCCATCACAGTGATCGCACTCGGCATGAATGGCTCCACAATCTCTTCACGCATCGGATCATAGCCGTAAAACTTATCTTCAATTGTCGAAACGCGGGTGGTGGAAGGAATACTTCCGTTTACGTCGCAGGTTACATCGGCAATCACACTGATACGGAAATCGGGGTCACGCATCCTGTTCTTTGAGAAAAGTATATCTGCACGCGGATCCCAGAATGTACAGTGGATCAGGAGGTCTGTTACACCAGCAAAGGAATTATTGTCGCTGAAAAAACAGCGGTAGCTCTCAGGATGGTGGTGAAAATCCCAGGAACTGTAGGGTGATTTGTCTTTGGCTTCATAGTAATCCTCCGAATGCAGCTGGACGTAAACCGGTTCCCGGAATGTGTAATTAATGAATTCATAGGGAGTGACCTTCCGCAGATTCATCGCACCCATCGTCTCACAGGCGCCATTGGCAACCCTTCCTCCTCCCGTAATCACGATCTTGATATTCGGAAGGCTGATCGATTTCAACTCCTGAAAGATCTCTTTCTTATCATGACAAAGATGCGCGGATTTCAGACTGAACAATCCATAACGCATACCATAAGCCATTATTCCATTGTAGGCTCCCACAATACCTGCATAACGGCCAAATCCAATGATCCGGTTTTCGTTTTTATCCACCAGGCATTCGTAGTCGATCATCCGTATTTTTTGCCGGATCATTGCCTGAAGTAACTTTCGGTTGTGTGCCTGCTTCTTTATGGTATGCGAGAAAAATAAATAGGTTTTTCCGGGGATTAGTTTATCAACAGGCACTTCTTTGATTCCCATGAGCAAATCACATTCGCTCATGTCTTCGCTTAGTGTAACGCCCTTCTCCCTGTACTCCGCATTGGAGAAACACCGCCAGTCTGAGGGCTGGATCCTGATCTCCACTCCCGGATTCTCCGACATGATCTGTGCACATTGTTCCGGCGTAAAGGGTACTCTTCTGTCGTGAGGGATTTTATCCTCTCTTATTAATCCTATTATGAATGCCATAAAACCAATTCAGACCGCTAAGGTAAGCGGCCTGATCGGTTAAACCCAAGCTAAAAAAATTCCAGTTCCTCTTTTTCCAACATCATCCATGTCAATCCTTTCTGACGGAACTATAAGTTCTGTTTATGTGATCTCAGGACTGACCGATAATCCGGATACCTTGAAAGCGCCCCCTTTCCTACTAAAAATCCGCCTTCAAACCCACTTGAATCATCCTTGGCATTCCGGGACGCAGTCCTGCCGGCCTCGTGGCAACAATATAGGTTTCATCGGCAAGGTTATTCATTCCTGCGAATACTTTTATATTCTGATGGACTGATGCTGAAGCACTCGCATCCAGAATAAAACTCTGGTCGGTTTTCGCGCCTTCGGTCATCTCACCTTTTCCGGGATGGGTTCTCATGGCATCCATGTACTTTGCGGAAAGATTGAGACTGAAAAGACGATGTTCAAGTGAGAGTAAAAGACTTAGCTGATTCTTTGCGAGATAAGGTAACTCATCACCGTCGTTTACGGTACCCCAGTCTTCGTAAGTGCTGACAAAACTTGATTTAAATGCAGCATCAGTAAAAGTGTATGCAAGTGTCAGCGGTAAGTGCAGGTTTCCGTTCTTCGAATACAACAGATCGTAGCTCAACAGAAGTTCGAGACCGGAGGCCTGGGCCTTGCCCCCATTGAACAAATCACCGCTTCCCGTCCCTCCACTGGCTGCCATATCTGAACCAAGAAGATTCTTATAGTCATTATAGAATCCTATAATATTTCCGTTGAATCCATTTTGAACATATCGTACTCCCAACTCATAATTCAGACTCTCTTCAGGTCTTGTCTCTTCCTTTACGCCGGGAGGTGCGAAACCTTTATGAACTCCGGCGAATACACTCAAAGCGTGGCTGATCTTGTAGTCGATTCCGGCGCCTGGAATGAAGACATCCACCTTATTACCGCTTTGCTTCAGATTCGCACCTGTGCGTTCGGGATCTGTTTTTCCATAGTCGAGCTGACTCAATTCAATACTTTCGAAGCGCACACCGGGAACAAAGGTCAGGTTCCTGAATTTCAGATTGTATTGGAGATAAGCTGCGATCGCGTTTGCTTCTGCGATCTGATTGCTTTCAGTTCCGGCTTTTCCCGCTTTGGTCAGCATCATCACCCCATTATTCATACTGTACTGATCTTCGCTTTGAAAGCGATCCATCTCATCGGTATGATACCTGAAGCCAAGGTTAATGGAATGTGACCATTCTGAAGTTTGAAAATTGAACCCTAATACCGTTTGAATTCCCTGGGCTTCATAGGAACGGTCATTCGCCTTTACATACAAAGCATCCTGTCTTGTACCGGTGACTCCCGTAAGAATTTCATAGGAATCAAGATAATTGCCCGGATTCTCCAGAAGATTCGCTATGGAGGTTTTCGTGCCGGCGCTGTCCTTCACGGCATCCAGCTTATACCAGTTCCTGTGAAATTCATTCCGGTAGGCTGTGGTGGTGATATCAAAAAAGTTCGAAGGCTTTAACACATGTGTAATCGCGTATTGGTGATGATTGGTGGTCATCACATCCATTTGTGAAGCAGCATATCTTCTGTATGGACTTGCCTTAAAGTCTGCTTCAGTCAGGCCAAGGTATGTTTCATCCGAAATTTCCGTTGAATGTCCGATCTTAACTCCAAGCGACTGATAAACCTTTGAACCGGGATTGGTATTTACTCTGAATTTTACCAGGTAATCTTTCTTGTCAAAACCTGTATTGCCTCCGTTATCCAATTTCTTGAAACCGTCTGAACTATATTGATAAGTCTCCACCATGTATCCAACATTCTTGTGGCTATTGCCCACATGGGTATGCACATTACGCGATCCGTAACTTCCGGCGGAAAGATGCAGGCGGCCACCAAAGACTGCAGGGATGTGCGATGAAATGAGATTGATTGCCCCTCCGGTAGTGAAGGGACCGTATTTGATCTGCGAGCTGCCTTTTAGAATTTCAACGGCATTCATTCTACCTATTGTTGGAAAGTAATAGGCTGCCGGTGAAGAATAAGGTGCCGGAGCGCTTAACACTCCATCTTCCATGATCGTAATTTTAGATGTTCTTTCTACACCGGTTCCCCTTAGTCCGATATTCGGACGTAAACCAAAACCATCCTCTTCCTGAAGATTGACACCCGGAACTGTGCGCAGAGTACGGTTCACATCAGCGTAAGAGAATTTTTGCATTTCCTTTGGAGAAAGATAATAAGCAGAGCCCGGAATATCCCGTATACCGCTATGCCCACCGGTCATGGTATTGGCTTCCACTACTACACCCGGAAGATCGAGAACAGACTCGTCGAGATGAATCTCAAGGGCCGGATTCTCCCCCTTTCCCACCTTGATATGCTGCCGATATGTATGATAGCCAAGATTTGAAACCACCAGGACATGATCTCCGGGTGTTACATCCTTGATCACGAACTTCCCTTGTCCATTTGTACTGCTTCCCTTATTGGTATTTTCCAGATAAACGGAACTGCCCGGTAAGAGCATTCCAGCTTTGCCCGAACGTACGGTTCCGTTGAGTATCGTTGACTGTGCATGCAGCTGAACCGTTAAAATTGAAATACAAAAAATAAACCATGCTACCTTTTTCATAATCGCCTTGCGTTTTTATAATTTAGAATGATTCTAAATTATTTTTCTGCAAAGCTAATCCTGATTCTTCAGGGAGAAATAACTACAAAGAGGTATTTTAACTACCGCAATTAAGGTAGTGCCGGTTTAAATGGATGCATTTGTGCCGGATCATTCAAGGGGTCGACCAATTTTTCTTTGATCGCCAAGAGGATAAGTTCAGATGAATTTCTCACCTGTAGTTTTCGAAAAATATTTTTACGGTGTGTGCCCACAGTGAAAAAACTAAGGTGGAGTTTAGCCGCAATGTCTTTGGTAGTTAATCCAGCTGCTATGAGCCTGACAATCTCCAGTTCACGGCTGCTGAGGTATACCGGACTGCATGATCCGGCATCGGTGAGTTCCTTGTCCTTAAGGGAAACCTGTTGCAGAATGATATCCATGATCTTTCCGCAAAAAAACTTCTCTTTTTTTGAAACCGAACGCACCGCACTCACAATTTCATCTTCATCACATTCCTTGAGGAGGTAACCATAGATACCCAGATCAAGCACTTTCAGAATCTCATCTCTTTCGCGATTGGCAGAAATGACAAGTACATTTAATTCCGGTAATGACCTTCTTAGTTGTTTCAGATCATTCAGGTTAAATGCTCCCGGGATTGAGTGATCAATGATCAGGACTTGAGGTAGTTCCAGTCTCAGGAAACCGGCGAGGGCAGGTACGTTACTTACTGTCCCGCAGACTTCAATACCCTCATGTCTTGACAGAATGGTCCTCAAGCCTTCCCGGCTGATACTGTGAGCATCCGCAATGAGTACCTTCAATTTCATGATTACAAATGTATGTCTTATTTAGAATCATTCTAATTAAAATAGTAAAAAAATACACTCCTTTTCCACATGTATATGGTTGATTTACAGATATATAAATCATATGTGCATAAATCAGGCAAGAGAAGTAGAACAATTCAATGGACAAAAGCCCTGTCTTTACTAAAGGAATTGCCCGGTTGGAGAGTACCTGGATGAAAGAGGATATCGGGAATTGAAGGAAACGATCTGAATTAAATAAGAAGTACTTTTATACCCAATTCCGCAACATTAAACGCATTATAAAAATGAAAAAGATTCCCTTAAAGTTCCCCATACTTCTCTTGTGTGCCTGTTTATCCATCCAGCTTCAGGCGCAGGATTCACTGATTGTCACTGAAAGTACTGAGTCGATGAGCCAGGGCAAGCAGAACGGTTTCAGTGTTACTATTCCGGGTTGTGATGCAAAGGAATCTGAGAAGTTATGGAAGAAGTACATGGATGATGAAACAAAGACTTCAGTGAAAAAAGAATACAATGAGCTGGTTCTCCATAATGCTGTGTTAAAGAGCTTTGGGAATGATACACTGAATGTATATGCCTCATTTTTAGAGGCGGAAGGCAACAGTAAGATATTCGCCTATTTTTCCGGAAAGGATTCCGTATTCATTTCTTCTTCGCTCAACGAATCACATGCTGCCTCCGCCAAATTGCTCGTCAGAAATTTCGCTGTGTATGCCTATAAAGCAAGTGTTGAAGATGAGCTGAAGGAAGAAAATAAAAAACTGGGGAAGATGAATGATGATCTGAAAGGACTGGAAAAGAATATTGACCAGATGTCGGATCAGATCAAGAAGAAGAACAGGGAGATTGATGACCTGAAAAAGGAAATAAACTCTCACAGGAAACAGGAAGAATTCATTTCGGAAGAGATCACCAAACAAAAGCAGTTACTTACTGTGTTCAACGGATCAGCTGAGGCCCGTGAGGTTGAAGAGAAAAGACTGAAAGAGCTTGAGAAGGACAAAAAAAAGACGGGACGGGATATTGAAAATGCCAATTCCAAGA
The DNA here is from genome assembly GCA_964544885.1 of uncultured Flavobacteriales bacterium. Taxonomy (GTDB): domain Bacteria; phylum Bacteroidota; class Bacteroidia; order AKYH767-A; family 2013-40CM-41-45; genus QQVM01. The sequence goes on from CAZJDX010000036.1 coordinate 18,212, forward strand.
TCGACCGGAATGAAAAGGATATCAAGAATGCTGAAAAATCCATTGATGAACATAAGGAGAAACTGATTCCTGAAAAGCGTTCACAGATCAGTCAGCAAACCGAATTAGTCAAACAGAAAGAAATGCTGCTGAACAGTATCAGGTAATGCGGATAGATATATTAAGTGTTGTACCCGCTTTGCTTGAAAGCCCTTTTGCGCACTCCATATTAAAACGTGCTATCCAAAAAGGTCTGGTTGAGATACACGTACACGATATCAGGGATTACAGTACCAATAAACATAAAACGGTGGATGATGCTCCTTACGGGGGCGGTGCGGGAATGGTCATGATGGCAGAACCTGTTGTTCTTTGCATAGAGAAATTAAAACAGGAGAGACATTACGACGAGATCATCTACATGAGCCCTGACGGTGAATTGTTCGATCAGAAAATGGCGAACCGTATGTCGATGTCCGGCAACCTGATGTTTCTTTGCGGACATTACAAAGGCATCGACGAAAGAATAAGGAAACATTTTATCAGCCGTGAAATTTCCATAGGTAATTTTGTCATATCCGGTGGTGAGCTTGCAGCGGCTGTGGTTTGTGATGCCCTCATCCGTTTGCTGCCCGGTGTTCTCAACGATGAAACTTCAGCCCTTTCCGATTCATTCCAGGACGACCTTGTGGCGCCGCCCGTCTATACCCGTCCGGCAGATTTCAGAGGCATGAAAGTGCCTGAAATTCTTCTTTCAGGAAATGCTGCCGAAGTTGAAAAATGGAGACATGAAGAGTCCTTGAAACGAACCCGGGAACGGCGCCCTGACCTACTCTCCGATCGCTGAAATAGCGCTATTTATTTTTTTTAAAATGCTGAAAATTGTATATTTGCAGTCCAATTTGGGTTGATTTTGATCATAAAATACTGATAATCATGGACTTAATTAAAGCCGCGACAGACGCCATTATAGAAAAACGCGACATTCCTGCCTTTAAGGCCGGGGATACCGTCACCGTTCATTATAAAATTATTGAAGGAACGAAGGAGCGTATTCAGCAATATCAGGGAGTTGTTCTTCAGCGAAAAGGAAGCGGAGCCACTCAAACATTTACGGTTCGCAAGATCTCCAATGGTGTCGGTGTTGAGCGTATATTCCCTCTTTATTCGCCCAAGATTGACAAAGTTATTGTCGACAAGAGAGGAATCGTTCGCAGGGCGCGTATTTTCTATTTGCGTAATATTTCAGGAAAGAAAGCGCGTATCGAAGAAAAGAAGTCTTAAGCAATTTGACTTAGTCAGGAGCCCGGTAACAATTGATGCCGGGTTTTTTTTTGAGCAAACATTCAGGACATAGCATGATGAGTATTCACAAAGGAAAAAATGTCAATACTGATCAGTGGACAGCATCACAAGGGTACAAGCTTCCTGCACAAGGATGCCATTCTTTCTGGCAAGATCTGACAGCAGTCCGTTTTCCGCACCTGGATTGAAGATGATCCTTCTGGGTTTCAGAGACAGTATATAGTCTAACATATCCTGCTGACGGTCTTGGTTCAGATATAAACTAATAGTATCAATCTGTCGATTCAGATCAGGTTTACCGCTCAGGATCTCAACATCTCCGATGAAGCCAGGCTTTTTTCCCAGTGCTATCACTTCATGTTCATTCCGCTTTAAGGATAAAACTGCCTTATGGGAATACCTGGAAGGATTCTCAGAAGCTCCGATTACCAGGGTCACCGCTTTTTGATGCATAGGTCGATTTCATTAGTTGCTAACATTCCTCAATATAGTTCAAATCTTTGTGGAAAGTATCTTTTACCTGGCTTAATCCATAGAATGCAAGTCCGAAGCAAATAATCCCAACGATAGCCGCGCTGAAAACTTTTGCTGATCCGGAAGAGGCAAAGACTCCTTCCAGCGATTTATACAATAAGGTAATGGGGACAACAGCACCCCTTACAAAATTAGGAACCGTGTTTGTGACAGTGGATCGGATATTGGTCCCGAACTGTTCGGAGGCAATGGTAACAAACAAAGCCCAATAACCTGTTGCGGTTCCCAATGCGAAGCACATGAAATAGAACCAGTTCAGTGAAAGTGAAAAGGGATGCAGAAAGACGGCCACCAGCAGGAGAGACAAGAGAAGATATCCGAATATCACTTTTTTTCTTGTCTTAAAAAGCTGACTTATCAAGCCGCTTAAAAGATCACCCACCGACAAGCCAATGTACGCATACATGATGGCGGTACCTGTCAAGGCGCCTTCAATGCCAAGCTCCGTTGTGAGGCCTACACATAGTGCCACCAGCACTCCGATGATATACCATATAGGTAAGCCAATGAGAATACAACTTATGTAGCGGATCAGGGTATCTTTTCTTTTAAACAATATTAACAGATCACCACGTGAGCCTTCACTATGTCTCAGTCGTTTATACATTCCGGATTCTATGGTACCTATTCTCAGGAAAAGCAAGACAAGCCCAAGTACTCCGCCGACAATGTATGCCATCTGCCAACCGGAAAAAGAAGTACCCAGAACATCGTTGGCATAAGCAGCAAATACAGCGCCTTCCTTCCCGACAATGGAGGCAAAGACGGCGCCCAAGGCTCCAAAGGTCACGATCAGCATCGTACCATATCCCCGCGTTTCTTTTGACATCGTTTCAACAACGAGGGTAATTCCCGCCCCCAGTTCACCCGCCAATCCAAGACCTGCTATGAAGCGAACCACCGCATAGGAGTTTAATTCCGTGACGAATGCATTGAGAATATTGGCGCTGGAATAAAGTAAGATCGAACCAAACAAAACGGACAGTCTTCCGCGTTTATCACCCAGGATACCCCAAACTATGCCACCCACAAGCATACCGATCATCTGACAATTGAAAAGGAAGATCTCATTGCTCTCATAATCCGCACCACCTAATCCGAGCGCTTCCAGACTTTCCTTTTTCACCACATTGAACAGGATCAGGTCATAGATATCAACAAAATAGCCGAGTGAGGCAACCAGAACAAGGAGATTAAAAGGACTCCGTATATTTTCAGATTTCATACAGGTAAATGAGGAGGCAATGTAACAATCCCGCTATTTTCTTAAAAGATTGATTTCCGAAAGCAAAAGAATTTTCAATCCAATATTCGTTGAAATAGAAGAATTCTCTTAATTTCGCCCCCGGAGAAGTGGCAGAGTGGTCGATCGCGGCGGTCTTGAAAACCGTTGACCTCACGGTCCGGGGGTTCGAATCCCTCCTTCTCCGCA
>CAZJDX010000037.1:0-21026 GCA_964544885.1 uncultured Flavobacteriales bacterium
TGCGACAGCAACTTGCAGGCTTCAAGACAGAAAAGGAACTGGAAGAAGTTGGAACGGTACTCCAGGTTGGAGATGGTATCGCCCGTATCTACGGACTGAATAAAGTACAGTCAGGTGAATTGATCGAATTCTCAAACGGATTACAGGGGATCGTACTTAACCTTGAAGAAGATAATGTCGGTGCGGTTCTCCTCGGAGCTTCTACCGATATCAAAGAAGGCGATGTGGTGAAACGTACTGGTAAGATCGGCTCCATCAAGGTCGGTGAAGGAATGCTGGGACGGGTGGTAAATACTCTTGGTCAGCAGATAGACGGTAAAGGACCGATAAAGGGAGAATTGTACGAAATGCCTATCGAGAGAAAAGCTCCCGGCGTTATTTATCGCCAGCCGGTAAACGAACCCTTGCAAACCGGTATTAAAGCGGTGGACGCCATGATCCCTATCGGTCGCGGACAGCGTGAGTTGATCATCGGAGACCGCCAGACGGGTAAAACCGCGGTCGCGATCGACACCATCATCAATCAAAAAGAATTTTACGAGAAAGGTCAGCCGGTTTATTGCATCTATGTGGCTGTCGGACAAAAGGGCTCGACCGTTGCGCAGATTGTGAAAACACTTACCGAGGCGGGAGCGATGCCATATACGATCATCGTTGCGGCGCCTGCTTCTTCTTCCGCTCCGATGCAGTTCTTTGCCCCGATGGCCGGAGCCGCTATCGGAGAATATTTCCGGGATACAGGCCGGCCTGCCCTTATTGTTTATGATGACCTCTCGAAGCAGGCTGTAGCCTATCGTGAAGTATCCCTGCTGCTTCGCCGTCCTCCCGGACGTGAAGCCTATCCGGGAGATGTATTCTACCTTCACTCCAGGCTCCTCGAGCGTGCAGCTAAGATCATTAATTCCGATGCAATCGCGGCTCAGATGAATGACCTTCCCGAAACGTTGAAAGGTAAAGTGAAGGGTGGCGGATCGCTTACCGCCTTGCCTATCATCGAAACCCAGGCGGGCGACGTATCGGCTTACATTCCCACCAATGTGATTTCAATCACCGATGGTCAGATATTCCTTGAGGCGAATCTCTTTAATGCAGGTGTTCGTCCCGCTATTAACGTCGGTATCTCCGTATCCCGTGTGGGAGGTAATGCGCAAATCAAATCCATGAAGAAAGTGTCAGGTACACTGAAACTTGACCAGGCTCAGTACCGTGAACTCGAAGCTTTCTCGAAATTCGGATCTGACCTCGATGCCACAACCAAAGCCACGCTCGACAAGGGCGCCAGAAACGTGGAGATCCTGAAACAAGGACAGTACTCACCCATGTCGGTGGAGAAACAGATCGCGATCATTTATTGTGGTACAAAGGGTCTCCTGAGAGATGTACCAGTGAACAGAGTGAAAGAATTTGAAACTGAGTTCCTGGGAATCCTCGATGCCCAGCACCGTGGTACGCTCGACGCTTTGAGAAGCGGTAAGTTTGATGACAGTATTACGTCGATACTGGATAAAGTAGCAGGAGAATTAAGTCCAAAGTATAAATCAAAATAAGTATAACACTTTTGTCTAAGGATCTCATGGGGTCTGCCGGCAAAAGGTCAATGACAGAATATGGCAAACCTGAAAGAAGTTCGTAACAGGATAAGCTCTGTAATTTCAACACAGCAGATCACCAAGGCCATGAAAATGGTGAGCGCCGCTAAACTGAGAAGGGCCCAGGATGCAATTACTACCATGCGTCCTTACGCTTCCAAGTTGCGCGAGATCATGGTCAACATTTCCGGTTCATTGGAGGGTGGCGCCGGTGGTGAGCTTTCGAAGGTAAGAACTGTCAATAAAGTGTTGATCATTGCGGTGAATTCCAATCGCGGCTTGTGCGGCGCCTTTAATGCGGGGATCATTCGCGCTGTCAATAAAATGATTCGAGAAACGTATGCTGCCCAATCGAAGGAAGGGAATGTCAAGGTACTTTGCATTGGAAAGAAGGCAAGCGATTTTTTCGGAAAGATACCTGCACTCTACGCGGGTCAGAGAAATGATCTGTTCAATCACCTGGATTTTGAATCGGTAGCCACGGTAGCCGATGAGATCATGCGCGATTTCAAAAAGGGTGAATTCGACAGGGTGGAACTGGTGTACAACCAGTTTAAGAATGCCGCTGTTCAGTATGTGACGATCGAACAGGTGTTGCCGATCGCGCCTCCCGCCAAATCAAGTGAATCAAAAAGCCAGGATGATTATATTTTTGAGCCGGGCAAAGAAGCGCTCGTGCTGGAGTTGATCCCCAAATCCGTACGCGTACAATTGTACAAAGCCATCCTTGACTCAAACGCTTCCGAACACGGAGCGCGCATGACTGCCATGAGCAAGGCTACGGATAATGCAGGGGAACTGCTTCGCGATCTCAGGCTTTCATACAACAAAGCAAGGCAGGCAGCCATCACCAACGAGATCCTTGAGATTGTCGCCGGTGCTGAAGCGCTCAACGGCTGATACATTAGTCCCGGCAGAATTCATTTCCTTGAATTGTCCATGGCGGGATTTTTCCATCCTGCCCTGCAGGAAATAATCATCATTCCTGCCCTCCGGCTGGTTCTTCGAAAAATTCACTTGTATAATGGTCTGTGTGCAGTAAAGCCTTTTTCTATTTCATGGATTGGAATTAATGAACGCGTATCCGGTATAAAATTCACGTCAGCGGAATTTCAACAGGAGCTTTCCACGTATTTTTACCGCAAAAGAATCCGGAATCGATCAGATGGACCTGAACTGGCGCGATATATTGACGGTAACCACGATACTCTTTGCGGTCATTGACGTGGTCGGATCAATTCCGGTATTGCTGGAGGTGAGAAACCGTGCCGGACATATTAAATCCGCACAGGCGACCCTGGTATCCATGATCATTATGATCGGTTTTCTCTTTTTGGGAGAAACCATCCTTAAATTATTAGGGGTGGATGTGCAGTCATTCGCCATAGCAGGCTCTCTGGTAATCTTTTTCCTGGCTCTGGAAATGATCCTGGGAATTCGCCTCTACAGAGATGAAATACCTTCGACAGCATCTATAGTGCCTGTCGCTTTCCCCTTAATTGCCGGAACGGGTACCATCACTACGCTCTTGTCATTAAGGGCGGCTTACGACAGCCTGACCATTATTATTGGAATCATACTGAATCTGTTTATTGTCTACATCGTCCTGAGAAACCTCTACAGAGTGGAGAAATTTCTGGGTCTTGCAGGTATAAGTATCCTGAGGAAGGTTTTTGGCATCATCCTGCTGGCTATAGCCATCAAGCTTTTTAGGACAAATGTCGGCTTTTAACAGGCCTGTGGCCGCTCTCCGCGATTGTTAATATTCGTCAGCGCCTTGTCATTTAGGCTTTCCCGGAGTTTGAAATTGAAAAAATAATCATACATTTGGAATTGAAAAAATTACCCTTACCGATATGAAAAAACTTATACTCAACGTGTTTACATTCTTTGCTTTGGTGCTGTTTATGCAGCTTGGCGCTTCTGCTCAGGGAACGTATAACATTTGTTCAATTACCACTACACAGGACTCAACAGGAACACTGTATGATACAGGGGGACCTAACGGAGTTTATCAGGTGAATGAGAATTGTACACTTCTTATCAGTCCGCCTTGCGCTACCAGCATCACGATTACTTTTCAGCAATTCCTGACTGAGCCAAACTACGATTTCTTTACCGTATATGATGGAACCACTACGGCCGCACCGCAATTGATGAATGCCAGCGGTATCAATTTACCAGCTCCGGTTACCGGGACATCCGGCTCCCTTCTTGTGATCTGGAGATCAGACGTATCGATCACCGACAGTGGATTCGCCTGCACCTGGAGTTCTGTCATCGCACCCAGCGTAACCCCGACAGCGGCCATCGGTATTGGTAATGTAAATCCTCCCCTGCTGACGAATGTTCAGTTCACGGATCTTAGTACCGGTGGTCCGGTAAGGTGGAAATGGGATTTCGGTGATGGGGATACAGCCATGAGTCAGAATCCTGTGCATGCTTACAATGCCCCTGGAACATATACTGTAACGCTTACCGCCTATTCATGTAATGATTCGGATGTAGTTACCTCTTCCCTTACCGTACAGCAGGCTCCGCAGATAAGCGTGGCGCCGGATTCACTCGTCGCGAATGTAAATTGCGGAGACACTGTTACATTTAACCTGGGGGTTAGTAATGTCGGTGGAGGGCAACTGGTGTTCAGTACGGATGGATCCAGCAGCTCCACAGTACGCGTGCTGGCCATGTCTTACGGAACGGATCTTTTCTCGGAATTCCCCGCGACGATCGCTGCCATAAACCAGTTCTTTACGAATTATACCTTGACTACCACGGCTACGACCAATCCCGGTACATTGCAGGGATTGCTCGTCGGTAAAAATGTTTTATTAATTCCTGAACAGGAATTGGGAGATCCCGCGGTCTGGACAAATCTCGGGCCGGTGATCCGTCAGTTCCTGAATAACGGGGGAAGTGTGATCTGGTGCGGTTCGTTTTCTTCCGGCTCGGATTGCATGTTCAACACAGGCGTATTTGACGGAACATTCGTTGAAAATGCGGTTGGTAATACAGTAACCGTTGTCAATCCCGCTCATCCGCTTGCATTCGGATTAACACCTACCTTCACCGCTCCAAGCGCCACCTTCTCCTACAATATCACAAACAGCGATAAGGAATTGATCGTCAGTGATGCCGGAAACGATATCATTACCACGCGTACTTTTGGATCAGGGAAAGCCATCTTCCTTGCCTTCGACTACTTTGCCACCGCAACGAACAGTTCACGCGCAATAGCAAATGCCGTTGAGTGGGGCGGTCAGAACGGTATCGCTTCCTGGATCTCTCTTAGTGTTTCAACCGACACGGTAACCGCTGTTGGCACTTCCAATGTTGTAGTGACTTTCCAAACCACCGGACTGGCTGCAGGTACTTATATCTCACAAATCGCCATATCAAGCAATGATCCCCTGAATCCAACGGTGCTTGTACCCTGCACCCTGACGATTGCCGGAGATCCTGCTGTTGCCCTATCAGATACTGCCTGCATTGATTTCGGAACCATCATGCAGCACACCAATGGTGTAGCTACTTTCCAAATCCTTAACAACGGATGTGACACCCTGCATATCAATAGTCTTCAGTCTACGGCTACTGAGTTTGTTGCGGTGAGCCCTGACGGCTTTGTTCTTCCGGGTGGATTTGCTGAAGTAACCGTCACTTTCAACGCATCAACGGTGGGAACATTCAATGGAAACATACAGATCTTCAATAACGATATAGACACCGTTATCTGTGTGACCGGAGCAACTTTCCCTGCTCCATTGATGGTTACAAACCCTTCTTCGGTTTCGAAAAATCTTCAGGCTTGCGGAAATACGACTACTGCAACGTTTGATATTGAAAACACGGGAGGCACCGACCTTACCTTTACGCTAGGCGCAACTCCGCTCTGGTTGAGCGCTAATCCGACTTCCGGAACAGTTACACCGGGCAGCAGTACCACCATCACGCTTACTTTAAGCAGTGGAACGCTTATCGGAAATACCTACACCACCAACCTGATCATCAGTTCAAATGATCCATTGCACCTGAGCGAAAGCATTCCCTGCACTCTTGTGGTGGCGGAAAATCCCTGCGTGGATTTCACCTTCACAACAAATACCTGTACCGGAGAATTTGAATTCACTTCCACTTCTATCAATACTCCAACCAACTATGATTGGGATTTCGGAGACGGCAATTCATCAACCCAGGCCTCCCCGTCTCATCAGTATGCATCGAATGGCGCATATGTAGTTACGCTGATCGCCTGGAATGCCGCTGGAAGTGATACTGTGGTTCAAAATATCAATGCGGTAATTACCGGACCAAGACCCACTAACTGTTATCCTGTGACTACCGCCTATTGCTGTGCAATAGGAATTACCAATGTGAATATCGGCACGCATCCTGGCCGGATAAACAATACCACCTTTGACGCCATTGAGAGTTATCAGGATTACTCATGTACAAGTTACATGACTTTGTATATGGATGATACATATCCGATTTCCGTTACTACCGGATTTACCTATGAAGAGGTAGTGAAGGCTTGGATAGACTGGAATAACGACGGTGTGCTGGATAATGTTTCCGAACTGGTCTTTTCGAGTACCGCTCTTGTTAACCACCTGGGGAACTTTACAGTGCCTGCAAATGCGGTAATCGGTCAGCCGCTCAGATTACGTCTCGCTTCCGATTTCAGCGGAAATCCGACACCAACACCTTGTCTTGATCTGAGTTTCGGACAGGTAGAAGATTATGCGGTTTTCGTGGCCATGGGTACATCCGTTGATAATCCGGCCTCCCAGGTTCCATTCAGCATTTATCCGAATCCATTTACCGGAATCTCAAACATCAGTTACAGTCTGAACAGTTCAGCTGACGTTTCACTTGAAGTGTATAACCTGATCGGTGAAAAGGTAAAAGTATTTGTACTGGATGAAAACCAGAGCGCCGGTCAGCATCAGTACTCACTGGATAATATGGAGAATGGTGTTTACTTCGTAACGCTGAGCGTAAACGGCTCTTCCGTAACGCAGAAAGTTGTGAAGATGTAAGCGATCAGAAAATATTTTAAGGGGAATCATGCAAATTGGTTCCCCTTTTTTATTGGATCAATGATGAAATTCAAAAAACATATATTTATCTGTACGAATCAGCGACCTGAAGGCGCACGTAAGTCCTGTGGTGAAAGCTGCGGACTAAGCCTGGTGAGCGCATTTAAAAAAGCGCTGAAAGAAAGATCACTCGACAAGGAAATCCGCGCACAAAAAGCCGGTTGCCTTGATGCCTGCGACTATGGCCCTGCACTGGTGGTCTATCCGGAAGGAGTGTACTATGGGAATGTTCAGGAAAGTGATGTGGATGAAATTATCACCGAACACCTGCTGAATGACCGCTACGTAAACCGCCTTGTGATCGATTTCAGCGAGCCCAAATCCCCCAATGAAACAGAACGCAATTGAAAAGTATAAAACCGATTTCGCTATCATCAGGGAAACCGCGGCCCAGGTAATAAAGGATTTCAATATGTCGGGTATTGAGATCACCTTCAGTGGCAATGAATTGCTGGCCTTCAATGAACTCAAAGACCAGATAAAACCTGTATTGTCGGGTTTATACCATGATCAGCCTGAACATTTCAGAAACCTGCTCTATCGCATAGATCTTGACGAGCGGCAACTGACCGGTATTCTCTCCGGCAACAAAACTTCCAGCATCGAGGATATGCTGGCAGAGCGTATTTTACAAAGGGAATTTGAGAAAGTGCTTACCAGAAGGTTTTTCAGCCGGTAAATTCCCCGCTTCGCTCAAGCGGTTAGAACGGTCATCATAAAGGTTTCCTGCAAGTGTTTCTGTGAAATGTGCAAGTTTTTCAATCTAAACCGTATAGTATAGGTTTCCCAGACTTTATTTTGCCACTATCCTGCGTATCCGGATTTTATCTTGAATATACTTTTAAGACATTTTAACATTTCTGCATGAATTTTTCATGTGTTTTCTCAATCATGGTGCGGTTCTTGTACAATGAAAGAATTCCATAACCGTTATTCAATCGTCATGATCATTGTGATGATTTGATGACAAAAAACACCGGACGAAAAAGGAATTTTAAATTAGATTAAGAAGGGAGGAAAGTTAAATTATGAACGAATCCAGATTAAGTAAAGAGAGATTACAATTTAAAGATCAGGTTAGCGAAGAGTCACGACCTCTGAAAGCATATGCGATGAAACTCACCCATGACGCGGATGACGCGAATGATCTTGTTCAGGAAACCATGTTGAAGGCATTCGTTAATGAAGAAAAGTTCCAGGAAGGAACTAACCTTAAAGGATGGCTTTATACCATCATGAAGAATATTTTTATCAATAAGTACAGAAGGGCGATGAAGTCCAATATCTTCAATGATCCAACAGAGAATCAATATTTCATTAACTCAACCACTCTCACCCATCGTAACGATGGAGAAGGCAACCTGGTGATGAAGGAGATCAACCGCGCAGTGAGCAGTCTGAATGAAAACCTGAAGACGCCCTTCCTGATGAGTTACCGGGGTTACAAGTATGAGGAAATTGCCGCCAGCCTGAAGATTCCGCTGGGTACCGTAAAAGTCAGAATTCATAATGCAAGAAAAGAGTTGATGAAAAAACTCGACACGTATAAAAAGCATTGATTGTTGTTGTTTAGGAGTTTGTGAAAAAGGTCCTCAATTCAGGTTGAGGGCCTTTTTATTTTCGGTCCTGAGTCAGACTTGAGTTTGTGCCGGAATGATCCCTTTTCTGTTTGTAGTTGCAGCGTTCCCCAGGGCCGGGGAATTTCTTACCTTTGAAGCATGAAAACTGGCGTTGTTGTATTTCCCGGATCCAATTGCGATGAGGATATGGTTTATGTGCTGAGAAATATTCTCAGGCAGGATGTCGTTAAACTATGGCATAAGGATCATGATCTTCAGAACTGTGATCTGATCATTCTTCCGGGTGGTTTTTCATATGGTGATTATCTTCGCTCTGGAGCGATTGCACGATTTTCCCCAATCATGAAAGAGATCGTTGACTTTGCATCAAAGGGAGGACGTGTATTCGGTGTTTGCAACGGATTTCAGATTCTTTGTGAAGCAGGACTACTTCCTGGTGCATTGCTGCATAATTCGGAGCACCAGTTCATTTGCCGCAATGTTTACATAAAGGCGGAGCATCAGAATTCAGTCATCACTTCACTCACCGACCCAAACAAAGCCTTAAAGATTCCTATCGCGCACGGCCAGGGTAATTATTATGCTGATGAGAAAACGCTAAAAGACATAGAAGCAAACGGACAGGTTCTTTTCAGGTATTGTGATGAGAATGGCAGTATAAGCGCTGCATCAAATCCAAATGGTTCGATGAACAATATCGCCGGTATCTCCAATAAAGAGGGAAATGTTTTTGGCATGATGCCACATCCTGAGCGTGCCGCGGATACGGAATTAGGCAATACTGACGGCAGGATAATTTTTGAATCCTTGCTTAGCGCTGTTCAGGCCTGAAAAAAAAAACCCGGATGACCCGGGTTTTTTTGTTATTGATTTTTGAAGATCCGTAAAGTAGCTGTCCACTCTTTTGTGAAAACACGCATCAGGTAAACTCCCTGACTAAGACCCGAAACGGAAACCGGTATGACTGTTCCGGACTGAATTCCTGATAGTTGTTCTTCAGCAAGAATTTTTCCATCACCCGAAATGAGCTGATAATGCATAGCTCCGGTCTCTTGCTTTACTTCCATAAATACCTTATCGCTTGCCGGGTTTGGATACAGGCTTATCACCTTGTGAATCGCTGTTTCATCGAGACCCACACTGATCTGAACATTCGCGCAATCTGAGGCCGTACAGTTATTCGCATCCGTAACGGTCACACAATATGTTCCTGTCATGTTTACCGTAAGTGTCTGTGAAGTGCTGCCACCAGTCCAATTATAGGAAGAAAAACCGGCCCCGGCATCCAGCAGGTAAGTGGATCCGAAACCAAGACTTGTATCCGGCCCGAGATAAACCGAAGGTAAAGAATGTATGGTTGCCTGAACGGCTATGTAGTTACTCGGACAGGCTCCGTTGGTTGCCTGAACATAGTAGGTTGCAGAGCTGTTCAGGAAGGGTGTGGTGAAGCTTGTACCAACTCCCAATTGTGAACCGCCACTGGAGGTAGCATACCAGATAAGTGTTTCATTGGATGTCGCTCCCAGCACGACAGTTCCCGGACCGCAATTCGATCCCGGACTAACCACCGGATCGGCCACCTGGGAGCTGATGGTTGCCTGTGCGCTTACCCTGTTGCTTGGACAGATACCGTTGGAGGCTTCGGCGTAATAGGTGGTGGTGGTATTCAGCACCGGAGTAGTGAAAGATGTTCCACTTCCAACGATATTACCACCACTCGCTGCATCATACCATGTAATCGGGTTAGCGGCGCTTGCCGTAAGTGTTACTGTTCCCGCGTCGCATCGTGAAGCGCCCGTTGTCAGCGGTGCGGGAGTTGACGGATTTATGGTAGCGGTTGCGGCTACTCTGGTACTTCCACACACTCCGTTATAGGCTTCTGCGTAGTAAGTCGTCGTTGAGCTTAATGTCGGTGTTGTAAAACTGTTTCCGCTTCCTACTTGTGTACCGCCTGTTGAAGCATCGAACCAGCGCACAGGGTCGGCGGCACTGGCACCCAGCACCACTGTCCCTGACCCGCATCGTTGTGCGGAGGTGGTGGTCGGCGCGACAGGTGCGGATGCAACAGTTGCAAGAGTCGCTACCCTGGAACTCGGACAGGCAAAACCGGCCTGAGCATAATAGGTTGTGCTGCTGCTGATAGAGGGTGTGTTGAATACGGGCCCCGCTCCCAGCAGACTGCCCCCCGTTGAGGCGCTGTACCAGAAAACACTGTCAGGTGATGAAGCGCTGAGTGAAACAGAACCCGTTCCGCAGCGGCTTCCGGGTGTGGTGGAAGGTGGGCTGGAATAGCCGACAATATTTATTGTTGTAAGCAGATTATTATTCTGTGGGAATACATCATTCAGGTTGGAGCTTGTACAGCTGAACGTGTACAGTCCGGGAGTGCTGAAGTTGATCGTCGTTGAAAAGCTGAGCGTGTCGAGATCACCAGGGTAAACATTTCCATTATAGGTCTGATTGATCGTCTGGTTTACCGGTCCGCTGATCTGGATTGTTACCGGCACATTAGGGAGAGTATCTCTTCCATAATTTCTGACAACAACCTTGACCTGGACATTTGAAGCGGTACAACTTCCATGGAGTGGTTGCGCCAGTGAGGAGACCGAAGCGTATGTGAGGAAGTTACCGATATTTCCGGAACTGTTTGTTTTTACGACATAGGCATCTTCTCCGTTAAAACCGAAACTGCTTGTATAGCCAACAAAGATGTATCCTCCGTCGGCTGTTTGAACAGCACTGTAACCATGATCATGATTATCTCCACCATAGGTTTTTGACCAGGTTGAGTCACCGGATGAATTGGTTTTCATCAGCCACATATTCGATTCCAGCGCTCCGGAACTGCGGCTGGTCCCACTCATGAGAAATCCTCCATCATTGGTTTTATACACCTGGTGGAAATCATCCTGGGAGTTTCCTCCATAAATTTTTGACCATATCACATTTCCGGCCGAGTCAGTTTTCACCAGGGATCCGTCATTGCCGCCTAATCCGGGACCGTCCGTTCCTCCTGTCATAATATAAGTTCCATCAGACTGACGGATGATATGCTCAATATTATCCGTTCCCATGGTGCCGAATTTTCTTGTCCACAGCTGATTACCGCCCGCGTCTGTTCGAACCATATACATGTCGAGCCCTGTTCCTCCGTTGGTGCTTTGTCCGCCCAGAACAAATCCTCCGTCCGGATGCTGGACCAGTGTATTCGCATCGTCAAAGCCGCCGGTGCCATAACGTTTTACCCACGTTGTATCACCGGAGCTGTTGAGCTTGATAAGAAAGGCGTCATAGTATGCTGCGGGAGCAGAGGTAGTGTATCCGGCAATGGCGAATCCGCCATCGGATGTCTGAATGATATCCTGGGCTCTGTCTTTCCCGGCACCTCCCCAGTATTTACTCCACAAAACATTTCCATTTGCATCCATCTTCATGAAATACGCGTCATCATTTCCGATTCCGTTATTGGTGGAATAGCCGCAAAAGACATAGCCACCGTCATTGGTATTGATAACCTTATAAAGAAGATCCTTCCCGTTATTGGTACCGTTGATACGCTTTGTCCACAGTGTATCTCCCGCAGTGGTCATCCTCACCACATAGGCATCCGTATCATTCACGGTTGAATCTGATGTATAGCCCGCGATCACATAACCTCCCGCACTGGCTTCGATCACACAGCGGAACGAGTCAGTACTTTTTTTACTGAACAGTTTTTCCCAGGTGGTTTGGGTATTCCCGCTGATACAAAAAAAGATCAGGATAGAGGTAAGGAATGGGACACGGAAAATTAGTTTCATAGGCAGGGATTAGGCAGTTTTGTTTTATTCCCCGGGGGGATGAAGGAATGAATTTCGACTCTTACTTATTTACTGTATTACCAGACGCTTACTTTCGATTCCTGCTGAGCTGATCAGCTGAACAATATAAACACCTTTGGCGGATGATGAAAGGTCAAGCTGCTTACGATACGAACTGCCACCGCTCACTTCACCGGAATAGATTTCTTCGCCAATTATATTCAGCACTTTCAGGTCCAGCCTTGCTTCGGCGCCGTCAATTCTGATTTCAACTTTTCCGTTTCCGGGATTAGGGAATACAGACCAGTTCAATGCGCTTTCCGGACCATCAATTCCGGTGATGAGATTGATCACGATCGTGTCGCTTCCCTGACAGTTGTTTATGTCGATCACCGATACGAAATAAACACCTGCAGCGGATACATTAATGCTTTGTGAAGTGGCACCGGTACTCCAGGAATATGAGGTGTAACCGGATCCCGCATTCAGCAATGTTGATTGTCCGGTAATGATATTGATGGTATCCGGACCCAGGACAACCACAGGTAAGGTATGAATGGTTGCTGTAACGGGAACCCTTATACTTGGACAAGTGCCATCGTTTGCCTCCACATAGAATGTAGTGCTTGTGTTGAAAGTTGCCTGATAAGTTGCGCCGGTTGCTACGACATTACCGCCGGTCATCTGATCATACCATGTGACGGGATTGGAAGCGGAGGCGCCCAGGGTCAGTTGTGCAGGACCGCAACTCTGCGCATCGCTTGCCACAGGCGAAGCGGGTTGAGGATTTACCGTTGCTGTTACTGAAACATAATTGCTGAAGCAGCCTGTGATACCTGCAATGGCATAATAGGTTGTCGTGGCGGAAATGGAGGGCGTGGTAAAGGTATAACCCGTACCAAGCAGGTTTCCGTTCGGCGCGTCATACCATGATACGGGATCAGGTGAACTCGCACTCAGGTCAACTGTTCCATTGCCACAACGTACTCCCGGTGTTACGGTCGGATCAGCGGAAGTTGTCGCAATCACCGCATTCACCGGAACTCTGACGCTTGGACATGAAGTGCCTGCTTCCACATAATAAGTTGTGGTAGTTGACAGGGAAGGTGTTGTATAACTGGTGCCGGTACCCAGCAGATTTCCACCGCTCGCGGCATCATACCAGGAAATGGGATCGCTTGCGCTGGCAGTAAGCGTTACCGTTCCCGGTCCGCAGTTCGATCCTGAAGTAACGCTCGGCGGAGTTGTTATAATGATTTCGGCGACAACCGCTACACGCGGACTGTTACATCCGTTGTGACTTGCCTGCGCGTAATAAGTCGTTGTGGCATTGATGACAGGTGTCGCGTAATTCAGTCCGGAACCGATCTGTGTTCCGCCGCTGGCGGCTGTCCACCAGGTGACAGGATCCGTAGAGGTGGCGGATATCACAACAGATGCCGCGCCGCAATGAGAAGCGTCGATCGCTCCGGGAGGATCAACCATGGTAATCGTTGCCGTAACCGGAACGCGCGTACTGGCGCAGACATTGACAGCCTGTACATAGTATGTCGTGCTGTTTGAAAGAACAGGAGTGACAAATGTGTTTCCGGTTCCTATGATCGTACCTCCTGCAGGAACACTGTACCATTCCAGAGGATTGGAGGAACTTGCTGACAGGGTAACAGATGCCGGTCCGCAGGCTGTTGCCGGGACAACAGAAGGAGGAGTGGAACTGTTGATGATCGCATTTACAGCCACAGGGCTGCTCGGACAAATGGTTCCAGCAACGACATAGTAAGTGGTTGTTGAATTAAGATAAGGCGTAGTAAATGAATTGCCGGTTTCTAATAGCAGTCCGTTGCTTGAGGCGTCATACCATGAAACCGATCCGCTTGCCGTTGCACTGAGTGTAACGTTTCCTGGTCCGCAATGATTGACATCAGGTGCGGTTGGTGCCGCAGACACGGTATTGATGATGGCCTGTACTTCGATGCGGTCAGGACATGAGCCCACTTCAAGATAATAGGAGGTAGTTGAACTCAGGTTCGGTGTGGTATAAGCATTGCCCGTTCCGAGAAGCGAACCTCCGCTGGAGGCGCTGTACCATGATAATGATTGCGATGAATTGGCACGAAGTGTTACTGTTCCATTGCCGCAGCGGCTGCGGTCAAGAGCGTTGGTGCTGTTAGTGCCTATGACTGCATCTGCCTGTACACGGCTTCCTTCGCAATACTGATAAGGAACAAATACTTCCCAGTCATAAAAATAGTAGTAGCTGTTCGATCCGCCGCTTGAACCATAGATCTCGAGTACCTTTGAAACATCATATGGATAAGCGACACCGGAATTATTTCTGAAGAGTGATCCGCTGCCGGAGCCCAGCGCCAGACGAAGGTCATTTCCGGGAGGAACACTGAAGTTAAGATACACTCTTGATTCTCCTACAGGAAGGTTGACGGTTTTGCTCTGAAGTACGTTGTTGCCGTCATCACGTAATTCGATGGTGCGGTTTCCGGTGCTGTTGGCAAATACTTTAACAGAGACGAGTGTCCAGTTTACACGGCTGTCGAATTTCAGATAGCCTCCGGTGCTTGTGCCTCCACCTCCGATATTATTATCAACCGGGCCGACCTTACTTCCTTTTCCTTTGAAGGCTTCCACATAATACGAAGTGCTCGAGGACAGTGAGGGTGTGGTGAAGTCGCGTCCCATATAAACCAGATTGCCGCCTGTTGGAGCGTCAAACCAGAACAGACTGTCTGCTGAAGTTGCAGGGACGGCGCTAAGGGTAACACTTCCGTTTGTACAACTTGCACCGGAAATGGTGACCGGATTGATTACCGGATCAAGCACGGTAACGGTCTGATAAACGGTATCATTCGAATAGGAAATATCATTCAGGCGGTGAGAAAGGGAGGCGATCAGTTCATAGGTTCCGGTTGTGGGGAACTCAATGGTTTCGTTAAAGGCAAGTTGTGAAGAAAAACTCGGCAGCAAAGCGCTGGTAAGGGTGTCGTGAATAGTAGTGATGACGTTAGTACCACTCTTGACGGTAAGGGCAACTGCGAGATTTACTTCGTTTGTGTTTCCATAGTTGCTAAGCAATACCTGCACAGGAATACTGAGGCTTCTGCAAAGGTTGGCGCCGGGAAGAAGAATCGCGTCAACAGCAACATCCTTAGTAACACCACCCGCAGGTGAAAGTTTTACCAGCGCGTAATTGGAAGAACTGCTGGAATTTCTGAAATATCCGAATTCCGCGTAGCCACCATCCGACGTTTCTATTCCGCGGTAAGCGTGATCATGATGTGCAGAACCATAGCTATAGTTTTGCCATTCAATATTTCCGAAGGGATCGGTTTTTACGAGGTAATAATTCGGGTTGATGAGTCCGAAGCTGCGGGTAATGCCGGCAATAATGAAACCTCCGTCGGTAGTGTTTTCAACCGTCTTACCTCCGTCTTTTTTACTGCCGCCAATGGTTTTAGTCCAGAGTGTATCACCCAGATCATCGGTACGCATGAGCCAGAGGTCTGTATTGCCAAGACCATTGTCGAGACTGTCTGCATCTCCTACGATAATGTAGCCGCCGCCTGGAACATTTTGAATGTGATGAATTTCCTGAACGCCTCGTTGCGCGTAATTCTTATACCACTGCACGATTCCCTGATCATCTGTTTTTACGATGTAATAATCTCCGTCTTCGTTACCGTATGAATAAGATTGTCCGGCGAGAATAAATCCGCCATCGGGAGTTTGCTGAATGGAATTACCGATCTCGAAACCGCCGCTGCCGATATTCCTCTCAAATTCTGTATTACCGAGAGAATCTACTTTCACCAGATAAAAATCATAGTACTGTGTTCCGGTGCCGTAGTTGATTCCCAACGCTGCATAGCCACCATCGCTGGTCTGTATCACTGCTTCAAACTCCTGCAGGTCGGAATTACCGAAAGTTTTTTGCCACTGGATATTTCCGAGAACGTCGGTTTTAATAAGCCATCCGTCATTGCCACCTGCACCGAAAGAACCGGTAAAGCCTGCGATGATAAAACCGCCGTCGCTGGTGATGCGGATCATGTTTCCGAAATCAAATTCGGTTCCGCCATAGGATTTAGTCCACATGATATTCCCGTAGGCATCGGCGCGAACAACCCAGGCATCCGACTGACCATTACTGTAAGTGTCGGAGCGACCCACCATTATATAGCCGCTGTCGGGCATTTGTTCCATCCAGCGGCCGTCTTCATTGTACTGGCCGCCGTATTCCTTACTGAAAACGATCTGTGCACCTGCGTCATGGCACAGGAACATAAAAAGGGAGATGATGGAGAGAGATAGGATATTCTTCATGGACCTTGGTTATTTGGTTACAGAGCTTGGTAAAAATAGCTGATTTTTAGGCAAGTATTCTGGAAATATGGTGAAATTGAAATAATTCCGGGCAAAAAATCAAATTTTCAGGACAGGAGTACCCTGAATTTGGCAAGAAGACAAATTCCGGCACTTAGCCACAAACCAAACATTGAAATTTAGCTCAAAATCATACGTGATTTATCATGAAAGGTTCATAAAATCCCGGAACAGATTATAAAAAAAGCCTGAATTCCAGGCTTTTTATCTAATCAATTGATATAACAAGGCAAAATTAAGCATTAAAAATCGATTTTATACAATCAAAACAAATATAAATGCTTGAAAATGAACAAGTCCGCATGGATGAGAAAGCATACCGCTTTCTTACATACTATTCGCTAGTCTGCTTTCAATCGATGAGGTATAGGCTTGGAGTTAGTCAGCATAGGATTGAATTTGTGGTAAAGCGTGGCGCAGCCAGGTTGTTCTCATGCCAGATTAAGTCTGAATGCCTGTATTGAGCAAGAGATTTTTTCTGTTTATCCGGTATCCCCTTTTATTTGCCTGAACGATGGTCAGGATAACCGTTAGTGCGATGGTCATGATCCGGAACAGGTTCGTGTACAATCCGCCCAGTGCATTATCACTGACATCAAAGAGTTGCCAGGAAAGATTCATAAGGACATGCAGAAAAACCGGGATCCAGAGGTTATGGTTCCATTCAATAAATAACCACGCGAATCAGACTGCGCCAAGGGCGGTTACAAGGAAGATGGCGGAAGATTCCATCATTGAATGACCCTGATACAGGTGTCCTGCTCCGAAGATAAGCGCGCCCAGCAGGGAAGAGGGGATGAAGCCCCATCCCAGTTTCACGAAAAGGAGTCCGAAGAGAAATCCCCGGAACAGAAACTCTTCAAAAAATCCGGCGAACAGTGTTTTATGCAGGAGGCTCAGGAGATCAAACTCGCGGCTGATTTCACCTGCAAATGCCGAGCTGATCAACATTGGGGATACGCAGAGCAGCGAAAAAGTAAATGCCTTCAGAAAATTTTTTCGAAGCCCGAGATTTTCAGTAATGTTTCTGAATCCAAACAAGAGTCCCGTGACGAGAATTACAGGCAATACCCACCAGATGTAATGAAAGAAAATTTTCAAGCCACTGCTGTATTCCGGCAAGCTTATGAAATTTGACAATATACTTTTGCCGTACAGGGCGATCAAAAAAGTCGCGATGACGATAGCTGATAATATCCCTGACTGTTTCTTCATCAGGACAAATAGTTTCCGGGCAGCATAGGCAAGGATTCGAAAGATACACCTGAGTTTTAAAGGTAGGCAAACTTTTCAGGTGAGCAAGGACATCCGAATGGCGATCTTGAAGAATAAGCCTGAGTGCAGGAATCGGATGGGATCGAACTAAAACTTCTGACCCGAACCAGCTTGTGGGAATAGATGTTGTCTTCTTCCTCAGTCAAGGAACGAATTTTTCGAATGAGAGACCATTAAACTTAAATACGCCATTTTCGTGTGTGCCAAGCCAGAGATCTCCCATATTGTCAAGGTACAGGCAATATACGGGAATGGTTTTATTATTAGCCCGTATAGGATAATGCCTGATCTGGGCACCGTCATACTTCCATACGCCATGCAGATAAATCGCAATCCATAAGTTGTTCTGCTTGTCTTTTAGGATTGACAGATATTCATTCAAATCACTGCCGGCGATACCATCTAAACTACCTAAGCTTTTTATCCGTTCGTAAAATGTTGGATTTTCGTTATCGCCTATTGTCGAAGCCTTGTTGTTATAGATATTATACCTGTACCCGGTATTGAACCAAAAATCTCCGTTCTTGTCTTCTGCGATGGATCGGACACCATTGGCCGGACCATCGTGAATTTCCGTCAGGTCGGGTTCAGAGATCCAGTCAAACGATTTTCCGTCGTAGCGGCAAACGCCCAAGGTTGCAGTGCCAAACCAAATGTTCCCTTTGCTGTCCTTGTAAATACAGTAAACCGCATAGGGGCTGGGATTGCTTGGATATTTTTGAACGTAGTCTTCGCCAATTTTCGTTTGAGGAAGTTCCAGGCTGAAAAGAGTATTACCATCGAAGCGGAACACTTTTCCGGAATTTCTGAACCAGAGGTCATCAGGATTTAATTTCCAGTCCCTCGAAGAGCCTTTTGTTTCTTTCAATTTCACAAAGCTCTTGTCATTATACTTGCATAGTCCTTCGCTTGTATTGATATAGATGTTTCCCGCTTTGTCTTCTTTGATTTCTTCAACCCTGTTGGAAGGCAAGCCGTGTTTGGTGGTAAACTGGATGACAGACTTTCCATCATACATGTACAGACCGTCCTTCCAGCTTCCAAACCAATACTTGTTTTTACTGTCCTGATAAATAGCCATGATGTTATCAGAAAGCGTCTTTACAGTCTCACCCCATGCATGATTTTCGCTTAGTATCTCTGAACCGGGGGCTTGGGTATTGGTCTGCCCATTACAGGAGATGAATATTAACAGCAGGTTAAGGGAAATAATTAAATTCAATTTCATGTTCATCTTTTCAAATTGCTGTGTTCAAATTTGTCCGAAAGATATTCACACCGGGAGAATAAGCCAGGGCTTAACCTTGTTCAGCATCCTGAATTTTATCAGCAGAGGGAGGAAATATGTTATCTGCTCTCGTGCTGCCTGAACCGGCCGTTTGGTAAAAATAGAAAAAGGCAGTTTCCTGAGCGAATCTCCTTTTCGGACCATCCGGCAGCTGTAGAAACATTCGAAATTTTGAAGTGACAAACCATCCGGGTTTTTTCAGTCTCTTGAGATCCCATTTCCGGAAACCGGATGCGTTCCATGCATGTTTTCTCTTTCGAAGTGGCGAGCGGCTTTGTAACAGGGCGGAATGAGATTGCGCAAGGGTGTTGAGCAATATTCCTGAGCCGGGGGTACTTTGTTATAGTCTGATCAGTTTTCCTTTAGTGACAAGGTTATTTCCTTTTTTTATCTCGTAGTAATAAATTCCTTTTGAGAGTGAAGAAAGGTTTAAACTCGAGTTTCTCTGCAATTGTGCTTCAAGCACAATCCTCGATGAAATATCGAATACAAACATGTTTGATTCAGTTAAGGTTGTTTCTACGTATAAAATTTCAGTCACCGGATTTGGAAATACCTTTACCTGATCTTGATTTTCCGGATGTGCAACCCGAGAAATTAGTGAATCACAATCAGCGACCAGAGAGGTGCCGGAATGATATGATACCAGGCTGTCCTGATAGCATCGCAAATATGGTATGTCAATGTCCATAAACCCATAGATGAATGGGAAAAGACCTCCCCTGCTTCCGATGTTCTGAATTAGAGGGTTCATAAAATACCAATCGCTGTTGACTGAATGAACATACAAGGTTTTAAAAGGTTGATTTTGTATAGTTATAGTTGAAACAGAATCAACGACTATCTTAACCAGGGTGTCGCAGGAGTACAGGCTTATTCCGCAAAAGGGAGAAGGAAATGGAACGCTTAGGGTCCAGGTGTCTCCCGGCATTGCATTAAAATCATATAATGTATAAAAGGAATTATTCATAAAGTGATAGACTTTTCCGCTGTCTTCGTACATATATTCGTTTCCAATATTTGAAATCCTGCCGTCAGCATAATGTCTGGTATTGTGAAGAATTTTACAATTTTGATTCAGCAATAAGGTGTCGCCTGTTACTTCAGTTTTGATAAAACCCTGTGCAGGCGAGAAGTAACTTTCTATAATTCCAATGTGCCATACTGAATGGTGGTTTGCCCAATACTGAGCATTTGATTCAGGGAAGCTAAGCATGAGGAGCAGGATGATGGAATACCGTTTCATCAAAGCAATAAATTTTAACAGATGTGTACCTTAGCCTAACCGAAGATAGGTAATTTCCTTTTCTCCGTTGCTGTGTCTTACTATTCCAGTTCTGATTTTACCTGTTTCTGTCATTGTTTTTTGTCCGGCAGGTAATTTGATAATTTGAAAAAGTAGATGCTATATGCAAGGGTTGAATATTCTCTTCAGCGGTGGGCAGCTGGGTGGGGGTAAGAGGGAAGTCTGGATTTTTAGATGTTCATACGGATGATCAAAACTGACTGCGAAACGCGCAGGATTTGCAAATCCTGCGCAGCTGGGTCAATATTGCCGGAATGTCAGTCAGGACTCTACAAGGTGGTGGGTCAACATGGCCGGAATACATATCGGGAGGATACAATTCACCAGGGCGGAATGAGCTTGCGCATGGGGGTTGTGCAAGATTTTACTGAGCGGGGAGTCTGTGAGTGTGCTTTGCTTGCTTGAAGCATGAGACAGCAAAGGGTGATTTATTATGAAAGTTTAGTATCTATCAGGATCATGGCCTTCATATTAAGATTTATTCTCTTTTATTTTCTTTCTTTTCCCTTGATGGAAAAGAAAGAAACAAACCTGCCTGCCGATTGCAAGGCACGCAGGCAGGGAAAAGATCAAGGCTTTATTTTCCCCTTTCCGCTGCGCGGGATTTTTTCATTCCCGCTGCACGGGATTTGAGAACTGGCAAAGAGCGGCCTTCGGAGCGATCTCCTCGCAGGCTCGGAGCTTCTCCTTC
>CAZJDX010000038.1:0-20922 GCA_964544885.1 uncultured Flavobacteriales bacterium
GAACACATGGCGAAGAGATAACCGCCTCCAACGACAAATTCCTTTATCTTCAGCGCGACAGCCAGCTTCATCCCGGAAACTTTCTGGAAACCCATCTTAGCAGCCATGGCTTCCTGACTTCGCTGATCCTCCTGGTACCATGCTGCATTTCTGTAAGCGGCATAAAAGCGACCATACTGTCCGGTAAAATCCTCATGATGTAAATGCAGCCAGTCGTAGAGCAATAATTTTCCACCCAGCACCTCCTCATCATACACTATATCATAGGGAATTTCGGAATAGGTCAAGGCCAGTGTCACGGCATCATCCCATGGTAATTTACTTTTAGGGGAATAGACTGCCACCTTAGGGGCCTTTTCCAGTTTCATGACATCCATGTTGACTTCAGGATCGGAAATCTCATTGATGATCGCCGCGGCCTGGACATCGGCAAGAATCTGGAACGACACCCCTCTGATAGTACACTCCTGCTCAAATTTTGGTATGTCAGTGAACATAAAACTACCGCCACGATAATTCAGCAACCATGAAACCGGTACATCATGTGATAGCACCATAAAGGCAACTCCATAGGCCTTCAGGTGATTGCTTTGGGTCTCATCCATAGGAATCAGAATGTAGGCTCCGCTTGAAGATTTCAGGCTGAAACCAAGCAGAAGTACAAGGATGAATCGTTTCATATTCTTACGAAGTTAAAAAAATTAAGGCGTAAAAACCAGAAAACGGGATGGAAAGGGAATTATTGAAAAATCCTCCGGCAGGAAAGAAATGATGACAATCAATCTGACCTTGTCAGATATCCATTTTAATCTGGTTCTTCTGCTTCGATTTTCCTTTCTTTTCCAATGCGGTAAGAATCCGGTCGCGCTCTTTAACTGTTTGACCGCTTCCCCCGGAAATTTCCCACTCGATGGTTACCGCTTTATCTTCCCTGAGTGGGCTTGCTTTTTTTGCCGCTTTCGATCCTTTCTTGTTTGAAAGCCTTGCCTTAGCAGCTGCTGCTGGCTTATGATCTTTCTTTTTCACTTTACTTGATTCTTTGGAAAGCGCCTTTACCGGACTTTTTTCAACAGGCTTCTCCGGAAGCAGGCTTGTCTGCTTCGGTGCCGGAACAGCGGGAGCCTCTGCAAGCAAGGTGACACGGCTGACCGAATGCTTTGTAAGAATATTTCCTACCGCTCCTCTTCCTTTCACTTCCGTCTGATTAAAGTCAACATCAATCTGTGTAGTTCTTAGCTTTGGTTTAGGCCGGAGAATGAGCCTTACACTTTCGGCATTGTTTTCGGCGGAATTAAAGCTGAACCAAAGAACTTTAGAACCCTCCTTTCCCCGGGTGAGTATATATTCCTTATCACGCGTGACGCCCCCTACGGTAAAGCGCTTGATCATGATGTTGCCGCCTTTTCCGTCCTGATAGATCATGTTATAGACCGGTTCAGGTTCATTTTTTCTGAAGAGTGCGATATGTCTTATATCCTTTCCAACGTACTTCTTTTCATCCACCCTGGTTACTATCATGGTACCATCGCCACGGAAAACTATGATGTCGTCCAGATCGGAACACTCGCACAGGAACTCGTCCTTTCTCATACCTGATCCGGCAAATCCCTCTTCCCTGTTGACGTACAACTTCAGGTTATTCATGATAACCTCCGCGGCATTGACCTGCTCGAAGGAACCTATCTGTGTCTTTCGTTCCATTCCCTTCCCATACTTTTTGAGAAGTTCTTTAAACCAGGAGATGGTATACTGGCGGAGATTCGCGAGATGATGCTCCACTTCCTTCAACTGTTCCTCCAGTCCTTTGATCTTTTCATCCTGAGCCTTGACATCATACCTGGAGATCCTTTTGATTTTGATCTCGGTAAGTCCGATGATGTCGTCACGCGTGATTGCCCTCTTGAACTTCTTTTTGTACGGTTTGAGTCCCAGGTCGATGGTTTCAATAACCGATTCCCAGGTGGTACATTCTTCAATGTTTCGGTAAATTCTTTTTTCAATAAAGATCTTCACCAGGGAACTGAAATGCCATTCTTCCTCCAGCTCAGCCTTTCGTATCTCGAGTTCCTTTTTCAGGAGATTCATGGTGTATTGAGCGTTGTACTTCAGAATCTCATTGACGCTCATGAATGAAGGCTTGTCGTCAATAATCACACAGGCGTTTGGCGCCATGCTCACCTCACAAGCGGTGAATGCATAGAGGGCGTCGATCGTTTTATCCAGATCTTCATATGAATCACTGTGAAGGTGAATAATGATCTCCACATTGGCAGCGGTATTATCTTCAACCTTTTTGATCTTGATCTTTCCCTTGTCATTCGCAGCCAGAATAGTGTCGATCAGTGAAGTGGTATTCGTTCCAAAAGGAATTTCTCGGATGACCAGTGTTTTCCGGTCTTTCTTCTCGATCCTTGCCCTCACACGTATCCTGCCCCCTCTGAGACCTTCATTGTACTTACTGAAGTCTGCAATACCTCCCGTAGGAAAATCTGGCAGAAGATTAACCTTCTTTCCTCTCAGCGAATCGATAGAAGCTTCAATAAGCTCGATAAAATTATGAGGCAGGATTTTACAGGCCAATCCGACGGCAATTCCTTCCACACCCTGAGCAAGCAACAGCGGGAACTTGACTGGAAGAGTGATGGGCTCTTTATTTCTCCCATCATAACTCAGTTGCCATTCGGTGGTTTTGGGATTAAAGACAACATCAAGCGCGAACTTTGACAACCTTGCTTCAATATACCTTGGAGCGGCAGCACTGTCGCCGGTATAAATATTACCCCAGTTACCCTGCATATCTATCAGCAGGTCTTTCTGTCCGATCTGCACAAGCGCATCGGCAATTGAAGCATCACCATGTGGATGATACTTCATACTGTGACCAATGATGTTTGCGACCTTGTTATAACGGCCATCCTCCATATCCCACATGGAATGGAGGATCCGGCGTTGAACGGGTTTCAGACCATCATTGATATGGGGAACAGCTCTTTCGAGGATTACATAGGACGCATAATCCAGAAACCAGTTCTCATACATTCCCTGTACGGCGGGAACACTTGAATTCTCACTGTGTTGCTGATCCTGCTGAGCATCTCCGGGCTCCTTCCTGATTTCTGTTTCTTTCTTCTTCCTGGCCATTCTTTTCTTTTCCTGTTTCGATTTTTTTTGAATATTCACTATGTCAAGAGACAAGTTCTTCCTTTATCATATCCTTCTCAATCCTGAGATTATTGATAATAAAATCCTGTCTCTCCGGCGAGTTTTTACCCATGTAATAATCAAGAAGGTGATGTATGGTCTCCTCCTGGTTAAGCATAACCGGTTCCAATCTGATATTCCTGCCGATGAAATTGGAGAATTCATCGGGAGAAATCTCTCCAAGTCCTTTGAAACGGGTTATCTCCGGATTAGGGCCGAGTTTTTGAATTGCCTTCTGACGCTCTGATTCGGAATAACAATAAATGGTTTCTTTCTTATTCCGGACACGGAAAAGTGGAGTCTGAAGAATGTACACCTTACCCTGCTTGATAAGTTCTGGAAAAAATTGCAGAAAAAATGTCATGAGCAGGAGACGAATATGCATTCCATCCACATCCGCATCAGTGGCAACTACTACTTTATTGTAACGTAATTCATCAAGTCCGTCTTCTATATTTAAAGCATTCTGAAGAAGGTTGAACTCTTCATTCTCGTACACCACTTTTTTCGTCATTCCATAGCAATTGAGCGGTTTGCCTTTGAGACTGAAGACTGCCTGGGTATTCACGTCGCGTGCCTTGGTAATCGAACCGCTGGCGGAATCACCTTCCGTAATAAAAAGCGTTGACTCCAGCCTGTCAATATGCCGGGTATTGAGATGAACCCTGCAATCCCGTAATTTCCGGTTATGGAGATTGGCTTTCTTCGCTCTCTCATTGGCCAGCTTTCTCACTCCTGCAATCTCCTTTCTCTCTCTTTCGCTCTGGATAATTCTGGCCTCGATGGCTTTCGCCACATCAGGATTCTTGTGAAGGTAATTGTCGAGTTCGGTCTTTATGAAATCGTTGACCCATGTTCTGATGGCAAGTCCGTTTGGTTCACGTGTGAGGGAGCCCAGTTTGGTTTTGGTCTGCGACTCGAAGACCGGTTCCTGCACACGGACACTGATAGCGGCTACTATAGACGTACGAATGTCGCTCGCGTCAAATTCTTTCTTGAAAAACTCACGTATGGTCTTAACGATTGCTTCCCTGAAGGCAGCCTGGTGCGTGCCACCCTGCGTAGTGTGCTGACCATTGACAAAACTGTAATACTCTTCACCGTAAGAAGTAGTATGTGTGAAAGCTACCTCAATATCATCACCCTGAATATGGACAATCGGGTACAAGGTATCATCTGTCATATTCCTTTCAAGGAGATCTTTCAGTCCATTCTCAGAATAAAATTCCTGACCGTTGAGATAAATCCTCAAGCCTTTATTGAGATAAACATAATTCCACAACATGTTGGACACATGGTCCAGGTTGTACCGGTAATTTCTAAATACCGTGTCATCCGGTATAAAGCTGAATAAGGTTCCGTTTTTTTCGGGGCTTGCCTTTTCCTTTTCCTCCTTTTTGAGATTTCCCTGCTGAAATTCAGCCGATTTAGATCTGTTCTCACGGAATGACTGAACCATGAACCAGGAGGATAAGGCATTCACGGCTTTTGTACCGACACCATTCAGTCCTACACTCTTCTGGAAAGCCTTGCTGTCATACTTTCCGCCGGTATTAATCTTTGAAACACATTCCACTACTTTTCCAAGCGGAATTCCTCGTCCATAATCACGAACATGCACTTTGCCGTCCTGAATATTCACCTCTATTGATTTTCCATAACCCATTACATGTTCATCAATGGAGTTATCGATCACCTCCTTTAACAGGACATAGATCCCGTCATCCTTTGATGAACCATCCCCAAGTTTACCAATATACATACCGGGCCGGGTACGGATATGTTCTTTCCAGTCGAGCGAGCGAATGCTTTCTTCCGTATATCCATGTTCCGGTTTGATCTTTGACGCCATATTACGTTGCTTAGTTGTTCTGATTAATCTGAATGAAAATAAGAACCAACATTCATATCAGTTAAGGATAAGATGCCGGCATGATCTCCCTTTTCTCAGGCCGCATAAAATTAGATATTGATGAGCAGAGGAAAGTTAGTTCACTGTTGAGTTATTCACACTTCTATGTGCAGTCTTAAGGTTACAGACTATTGAAACCCTTCTTATGGCTTAGCCATTCTATTGCGCATCCTATTCCCTATGTCACAGTCACCTCGCTGCATTTCGCTCCTTCAACATAGCCATGCAAGGCCTCCTTCATGAAATACAGCTGGCCATTGTAGGTTGATGGGTCCTTGGAATTCCCTCATTCAGAATCGGGTTAAATTTTAGCCGCAGCCTTCAGTCTGGAGTCAACATGATCTTCAGGAGCATCAATTTCCAGGTACTTCATGGGAGAACTGTGGCCTTTACGGATGCGGATTCCGGACTTGGGCAGTTTCAGCGTTTCGGATAAAAGCCGGATGAGGTGTTCATTAGCTTTTCCGTCGATTGCCGGAGCCTTCAGTCGGATCTGCCATTGTTCATTTACCCATTCAATTTTATCCGCTTTCTGATTCGGCTTAATTCTGTTCAAGATTACCATTCAGACAATTCCTTTTTTACAAAGGTAATCAGTTCGGGGAAAAATTCCCTGAAATCCGCTTCAAATGAAGGATAGAAGGCTTCAAGGTCCTGAATTGCCTCATCCATGCGGTTTTCGAAGCTAAGCCTGCCTGAAAGTCCCCTCAAAGCCCGGTTTATCCCTTCCAGGCTTGCATAATTCAATAACCAGTTCCGTTCAATCATAAAGGGAAGAAAATACCTGACGCCATCAGGAAAGATATTCTTGTGAAAGTCAAGGATCTCATAGGTATTGAGTGAATACGATCTCAGATCCTGAACGGAATATTCATGAAAATTCCTGGCCAGAAAATGGTCATAATACAGATCGACAATAACTCCGGAATAATGCCTGTGTCGTGATCTGAGTAGTTCCCTGCTTCGTGCAGTAACCGGGTGAAGGTCTGTAAAACTGTCGATCTTCCTGTGAAGCAGGATTCCTTTCCGGATACCCGGACTATAGTCCTCATATTTCCTGCCCTTCACAAAGTCGGCAATAAAGTTCCCGATGAGGATTTCTTTATCGTCTCCGCTTAAATACAAGTGAGCAAGGAAGTTCAAGGCTGTGGTAAGATCAACAAAATTAGATATATTACTGCATATCAGCGTAATATTTCATATAATCTTAATTAACGGGCTTGCAAAATGTATTAGCAATTCTAATTCTCACAGCTTCATGCATAGAATTGACAAAGGATGCGCTATTTAATATCTTTACAACAATGAAAATAGTATTAGTCGCATGCCTGCTCTTAGCCGGAATCGAAGTCATCGCTCAACAACAATTCACTTATTGTCAGGACAGTTCACGAACAGCTGACACTTTTTGGCCTTGCGGATCGGACTACGATCCTGTCTGTGGATGCGACAATGAAACATACAGAAACGAATGTGCAGCTTATTTTTGGGGAGGATTACTGAGCGGGAGCTGGACCACAGGTACGGTCTGTACGAATTTCCATATTGACTTTTTCCCAACAGCTGTTACCTATTTCCCGGCACGTTTCAATCTCTTCATGAGATATCCGGGTACGGCTACTCTTTACATCTATGACTCATTTGGAAAATTGATGAATACGGAATACTTCTATGCACCCAGTCCGGCATTTAAGCAAAGCAGGGAGATAGCGGTACAGAATTTTGAATTAGGGATCTATATTCTGGTGGTGGTGGTTGAAGGTGAAGTGCAGACCATCAAATTCGCCAAGGCAACCAAGTTTGATTAAGGCAAGCTTATCATTCTTCGGAAGCGGTTTCCTGGGAAACTCCGCCTACTATATCAACCATTCCATATCCCTGTGTGGTAAATAATCCTATTCCACACTCCCAGATAAATTTCTGGACCTGAGGATGAGCATGCAAGGTGAAAGGCAGGAGGTATCCATAGATAGTCTGGTTGAGATTGTTTTTATAAATCCTTGCAAACTTCTTGTGGGTATCTTCTATTTTTTGAACGTAGCCCGGATCTGGAATAATTTCGAACTCCGCAAAATTGGCAATTTGTTCCTCGGTAAAGCCCGCTTTTTCCATACGGTCCAGAATGGCATCATAAAACATATCTGAAAATTCCTGTGAGCGGGGATCGAGTGCTTCGGGGAGGACACCTCCTTCTTCAGCCTGGAATGCTTCCTGGGGAACCATAGGTGAAATACAAACGTACTTCATCTGTGTTTTGAATTCCGGATCCTGGATCACCTCATATGATTTTGGAACCAGGGTGAGTTTTGCAAAGCTAACCAGACGCCTGTCGAAGATCTTTTTGACCAATTCTTCGGCAAAATCCGCTTCCGGAGCTGATATGACGAGTGAAACCTTTGACGACAAAAACCTGATCTGTCCCGTCTGGACCTTGGAGGTACCTTTAAGCGAAGAATACGTGTAGTTATTGGAAGACACAGGTAACTCCCTGATGACTTCTTCCAAAAATGCAGAAATGATTTTCTGATGATGAAGAGGGACGGTTCCGCTGCTGCCGTGCACCTTCAAAAACGAAATTTTAATTCTCATAACAGCTTTAAGTGAAAAGATGATCTTAAAAAAATCCCCTGCTGTAGCCAGCAATGCAAAAGTAGAACCTTTTTTCAGATTCCTGAAAAATTTCTTTCCCCTAATGGGGCGATCCAGACCTTGTCAAGCCTGTTGCTTAAAGCTGCCTGAACAGGATCTTTTTCAAGGTTAGCCAGACAATGGTCAGGTAGTTGAGGTAGGTAGGTTTGTTGATAAAATTCATATTCAGCCTGATTTTCTCGGGAACCAGATGTTCAACGTAAAATTTATCAGGATCATCGCTTTGCATCAGAATATCATTTTCATTGGAATACTTAATGCTGGCAAAGTCGGTAATTCCAGGCCTCACCCTTAGAACTAATCTTTGTTCCGGACTATACCTATCCACATACTTTTTCACCTCCGGTCTTGGTCCGACGAGGCTCATCTGCCCGGTCAGTACATTCCAAAGCTGTGGTACCTCATCCAGTTTGCTTTTCCTGAGCATGGCGCCGACACGGGTGATCCGGGGATCTTTTGAACCTATGGTGATCAATCCGCGACTATCCGCGTTCACAACCATTGTCCTGAACTTCAAAAGGCGAAATTCCTTTCCTTCCTTCCCTACCCTCCATTGCCGGAAAATTACCGGCCCGGAAGAATCCAGCCTGATCAGGATGGAAATGATGAGTCCGGGGATCAGAAAGAGGAGTATTCCTATGAAAGAAAAAACAAGATCTGAAAGCCTGATCAGAAAACTATTCATCAGCGGTAATTAATCAATCCGTCAGTTTCCCGTCCAGGATGAATGACCCGATATCATCGATCACCAGTTTTGAGACATGACCGGATTCATTGTACTCGGCGGGCAGGCTGATACCTTTACCCTCAATGAACAAATGATTCGCGTCCGGGTAAGAGCGGAATATCACATTGTCTTTATGCTTCAGGCCGTCTTTCCATAATGTAAAATCAGTTGAAGTCACCTGATAATCCCTGTCACCGTGAAGGAACAGCATGGGTAAATTCAGTTTTGCAGCAGCTTCAACAGGATTGTAATCCTTCAAATCAAGCCAATAGGCAACCGGTAAACCCATAATCCCTGTTGTGTCATTTTTGTTAGACTGATTCAGCTGCTTCACGCGGATACGGCCGTTTCTCAGACTGTCTATTACCTCCTCTGTGATCCTGGAGGTAGAATCATTGGCATAGAGGTATTCAACCTGCTCCTGCATCATATCTTCAACCGGTCTTGCATTGGCGGCAAACATAATCACACCCTTAATGTCACCGCTTTGACTGGCGATTCTGGGCATAAGGTAGCCACCGAGACTATGACCAAGTATGTAGATCCGGGTACTATCCAGTGTACTGTCCTTCTTCACCATTTGTATGGCAGCGATGACATCCTCTATCACTTCTTCCTCTACGGTTATTTTATTCAACCTGTCCTTCATCATTTTGGCAGCATAAACACGGGTTCGCTTGTCATAACGAAGAGTGGCAATACCTTTTGCCGCCAGGCCGACGCTTATATCCCTGAAGATTTTTGTATTGCCGACCGTTTCATCCTTGTCGTTAGGACCTGAACCATGAACCAGAATGAGTACAGGCGGATTCTTTACGCCTTTTGGCTGAGTCAGGATCGCAGGGAGACGAAGGCTGCCGCTGTTAAGCGGATGCTTCTTCTCAAAGAAAAGGCTTCCGTTATAATAAGGCGGATCATCAAATTCAAACTTTTGAACAGCCGGAAGAAAGAAAATGCCTTTCACCTTTCCATTCAATCCGTAAACTAACCTGAAGGTTAAATCCATTTTCTCGAACTCGGAAAGTTGGTTAACAATATCATGGTTATTCTTTCTTTCAATATCCGTGTCCTTGATTTTTACAAAACGTCCGGCTTTCTCTGACATGCGGACCCAGGCTTCACTCAGCTTTACCGAATCAACTCTTGATGACATACTTGAGTCGAATTCCGCAGCGACTTTTCCGAACTCACCTTCTCTGAGCCAATCGTAGATTCGTTTGGATTTAATGAAGATATTTTCTTTTTCCTGTGCTCTTGCCGGGCCCACTATCGCTATAGTGACTACGAGCAAGCAGAGTGATCTGATGAGGTAATTATAATAATTCATCCTGAACTGCTTCTTTTATGGTTTGTACAACTGTTTCCGCCTGATCCGTTGTCAGGTCATAATAGACAGGCAAAGATATTTCATTCTGATAAAGCCTGTATGTTTCGGGATATTTGCCTATGTCAAAACCCATGTTCCGGTAAAAGGACATCATAGGTACAGGTATAAAGTGCACGTTCACAGAAACGTTCTTCTCACTCACCTTGCGGATAATCCTGTCTCTTGATTCCTCCGATAACCCTTTGATCCGAAGGGTAAAAAGGTGGAAGGAACTCATCGCTTGCGCACCGGACTTCAATTTTCCATATTGTTCAGGCAACATAGCCCAGGGAAAGCCTGCTAACCTTTCCCTGTAATAATCACAGATCTCTTTTCTTTTTGGCAAGGTCTCACTTTCATACCTTTCCAGTTCAATCAGACCGATCGAAGCAAGAATGTCAGTCATATTCATCTTATAGCCCGGTTCGATAATATCATACTTCCAGTTACCCTTTTGCATTTTCGCAAGCGCATCCTTATTTTGTCCATGAAGGGCTTTGATCGCCAGGCTTTCATAAACAGTTACATTGTCGAATGGTTCCGGCAGATTTAAAGCCACGGCACCACCTTCTGCAGTTGTCAGATTCTTTACCGCATGAAAGGAAAAAACAGAAACGTCAGTCAGCGAACCTGTCTTGGCCTCATTGACTCTGGCACCCAGGGAATGCGCAGCATCAGACAGTATCAATATACGCCCAAGCATCTCCTGAACCGCATTTGCCGGTTGAAACAAGTCTTTGACGCGATTTGATGAAGCAAGTTCATTGATTGCAGCATAATCGCAAGGCCAACCACCAACATCAACAGGCATAATTACCTTCGTCCTGGATGTTATGGCCTGCCCAATAGCTTTCAGACTGATGTTGAAGTCGGAGTCAACATCAACAAACACAGGCCTTGCACCGCAATGCATAATAACATTGGCGGTAGCAGCATATGTATAGGCAGGCAGAATTACTTCATCGCCAGGACCGACACCAAACCACCTAAGCATGAGTTCAAGTCCGGCAGTTGCCGAATTGAGGCATAAAGTTGCCGGATTACCACAATATGCGGCCAGGTTCTTTTCAAACTGTTTTGTCCTGGGACCGGTAGTGATCCAGCCTGAACGCAGGGTTTCACATACGGTGTCAATAATCTTCTGATCAATCCGGGGTGGAGAAAATGGTATCATGTTTTAATATGATCACAAAATACAACAAGAAAAGGCAAAATTACCTTAACTCTTTATAATCCTCTCGATTTAATTTTCCATCTGGTGTTTTGTCTTTCATCCGCAAATACAACAACAAATTAAAGAATGCCACCAGCAAAACGCCTTTTTGTACTTCGAGAATGGATTCAGTCATGGCATTCAGACTAATCATTATCAGGAAGATCAGGTAAACATGATCGGATCTTTTGAAGGCAAGAACAAAAGGCAGCAGCAAACATGCCAGAAGTATCAACAAACCAAGCAGTCCAAGCATCGCCGTAGTATGCAAAAACTGGTTGTGTGGATTAAGATCACCCTTGATTCCATACTGATAATTACTCCGGAGGTAAATACTTTTCAGTTCATCCTTGATGTCACCGGTTCCGACTCCTGTAATCGGATGCTGCCGGATCAGTTCAACGGAACTTTGCCAAAGTCTGACGCGGGTACTCGTGCTGTTATCTCCGGTATATTTTAATGAATCGGCAGGAACTTCAGGCGAAACAACAACGGATTCCGGATGTTCCAGGACATTCTTCACTTGTGTGAAGCGATCGTTGAAATGAAAGATGGCAAACTGGCTAACAATGAGGAAGACTATACCGCTTATGATCCAGCTGATCTTTCCTTTGTCGGACTTCCAAAAGCTCCTGTTGAGAAATACAAAAAGCACGATCGTAAATACATTTACAACCAATGCAGTCCGGGCATAAAGCAGCATTACGTTTATCATGAGGAATAAGGCAAGCAAGGGATAAGCTGGCTTGAATGACTGTCGGTCACTCCTGAACCATTCATACAGGATGAATATTACGGCGAGATTCAGGTACATTGAAAAATAAGTGGTGTGAAGAAAATGAGAGTAATCAATATAAAAAAAGTGGGAAATCAATCCGTCCTTACTGAAACTTTTAACAGCAATCAGCAGGCAAATCATGGCTGCAATGGAATTCCCCGCGATAAATGCCATTCTAACGGAACGAAGCGTTTCATAACCAGTCAAAAGCGCCGGTAGTAACAAGGGAAAGAGAATGAAAGACAATTTGACCTGGAGATCAAATAAACCGTAATCCAAATTGGATGAATATAACATCCCAACTACATGAATTAAATAGAACGATGCAAACAACCAGAGGATTCTGTCGCTTCTGAAAATCCTGACTGAATCTTTCCATTTACCTGAAACTGCCACTAAAACTAACAAACCGATCAGGGCCACCACCGATACTTGTTGCCATAGCGGGAGAAAAAATGTAAAAATCATCAGGAGCCATATCCTGATCCTATCCAATTGCGCGACAATTTTCACGTTGTTCCTGTCAAGATATTTCGTGTCCGGAACCGGCTGATCCGATTCTTTCAAGTATGGAAGCTATTCTGGTTCCGGCATCCCCCCTGCCATAGAAGTTTTCATCAAAAGTCAGCTTATTACCGGCTAGCAATTTCAGTGCGGCCATGATCTTATCCTTCTCAACACCGGCACATATCAGATATGAATTCGCTTCCAGTTCCTTCCATTCGGTAAATTCCCTTAGCAATACTGTTGGTTTCCTGAAAAAGTAGGCTTCCTTCTGAAGTCCCCCGCTGTCTGTCAAGACCATCTTACAATCCATCAGAAGTCTGAGCATATCCGGATAACCAACAGGATCAATAATCTCAGCGCGTGTTTTTAATCCGAACGATTCCATTCGCTTCTTTGTTCTCGGATGAAGCGGAAGGATTACAGGATACAAATCAGAGGCTTCATCTATCGCTTCCAACAGAGAAGAAAGCCGGGACCGGTCATCCACATTCTCCGCCCTGTGCAGTGTGCACAATATATATCCGTTCCGTAGTGCAGTATCAACCGGGTATTTCCGCTGCTTCGCCATGGCTGAATAATGCATAGCGGCATCAATCATAAGGTCCCCGCAAAGAAAGTGTTTTGAATTCGAATTGTTAAAACCCTCCCTTTCGAGGTTTTGAATGGCATGCTCACTTGAACAGAATAAATATGTGGACAATCTGTCTGTAAGTACCCTGTTCATCTCTTCCGTGATCCCGATATGACCATGCCTCATTCCCGCTTCCACATGCGCAACGGCCAGCCCGGACATTCTTGCTGCCAGGGCACCGGCAAGGGTTGAGTACGTATCGCCATAAACAAGTACAAGGTCAGGATTCTGTTTCCGAATCACTTTACCCGTTGCGCTGATCATCTCAGCAAGGGCTTCCGTGGCGGTCTCATTCCTGATTCCAAGGTTCATGTCCGCTGAGGAAAGTCCAAGTTCGCTGAAAAAAACAGCGCTCATGTTATCATCATAATGTTGACCGGTGTGCAGAATGAATTCGCTTATCGAAGGATGGCTTTTGAGCGCCCTGCTGAGTACGGCAGCCTTTATGAACTGCGGCCTTGCTCCTACTACCGTGAGTATCTTCATTCGGCTTAAGAATTTCTTTATAACGTGGCAAAAGTAAATAATATTGGATTTGTGTGAGTGAATGATCCATCGCTGAGAAAGCAATTATTTTATCTTACTACCTGAAGGACACTCCTCTTTTCACCCCTGTAAAAGAAATACATAAAACCGGCCCAAACCATGTTACCAATCAAAATTGATACAGCTACACCCATCACTCCGTGAGTTTCCGCCAGTAAATACGAAAATACCACAGCCGCGATACTTCCAAGCAAAATGCTGCTAAAAGACTTATGAACCTTTTTCCTGAATAAGAGGAGCAGCGCGGTGGATTGTGCGAGCATACTAAAGGCTGCAGCGACAAACAAGACAGGGATCACCGGCAATGCTCCATAATATTTTTCATCAATCATGAAGCCGGCTACCCATTGAGCAATAAAGCCCATGATCAAAAACCCGGCAATGGAAACAGGAAAAATGATACCCAGTTGCTGATTGTACTTTCCTTCAGAGAATTTCTTCATAGTACGGGGCGAATATGCACTCAGAAACGGTTGAATGACCAATGTGTCCATCATCGAGCTGAAACGAATGGCAATAGAGAAAATTCCCAGTGCGACTAATCCAACTTCATGGAGAATTATCCAACGATTATAACTTGTCAGGATCCAATAAGCCATAGCACCCGGAACAAAAGGCAGACTTAAAGAAAGATACTCTTTCATTTTATCCCGGTCTATGTGAAACTGAAAGGAGTTGAACTTTTTGAAGTAGATCCTCTGCCCGGTAAAGATGATCACAGTGAGGCTCACCAGGTTTGACAACAGAATCCCTGCAATACCTACCCTTAGAAAATAAATGAGATAAATATTAAGGGAAATACTTAAGAGGCCTGCTCCCACCTGCAGGATCGTCAGGCGTCCGGCTTGTTGCGAAAGTTTCAATACGAGAATAATCAGACTCACATAAAAGTTGAGGTAAGCGGCAAGCATTGCCATATAAACAAAAAGCAACCGGGTATCACTGAAAAAATAGCGGTGGGTAAAAAACAAAATTATGGCGACAAGGACATAAAGAAAGGATGGCAACAGAAGGTAAATAGAAATAAGACTATCGATCAGTTTTTTTCTTCCTTCCTTGTCATGGTGAAAATAAAAAACATAAAGCACCTGGTACAATCCCATAGAAAGTATCACTTCCAGTATAGACGAGAAAGTGAGAAGCAATTCCAGTTTCCCGTACTCTTCCGGTGGCAGCACCCTTGTATAAAGTGGTATAAGCAAAAATGACACTCCACGCAGAAAGACCGCACCTACTCCATAAATCAGAAGGTTGGCAATGAACTTGCTTTTCAGAATTCGTTCAATTAGTTGCATCAGGGTTCAGCCAAAGTAGTTATTTTCCATGAATCGCTCAGTGCAGGTATCGCGACATAAAAAGGTACAGCAAATGGCTGATCAGGTTGATGAAATTTCAGCGACAACATGCGTCCTCAAAAACGGGAATAATCTGTTAAGTACCGAATATAAGCGCCCAACTTTTCTGCCAATCGGAGGTGCCAGGGTGACTCTGTGAAACCTTACTTTCATCCCCTGGAACAAGCGAATCACCTCCTTTCTTGAAACGCCTCTGACATCCGGATTTGAGGGGTTGTTATAAATAAAATCATACCAGATGATTAATCCTCCGGACTTAAGCAGACTCATTATTTTTCGTGCCAATTCCTCCCGGAAAGCCTGATCAAGGACAGAAGTGAATACCGTAAACTGAAAAATGATGTCAAACCTCTGATCATCACTGATGTCAAGCGCGTTACCCGGGAACAAGCGGACGAAGGGAAAATTTTCATTTAAGTGCGACAATCGCTCTTCCAGCAGTTCATTGAGAAAAATCTGTTCGTCCCTTAAGCCGATCGAACGGAACAGAGGAACATTTCCGCCTGTACCGGCTCCTATCTCCAATATTTTCAAGGAGTCAATATCTGAAAACCGGCTCTGTACAATTTCACGAATCAGATTCTCCCGCTCACTCCTGATTTTGTGTTCGTAAAAAAGGTAAATCTTCGTCCTCTCCGGTGGTTGGTTCCTCCGGTCATATCTTTTTCTGATCTCCTCCAGCTCTCCCATTTTTATAAGTTTAAAACTGTTTCACATGCTTTTTCGTGTGTCTCTTCAGAAAACAGAACCTGAAAATTCCTTTAAGATAACCCCAACCATAACTGAAATGAATGGCCGGAAATACTATAAGGAGTATATGACTCAAACCTGATCTGATACCCAACCTGAGCGAGAAGAAAACGACAGGTAAAAGATACAAGACAAACAAAAAGCAAAACAGGTA
Source organism: uncultured Flavobacteriales bacterium (assembly GCA_964544885.1). Classification (GTDB taxonomy): domain Bacteria; phylum Bacteroidota; class Bacteroidia; order AKYH767-A; family 2013-40CM-41-45; genus QQVM01. The sequence continues at coordinate 15,790 of CAZJDX010000038.1, forward strand.
CAGTATTTCATGAAAGATTAAACCGGCGAACAAAGTCAGCGACAACCCGGCCACGAGTCCGGGGGGGAAAAGCTGTCGCCATGTCACCGGCCTGCCGATCCGGATACTCACAAGCGGTTTGAACAAGCCGTACTGATAAAACATGGAGGACATCCTGGAAATATTTTCTCTTGCGAAATACGTGATCTTAACCTCAGGAAGCAAGAGTATTTTTCCAGCGCTGGCCCGCAAGCGTGCGTTAAACTCATCATCCTGATTTCGGATCAACTGTTCATCAAAAAAACCGATACGATCAAAAACTTCTCTGCGATAACAACCATACGGAACTGTATCCACCCATACCGGTTTAACTGCTCCGGTACGGTAGGCAGCATTGCCTGTGCCGAACGGATGTGAAGTGGCAACTGCAATAGCCTTCGCCACCTTTCCGGCATTTCCCGCCCGGGTAATCCAAACCCCTCCGGTATTGTCCGCTCCGTAGTTGATCAATTCCTCTACAAGCCTTCGGATATAATCAATCGGATAAAGCGAATGAGCATCCATTCTCAGGATCACCTTTCCGGAAGAGGCTCTGATAGCCATATTCAATGCCTGAGAAACATATCGGTCAGGATTAGTGAGCAGATGAATGTGTTGATTCACTGAGGTATACTTTTTTACAATTGTCGCCGTGTTATCATCACTCATTCCATCAATTACAAATACCTCCAGTTTATCCTGCGGATAATCCTGATTCAGGATACCATCCAACACTCTGGCAATATACTTTTCTTCATTCCGGCAGGGAACGAGTACACTAACGAGTGGGAATGAAACTTCAGTCATTATAAAAAGTCTTTAAAAGATAATCGATGGAATTCTTCATAAACCGGATCTGCTTACCTGATTTGAATACACCTGTAGTAGCATGTTCATGATGGACAAGTTTTAACCCGGGAAGGTACATAGTTTTCATGCCCTGCTGTCTTGCAAGGGCGGCAACAAAAAGCTCTTCACCATAAAGAAATGAACCATAATCAAAATGTCCGCCTTCTCTGAAGTAACTACTTCTGAAGATCATAAATGAACCGTGAATGGCAAACACTTCCAAATTTGTGTCCTGAATACTGCGCCTACCGGAGATTCCCTTCAACTTGCGCTTTACAATTGAAATCATCTGGTAGATAAGATACAGCGGGTACCAGGAATATAAGGCGCTGAGGAATTTCAATTTCTTCTTTCCATATTCACGTACGGAAAAGGGATTCAGGTCGGAATTTGTTAAATCAGAAATAATAGAAGGGCCGGCGATATCAAAATCCCTTGTATTGCTCATCAGCAATGTACACCAGTTCTTATCCATAAACTCAAGATCCGAATTGGAGATGATCACATAATCCGGCAATTCATGCTTACCCGTATAGTATTTAAAAGCCGAAGCGGCCGCGCCAAAATATCCGAGATTTTCACCCTGGCCAATGATCTCCAGGTTTTGAAAAACCGAGAGCCGCTCACGGGTTATTTCAATGCTTTCACTGCCGTTGTTAACGATCAATACGTGAAGAGAAGGATTGGATCCGGCATTGAGTTGATCAGTAACAAAGGATATTATATCACTATCGTTATAGTAAAGCACAAGTATGAGCAACAGATTTTTCTCCTGCATCAATAATTACCTTTAATAAATCTTTTTAAAGTAAAAAGATACGCTTTTGCCTTAACTTTCAATGCAGGCAGAAAAAGTGAGAGGATTGAAAGCAGGATCAGTCGAATGATGGTGTGCAGAAATCTGAATATCCAGGCAAGAGAATAATCGAGTCTGCTGTGGTTTTTCGCAAAGTAACGAACCTTGCTGAGAATCTGATTAGATATCATCACATCCGGATTCTTCTTTCCGCTGGAACTTCCATGATGAATTATTTCAATGCCCGGGTGATAAATAATTTTCATGCCATTCCTGTATGCACGGTAACAAAATTCCATGTCTTCGGTCCAGAATAATTCCTCATCCAGCAATCCGATACGATCAAAAACTTCCCTTCGGATCATGATGGCGGCACCCGACAATGCTTCCACTTCAACCGGGCCATTGATCGGTTTACGGTGATAACTTTTAAACCATTTCAGAGGTCTGTGCAGGTAAAATGTTTCCGCAATTATTTCCCAAATTGAAATAAAAGGTTGGATGGAAAACTGAACACTCCCATCGGTATTCAACAATTTGGGCGCAAGCAACATCACATCATTGTGAGAATCCATATATGATAAAAGTGAATCCAAGGCCTTATCCTTTATTACTGTATCAGGATTCAGCAAAAGGATATACTTGCCGGATGCTGTTTTGATCGCCTGATTATTTGCTACAGGAAAACCTTTATTCTCCTTGTTGAGAATTAATTTCACCTCCGGGTACAACTCTCTCACCTTTTGTACGCTGTTATCGGAAGAATTATTATCCACAACGATCACTTCGGTTGATGCGGGCTTAAATTTGTAAATTCCGGAAAGGCAATCCAGAAGCAATTCACAAACATTATAATTGACTATGATGATACTCAGGTTCATGATCAAGCCCTTCTATTTTTCCCTGTTGAAAATTTCAACCTGAAATATCTCAATAATTTGACGATGAACGCTATTGGAATGAAAACCGGGATCAGCAAGAGGCACAATATCCGTATACCAGGACTAAGTCCATTATTTGTCAGCAGTTCCAGACGCCCGCTCCTTATTGCAAAAAGGAATGAGTTTATATATTCATCCATGAAACGAAATAAAGTATAAGGCCATAGACCGGCCGGCAGTTTTCCAGCCTGCATGGCATTCAACCAAATCCTGAGCAGATCCTTTCGCATCGTGTACTTATCCTGATTAAGACTTGAACCGTGTGATCTGACCAGCGCCAGTGTTTGCGGAGCATCAACAAAAGAAAAGTGAACACCTTCAAGCGCCATACGTAACCAAAGATCCCAATCTTCAAACCCGTGCATTGACTCGTTGAGGACCCCGGTCTGTTCCAGAATTGACTTCCGGAAAACAGGAGAATTAATGGTCATTATATTATACCGGAGCAATGTCTTGATCAGGGGATAACCCCTGCCGCTGATCTCCGGCATCCATTTCCTTTCCGGATCCCACAGTGAATAGTCTCTTCGAAACGGTTCCTGATCGGTAAAATATCTTGCCGGTCCATAGACCAGCCCGCTGCCGGAATTTGTCTCAAGGTATCTGAAATGAACCGCCAGCTTTTCTTTCTCCAGCATGTCATCAGCATCCAGAAACTGGATGTACGGGGATCTTGCCAATCTGAGTCCTGCATTCCTTGCGGCTGATGGTCCCGAAATGCCTGTTTCTGTATAAATGAATCTGGGATCACTGCCTGCGTAGTACTCGCCTACCTGTTTTGTGTTATCCACAGAACCATTATTGATCATAATACATTCCCAGTCAGGTAATGATTGGCCCAAAATCGAATTCAAGGTATCGGGAAGATACCGTCCATAATTAAAACATGGAATGATCACAGATACCTTCGGAATCTTGCTTGAATTCATCTCAGACAAACTTTAAAAATCTGAGCAGGCGGAATAAGCGTGTAGCCCGAATTCTGTTGAGTTCCTTCGCAGTCTCGATGACACTATCAGGAAAATATCTTTTCTGCACTACTAATCTCTCTTTCATTTGCAAATCCCTGTTAGCGGGATCAGAGCTGAAGCCGTCAAGGTTAAAAACCGAAACCGGGAAGTGAAGATGCTTCCGGCTCACATTATGTACGATCAGACATTTCAGAAAAAAATCATAGTCGGCAACCATTTTCAGGTTTTCATCATAGAACCCGTACCTTTCAAACAGGTTTTTCCTGATGAATGAAACGGGATGCCACAGCGTATCTGCAATCATGTGATGAAAAGTTATACGTTGCGGCATTGTCCCTTTATAGTGCGAACCATCACGACGCCTTATGATCATATCTCCATAAAGTATTTCCTCCTGATATCCGGTATTGAAAACTTTACGCAATACATCATCAGCGGCAAAGTGATCTCCTGCATTTAAAAATAAGCAGTATTCTCCTTTTGCGATTCGTATCCCTTTATTCTGGGCGTGATAAATTCCATTGTCATTTTCCGATACGGCCACGGAGATAACATGTTTATACTTATCCATTACTTCAGTACTTCCGTCTGTTGATCCGCCGTCAATAACAATTAATTCGGCAGCCTCAAAGCCCTGCTCTTCAAAACTCCTGATGGTCTTCTCAAGCCCGTGTTCATCATTGAGATTAATCGTAATTACAGACAGCTTCATCCGGTCAGAATTTATTCATTACATCAATGACCTGCAATATCTCCTCTTCAGTATTACCATATGATATCGGCAGACTGATGGTTGTTGCATGGATTTCTTCGGCAATGGGTGTCTTTAGATGATCCAGAATGCCTTCCATGGCTTTCTGTTTTACGGGAGGAACCGGGTAGTGGATCTCGGTTCTGATACCTCTTTCCAGCAGGTAGGTTCGCAGTTTATCTCTTTCCTGGTGTCTTACAGTAAATATGTGGAACACGTCCAGGTAATTTTCATCGATCAAGGGAAGAATAAACGATGAAGACAAGCCATCTATGTAAAGTCCGGCCAGTTTCCTTTTATGAGCATTGATCGCATCAAGAGATTTTAGTTTCACTTTCAGGATCGCTGCCTGCAATTCGTCAAGTCTTGAATTAAACCCGACAAATTCATTATGATATTTTTCGTTTGATCCATAGTTGCGCAATGACTTTACCCGGCTGATTAATTCCTGATCTTCGGTGATGACGGCGCCTGCATCACCCATTGCTCCGAGATTCTTGGTCGGATAAAAACTGAAAGCGTTTAAATCTCCCCAGGTACCTGCCTTGCGTCCTTTGTAAGAGGCGCCATGTGCCTGTGCACAATCTTCTATGACTTTCAGTCCGTGAACTCCGGCAATATTCATGATCCTTTCCATGTTGCACAATTTGCCATACAAATGGACCGGCATTATGGCAAAGGTCTGAGGGCTGATCTTCTCTTCTATTTTATCCGGATCAATATTATAAGTCAACATATCAGGTTCAACCAATACCGGGATCATATCGCAATGAAGAATTGAAAGTATGGTCGCGATATAAGTATTCG
>CAZJDX010000039.1:0-18382 GCA_964544885.1 uncultured Flavobacteriales bacterium
ATGTGGTTCTTCGATCATAAATAATTTTCTTATGTAACTTATGTAGCTGTACAACCCAACATCACTGATTAATTTTGCATACTAATTAAGATAAAGACTATGAAAATCAGACAATTTGAAGACAAAAACCTGGCACATTACAGTTATGCCATTCTGAGCAAAGGCGAAATTGCTTTGATTGATCCTGCCAGAGATCCCGAACCATACTACACTTTCGCAAAGGAGAACAATGCCCAAATCAAGGCAGTCATTGAAACTCATCCGCATGCGGATTTTGTAAGCAGTCACCTGGAGATCAGTAAGACTACCGGAGCTGTCATTTATGTCAGCAAGTTGCTTGGCGCTGAATATCCTCACCAGACCTTTGATGAAGGGGAGGCTCTCATTCTTGGCGGCATCTCCCTGAAGCCACTCAACACACCCGGGCATTCGCCTGACAGTATAAGTATTGTCGCATTTGACGAAGATGGTAAGCAAAAAGCCGTATTTACCGGTGACACCCTGTTCATTGGCGACTGCGGAAGACCTGACCTCAGAGAAAAAGCCGGAGCTATCACGGCTAAACGCGAAGATCTTGCCAGACAAATGTATTATAGCTTGCGCAACAAACTAATAACCCTCAATGATGATGTAGTGGTTTATCCGGCTCATGGCGCCGGAAGCCTTTGCGGCAAAGGACTGAGTGCGCAAAACACAAGCACGATCGGAGCTGAAAAGACGGGAAACTGGAGCTTGCAAAATATGCCGGAGGAAGAATTCGTAAAAGCTCTGCTCGCCGATCAGCCCTTCATCCCCAACTATTTTCCGTTTGATGTAGGCATCAACAAAAAGGGAGCTGACAATTTTTCTTCCTCAGTCGCTGAGGTAAGAAGACTTGAAATGGTCACGGCAGAAAACAGACATCAAGTTCTGAAGACCGGTGTTCTGATCATTGATAGCAGACCGGAAGATCAGTATAAAAAATCGCACCTGAAGGATTCAATCAATATCATGAATGATCTGCGGTTTGAGACCTGGCTTGGAAGCATAGTTAAACCGGGAGAAAAATTCTATCTGGTCGCTATAAATGAAACAGAACTGGAAGAACTTATCAGCAGAAGCGCCAGGATAGGATATGAAAAACAAATCGAAGGAGCTTTTGTTCTGGCAAGTGGTGATGCAGAAATGAAAAAATTCGATCCTGAATTATTAAAGAAGGATGAAAATGCCTTCACAATTATTGACATCCGCAACCCATCAGAGACTTCATCAAACAAATTATTTTCAAGCACCATTAACATACCACTTTACGAGCTCAGGGACAGAGTCGATGAGATCCCGTCAGGAAAACCGGTGGTGGTACATTGTGCAGGCGGCTACAGAAGCGCGGCAGGAAGCAGCATTATCAATGCCGCCTTTAAAGGAAAAGAAATAGTATATGATCTGAGTTATGATGTGAAATCATTCCAGTCTGTTATGGTTTAAGGTTTTCATGAAAACTTCTTCAGAGCCATAACAGACATCAGACGAAATAAATTATTACCGGATCACATATGTTACATTTTATATTAAAAAACAAACTAATACTGTCAGGCATACTTATTGGTGCTCTTGCAGGTTACCTGTATTATCATTTCATTGGATGCGCACAAGGCACTTGTGCTATTACCTCGAAACCGGTCAACAGCACCCTGTATGGCGCATTAATGGGAGGACTATTCCTGAACCTGTTCAAAAAAAACAAATCAGAAAACAATCAGAAAGATGAACAAACAACAAACAATTATTGACGTAAGAACACCGGAAGAATTTTCAGGAGGAAATGTCCGGGGTTCGATCAACATTCCATTGCATGAAATTCCTGACCGTCTCGGTGAACTTAAAGCGATTAGTGCTCCGATCATCCTCTGCTGTGCCAGCGGAGGCAGAAGCGGACAAGCCACAGCCTATTTAAAGCAACACGGGATCAACTGTGTAAACGGAGGAAGCTGGCTTGATGTAAACTATTCAATTCAAAACCACTGAAACAAAAATCATGATACAACTCATTAAAAAAATTCTAGGAATCGGCCCTGCAACGGATTACAAAACCCTGATGCAGGAAGGCGCAACGGTTGTTGATGTACGAAGCAAAGCTGAGTATCAGCAGGGACACATCCGAGGCTCAGTCAACATACCCTTGAACAACCTCCCGAATCATCTTTCGAAGTTGAACAAAGAAAAGCCTGTCATCACTTGTTGCGCATCCGGTATGCGAAGCGCAACCGCAAAAGGACTCCTGAAGTCGAATGGATTCAAACAGGTGTATAATGGAGGAGGCTGGTTGAGTCTGCAAAATAAGATCCGCTAAGGATGACATCCAGGTGTGATGGCCCGTGCCTCCGGTACGGGCTTTTTTATTTATGAACGGTTACAAAAAACGGATTTGGGTAAATCTTCCGGAGATACTTCTTCAAAACCCGACCACAGGATGGAAATGAGGGAGAAGAATCACTGAATGAAGAGCTTCCAGGAGTAAATTATCATTACTGTTTGATCCCTTACAAATACTCATAAATAAATCAGAAAAAAGAACTTCCTGACTAGCCAATGCTATATTTGCAAAACTTCAGCTCTCAATACCAGCATCGCAACTGAAACGAGTATCAGAACTTTAGAGCTGCCCACTGTTTAATTCCTGAAAATACATTCGCCTATCCAATACGCCTCCCATTACCTTTCGCCACGGTCGCTACTCTGCATTTCTCTTCGGAACCATGGCAAGGCTGTGCCATATTCATAATAAAGCCTGTGGATGTGGCCTTAGAATACTCAAGACAATTTCTCAATGCAGAATCTGGGTTAAATCATATATTTACGAAAGTTAAAAGTTAACCTGAGTAAATCCGGATAAATTCTTTCTTATGCCTTCACTCAATAAAGGACGCTTATCTCTAATTTACCTGAGTATTGTTACAGCCTACGGCTTGCTGATGCTGGCACAGGAGAACAACTGGCTCAATCTTGGAACACCGATACTAGTACCCATGCGGATTCTCGTTCTCCTGGTCTTCGGCTATATGGTTGTGAAGAAAAGATCGCTTACTGCATGGATTCTGTACAGCATGTTCGTCGGTACGGAGATTGGCTACGATGTTCCCGACTTCGCAATCCATCTTCAACTATTCAGTAAGATCTTTTTGAAACTCATCAAGACCATCATTGCTCCACTTCTCTTCGCCACACTGGTCGTTGGGATCGCCGGGCATGCCAGTCTCAAACAGGTGGGAAGGATGGGCTTGAAATCACTATTGTATTTTGAAATTGTAACCACCTTAGCACTGTTCATTGGCTTATTCGCCATCAATATCACGGAAGCCGGTGTCGGAATAGAACTTCCACCGGTTGCCGCCCACAGTGAAAAACTTGTCGGACAAAAGCAAACCACCGAAGAGGTAATCCTTCACATCTTTCCTGAAAATATTGCCAAGGCTGTCGCAGACGGCCAGGTTCTCCAGATTGTCCTGTTCAGTATAATTTTTGCAATCGGGTTGGCAATGGTAAGTGAGGCAAAAAGAAAACCCATGCTCGATTTTACCGAAAGCCTTGCGGAGGTCATGTTCAAATTCACCAGAATCGTCATGTATTTCGCTCCTGTCGGAGTTGGGGCTGCCATTGCCTATACAGTGAGTCATATGGGAATAGGAATTTTAATGAATCTCTTTCAACTCCTGGGAACCCTTTATGGCGCCCTGATCTTCTTCCTCCTTTTTGTCCTCCTTCCAGTAGCGCTGATCGCAAAGGTTCCAATGAAAAAATTCATCAATTCGATCATGGAACCCGTATCCATCGCCTTCGCCACCACCAGCTCTGAAGCCGCGCTGCCAAAGGCCATGGAGAACATGGAAAAACTTGGCGTACCAAGGAAAATTGTGGCCTTTGTCCTTCCGACCGGTTATAGCTTTAACCTCGACGGAACCACATTATATCTTTCCCTGGCCTCCGTCTTTGTCGCACAGGCTGCCGGAATCGATATGAGTTGGAAAGAACAGCTTATGATGGTCCTGACCCTCATGATAACCAGCAAGGGTGTAGCCGGTGTCCCCAGGGCATCGCTGGTAATCCTGCTGGGTACCGCCGCCAGTTTCGGACTTCCGGTTGAACCAATTTTTATCATTCTCGGCATAGACGAGTTGATGGACATGGCAAGGACTTCCGTAAACGTGATCGGCAACTGCCTGGCCACGGTCGTTATCGCGAAATGGGAAGGAGAATTTGTGGAAGCTCCGGATGGCATATGAGGGGCATCAGAAAAACTCTTCAGATCATATCGGAGGTTTCCTGGTAATACTCATACTCATAACGGGTACCATAATGCTTTTCACCGGCACCTCTTAAACTATCCATTTCGAAAACCTGCTCGCTGAGCAGATTTCCGGATTCATCATACGTGTAAAGATTCTTCTTCAACAGTATTCCTGAACCATCATACAACTCCTGAGTGACCACTCTGTCCTGATCATCGTATTCATACCTTACGGACTTGGAATAGAAATCCCGTGTTTTTTTCCCAATAACATTCCCTCGCTCATCGTATTCCGTAAGAACACCCATGACCAGTTTGCCTTCAGGATCCCGAACCATGCTTGAGATCTCCTTTCCTTGCTCATTAAATGAATGAACAGCCTGTGAAATAAGGTTTTCATCCCCATCAAATGTCCTTTCAGTTATCTCCCTGCCTCCTTCCCCCCTCACAAATTCCGTGCGTTCAAGCAGCGATCCCTGCTCATTCCGTTTATGCTTACTGAGCAGGCTCCCGGACTCATCATATGTGTAAGTCTCTTTTGAAATATAAATGCCTTCTTCATCAAACTCGGTTACGGAATTGACCAAACCAGTCTCAGTATATCCGTAAAGGGTTTTTTCACCACTGTCATCGCCATAGAACTTGGTCTCTTCAAGCAGCCTGCCTTGTTCATCACGTTTCAGCACCCTTTTCTCCGTGACATCATCCAGGGCATAAAATAAAACATGTTCAAGAAGTTTGCCATTGTTGTCATACCGCATAGTGTTCCGTTCTTCAAGTTCACCCTCCCTTCCGAACTTTGATTCAGAAAGGACGTTTCCATGAGAATCAAGTTCAGCTACCACCTCAAGATATTCTTCATCCGCCCTGCTCATCAGTTCAGAGAAACTGAAGTTTTTATATCGCTGATTAAATTTTCTGACCTTACTTATTTTTGTTGCCATGGCGTTAGACATTGATAATCAAATTTTACCTGCAAAATTTCTGACATCCTTGTCAGTAATCCTTTTGTCGCACAGTATCACAAGCCTCTCAACGACATTATGCAATTCCCTTATATTACCTGTCCAGTCAATTTTCTGCAACTCTTTGAGCGCCTCCGGACTGAACTGTCGGTCCGGCATAGCGTAATCCTCACATATCTCTTTCAGAAAATGTAAGGCAAGCAAGGGTATATCCTCCCTTCTTTCGTTGAGTGAAGGCACATGTATGAGAATTACACTCAGCCGGTGGTACAGGTCTTCCCGAAAATTTCCTTTCGCGATCTCCGACTTCAGGTCTTTGTTTGTAGCGGCAATGATTCTTGGATTCACGCTGATCTCTTTCTCACCGCCTACTCTGCTAATTTTATTCTCTTGTAATGCACGGAGAACTTTTGACTGTGCCGAAAGACTCATATCCCCGATCTCATCAAGAAAAAGTGTTCCTTCACGGGCCAGCTCAAATTTACCCAGCTTTTGTCTGATGGCGGAGGTAAATGCCCCTTTCTCATGTCCGAATAGTTCACTCTCTATCAGTTCGGATGGTATAGCCGCGCAATTGACCTCAACCAGAGGACCGGCAGAACGGTTGCTTTTTTCATGTAACCACCGGGCAACAAGCTCCTTACCGGTACCATTACCTCCGGTAATAAGCACCCTTGCATCGGTTGCTGCTACCCTGTCGATCATGGACCGGATCTGCCGTATCGCTTCAGACTCGCCGATGATTTCCCGGGTTTTAAATACTTTTCTTTTGAGGGTCCTGGTCTCAGTGATAAGATCATTCCGATCCATGGCATTTCTCACCGTTACCAGAAGCCTGTTAAGGTCCGGCGGCTTGGAAATGTAATCATAAGCCCCTTTCTTCAAAGCCTCAACCGCAGTCTCTATGGTACCGTGACCAGATATCATGATGACAGGCAGCTCTGGATTCATTTCCTGCAGCTTGCCCAGAACTTCCAGTCCGTCCATTCTGGCCATTTTGATATCACACAGCACCAGATCAGGCTTGTGTTCGGCGGCCATTTTCAATCCTTCCGAACCTTCCGAAGCCTCTATCACTTCAAACTTTTCATACTGTAAAATATCTCTGAGTGTATTCCGTATAGGTTTCTCATCATCAATGATCAATACTTTTGGCATAATGGCTCTCTTAAGGTCTTTACTGTTCCGTTCGCAATTTCTGAAATAAAATGACAGGAAATGAAATCTGTGGTGAGGATTGGAGCTAAAGCAGAGCCTCTTACTCCGTTGCCTTTTCCAAATTTTCGGATAATCTGCACACAAAACGTGTCATCAATCCTCCATCAACAATATCGTGATCAAGAAGGACCGTCATGTTCAACACTTCCCTGATTTCCACTTTATCTTCTATCACGACTGCTTTTTTCATTATGCTGCCTATTCCGAAGCAGAGAGGATGAATGGATATAGGAATGAACCATCCATTAACACGGCCCATCATTCCCACGGAGGTGATGGCAACATTTCCCATTTTACCGAATGCCAGACGGGGATTCCTGAGAAGGTATTTCCAAAAAATGCGTCTGATGACACCAGGTAATGAGTAATACAGTGCATCCAGCCGGCCGGGCTGTTCGTGAAGCACACTCTCTTTTTCGTTTAACTTTTTCAGGCGTGCTTCAAGGATCAGATTACTGATCTTTTCAACGCTCATTTCATCCGCTTTCTCCATCAGCAGAGGAACCGGAATTTTCTTTCCATCAAGGTCCTTCTCGACAAGCAGTGATACATTGATATTCTCAAAAACCATTATCTTCCGCTTACCAATCAAAAAAGACGTAACATCTTCATACTCCCTGACTGTGGCACAAATCACTTTGACCAACCAGGCTGTAAATGAAACGGTATGCTGATGCTCCTTAAAGCTTTTTAGTTTATTTCTGATTTCAGTAACGTCGATCTCCAGCAGGGCAGCGATATGATGCTTTCTGACACCAATAGTACATATATCATTGGTGGCAATTCTTGACCTGGGGAATGTATTTACTTTATAACCCGACATTAAAATGAGATTATACCGGAACGGAATTTCTATGTCAGACTTGCCTTTGAAAGTTTCGCATTCATCCTGATCGATTCCGGAAGGGTGTTGAAGTTTACCCTATTCTGTATTTCCCACATGGCTCCTTCCTTCAGGGAAAACTTTGAAACAGCCATTTCCTTAAGTCCGTACCGGTTTAACACAAATCTGGTACAGACCCCTGCCAAGACGATCATATCGACCCGCATCTTTATGAGCCCTTTCATCTTCAGTCTCTGAGAATAGGTCGAATGAATAATCAAGTCATACAGTTTATAAAAATCCTCAAGTCTGAAATGATATGAATTGGCATGTTTTAAAAAACTCTTTTGATAAAATCCGTAACCGATCATGTCGGCGAATGTATCAAAGGAACCCGAAGAGCCGGTCAGTTTTCGGGCTTTCCATTGCTTCATCGTTCTGTCGAGTGGCTGAAGCGTGCTATCAAGCATCTCTTCCATCTTCCGGATCTCTGCACCGGTGATTGGATCCGAAGGCTTGAATTTTTCCAGGAGTAAAGCGGCGCCAATGTTGAAGCTGTGACGGGCCAGTACTTCGCTTCTGTTGGCTATTATGAACTCTGTACTTCCTCCGCCAATGTCCATGATCAACTCAGGTTCATCGTGCATTTCAATACACTGTCTTACACCCAGACAAATTAATCTGGCTTCTTCAAGGCCGTCAATAACACTCACACGGATTCCGGTGAGTGCAAATATCTCCCGGGTAAAATCACTCCCGTTCATCGCGCTTCTTACTGCCGCTGTTGCGTAAGCATTCACCTGGTCAGCTTTATATTTCTTAATGATATCTGAAAAATGTTTCACTGCGGCGATACCTCTATTGAAAGCCGGAACAGCGATCAGGTTCTGAAGAATTCCACCCTCACCGAGTTTGACAACTTTTTTTGACTTAAAAACTTTTTTGGTTGTACGATCAGAAAAAACATCGGAAATGAGCAAATGAAATGTATTTGTACCCAAATCAAGTACAGCGACTCGCCATTTCTTAAGGGCTCTTCCTGCCATAAGCTGAAAAATTTACGATCTAAGAATTATAAATATACAGGAAAATAATGATACCTGTTCAACCCGTGCTGAAAGGTTGCATATCCCTGACGTCTTTGGACCAGAGAAAATCAATGACAGGAAAATGACCGAGACCAGGCGGGTCCTGAACCTGTGGACACAGTATCAGTTATGATACCTTATCCATTTCCAGATTTCACGATAACCTACCTTTTTTCCATACATCAGGATCCCGGTACGGTAAATTTTCGCTGCGAACCAGGTGGTGAAAATAAAACCGGCGATCAATAGCACCACGGAAAGGATGATATGTGTAACCGGGACACCGAACGGAATCCTTACCATCATTACCACCGGGGAGGTGAGTGGAATAACCGAAAACCAAAAGGCAACATTCCCCTGAGGGTTTTGCATGACATTCACGGAAGCGATATAGGCAAGAATGAGCGGAATGGTTACCGGAAACATGAATTGCTGCGTATCAGTTTCGGAATCGACGGCCGAGCCTATCGCGGCAAATAAGGCGCTGTACAACAGGTAACCCCCAAGAAAATAAAAGATAAACATTCCTATGATCAGGGGAAAATTAATGGTCGCGATCATTTCCATGAGCTTATCCGCCCCACCCTTTCCAACGTCCACCGGAATCTCTCCGTTACCGACCTGCTCCTGTAAGGATGGATTTATTTTCATCATAGCCTCCACCCTTTCCTGTTCGGATTTCCCCTTCAACATAACAGCAGATACTCCAGAATAAATGAGCAGAGTAAGCACTACCCAGAGCAAGAATTGCGTTAGTCCGACCAGTGCCACGCCGATGATTTTTCCCATCATGAGCTGAAAAGGTTTAACGGAAGAAATGATGACTTCAACGATGCGGCTGGTCTTTTCTTCCATAACACCCCGCATAACCATGGCTCCATAAATGAAAATGAAGAGATAGATCAGAAGTCCGCTGGCAAAACCAAGACCCGTTGTCAGGGGCGTGCTGGTCTCTTTATCTTCGAGATCTCTGGTACGGATTGAAACATCGGTTTTAATCGCTTCAAGTTTATTTTCATCAATTCCCGCTTCAAGATATTTTGATGTATTGATTTCCTTTTCGAGAGTGAACTTAACCTTCGAGATCAATTCGAAACCAGGCTGGGATTCAGAATAAAGTACCACGGCCTTTTCAAGTGCTGCCAGGTTAGAGGTTGCGGGAATATAAAGCACTCCGAAGATTCCTGACGATTTACTGGTATTCCTTAGAGAGTCGACCGGACTATCGCTGTAGATAAATTTGATACGCTCGTTATCCCTGAACTTATTCCTGAAAATATGTGTTTCGTCCACAACGGCGATGGTCTTCACTTCCGTATCCACCTTATCGATCATCAGCATGGCAACAAACACAGCGCCCATCAGCAAGGGACCCAGTATGGTCATGATGAGGAAGGACTTCTTCTTCACCCGTGTAAAGTATTCACGCTGCATGACAAGTATGATCTTATTCATTGTTGTCTCCTTTTACTTGCGTTAAATCAGGCATGTCTTGTTTATTACACATTTTCCGGATCAGGCTGTAAGCCGGGAATTCAAGGACTCGTTCACCTTACGTATGAATATGTCATTCATTCCGGGTATGAGTTCTCTGAATCCAAGAACCTGCACCTGCGGAAGGAGTGAGTGCAGCAAGTCGTTAGGACTGTGTCCTTCAAGTATCCTGACCTGTGCGGTATTATGATCGATGTCCTCTTTCAGATCCAGCAATTCAAAATGCGTCCACAGAGCGTGGGTGAAAGCTATTTTATTTCCGCTGAAAAGAATTTCATAGGAATTCGACTTGTACTGTTTTCTGATATCCTTTACTGCTCCTTCCATGATTACTTTGGAAAGGTTGATGAGTGAAATATGGCTGCACAACTCTTCAACACTCTCCATTCGGTGTGTTGACAGGACAATGGTAGTACCCTTAGTACGAAGATCCAGTAATTCATTTTTAATGAGTTCGGCATTAATGGGATCAAAACCCGTGAATGGTTCATCAAGGATCAGGAATTCTGGTTCATGCAAAATGGTTGTGACAAACTGAACCTTCTGGGCCATTCCTTTTGAAAGCTCTTCCACTTTCTTTTTCCACCAGTTTTGCATCTCGAACTTTTCAAACCAGAATTTTAACTTCTTCAATGCGTCATTTCTGGTTAAACCCTTCAGTCTGGCCAGATATAAAGCCTGCTCCCCCACTTCCATCTTCTTATACAGACCTCGCTCTTCCGGTAAATATCCCATACGGGAAATATCTTCCGATCTCAGCAATTTTCCTTTGAACAGAATCTCTCCTTCATCAGGAGCGGTGATTTGGGTAATGATACGAATCAGGGATGTCTTGCCTGCACCGTTCGGGCCGAGCAGACCGTAAACACTTTGAGAGGGTACATTCAGCGAAACCTGGTCAAGCGCACGGTGTGTCGCGTAGGATTTGGATACTCCTCTTATCTCAAGAATGTTCATCTGGATACATTAACAAAAAAACCACCGCCAAGATAATTCTTTTGGAATAATCAGCTGTGAAAAAACTCCTTCATCTTGTCATAGAAACTTTTATCTCCTTTACCCGGCGCTGGTTTAAAATTCTGAGACTCTCTGAGTTTCTCCATTAGTTTCCTTTCTTCGGCCGACAGATGCTGTGGTGTCCAGACATTTATATTTATTAGCAGGTCGCCTTTCCCATAACCTTGTACTGATGGCAATCCCTTACCTTTCAGGCGCAGCACTTTTCCACCCTGGGTACCGGCTTCAATTTTTATTTTAGCTTTTCCTCCGACGGTAGGAATTTCCACAGAAGTTCCCAAGGCCGCATCCGCGAAATTCACATAAAGATCGTAAAGCAGATTATTTCCGTCACGTTGCAGGTATGGGTGTTTCTCCTCCTCGATCACGACAAAAAGATCACCGGCAATACCTCCCCGCTCAGCCGCATTTCCCTTTCCTGCCACCGTAAGCTGCATGCCCTCTCCGACACCAGCGGGTATATTAATGGTAATCAGTTCCTCACTTCTTTCCACCCCTGTACCATGGCAGGATTTGCATTTGTTCTCAATGACCTGACCTTCTCCATGGCATGCGGGACAAGTGGATGAAGTTCTCATCTGTCCGATGAAGGTGTTTGTCACTCTGTAAACCTGACCTGTTCCGGCGCAGGTACTGCAGCGATGAAATGCCGATGCGTCCTGCGCACCACTGCCTTTACAAGATCTGCAGGCAATATGCTTATTGACTTTGAGTTTCTTCTCAACACCATTAGCTATCTCGTCAAGACTAAGCTTCACCTTTATCCTGAGATTGGTACCGCGGTTAACGCGCCTTCCTCCTCTGCCACCTCCTCCAAAAAATCCTTCGAATGGACTTCCTTCCCCGAAAATATCACCAAAGTGCGAAAAGATATCTTCCATATTCATGGAAGCTCCGCCAAATCCTCCATTTCCTCCCAGACCCTGATGTCCGAACTGATTATAACGTTGTCTTTTTTCAGGATTGCTTAACACCTCATAAGCCTCAGCTGCTTCCTTGAAGCTTTCTTCTGCAGCTTTATCACCGGGATTTTTATCCGGATGATACTTTAAAGCCATCTGACGATATGCCTTCTTTATTTCCGCCGCGTCTGCATCCTTGCGGACACCCAGCACTTCATAGTAATCTCGTTTTGACATACTCTTTTAAATGATTTGACCGGACAG
The DNA here is from genome assembly GCA_964544885.1 of uncultured Flavobacteriales bacterium. Classification (GTDB taxonomy): domain Bacteria; phylum Bacteroidota; class Bacteroidia; order AKYH767-A; family 2013-40CM-41-45; genus QQVM01. Next base: position 12,036 of record CAZJDX010000039.1, read on the forward strand.
ATTATCACGCTTCTGGTTTCTGCCATTAAAATCCAACTTAGTATTCCGTATCATGCCTTGATAAACAAATTCAGCTTAGTTGCTCCGGTGTAGCATGGCAATTTATTTTATTGAGGGACATTCCGCTCTATCCTCGCCTGGTATTTGAAACTACTTCAGGTTAAGCGTTGATTTATTTACCAACAATTACCTTGGCATGGCGGATTACCTTATCATGCAGGTAATAGCCTTTTTCGAGTTCTTCCACTACTTTCCCTTTCATGTCTACGGATGGAGCATCTATATTGGTGATGGCATCGTGCAGTTCCGGATCGAAGGTGGTACCGACTGAAAGCATCGGCTTCAATCCGTTTCTCTCTGTAACCGATTTCAGTTTTTGAAAGATCAGTTGTATGCCCTGCTTTCCCGGATCCTGATCGGGTGTATCTTCCATTGATTTCTGTGCGCGTTCAAAATCATCGATGACCGGCAATAGAGAAAGAAAGATATCCATAGCGGCAAACCTGACAGTATCGCCTCTTTCTCTGCTGGTGCGCTTTTTGAAGTTTTCGAATTCCGAATAGAGCCTCAGGTATTTATCCTTGTATTCGGTCAGCTCCACTTCCATCTTAATAAGCGGGTCCGACTCTGCCGTTTCAGCGTCAGGCAGACTCATCTCCTCATGTTTCATGTCTCCTGAATCCTTTCCCAAAGCTTGTTCACTGGAAATACCTGCATTTTCATCATTCTCTGTCCATGCTTCCGCATCTTTTCTCTGTTTCATCTCTATTTTATTCCTTTTTACACGGTTTATTAATAAAACAACTCCGACTCAATCATTTTGCCACAGCGGCAAAAATGGTCAATTTGTCAGAATAATCAAGCTTATTTTCACTATCCGAACGTTTATCTATGGCCTTAAAATAAGAACAGAAGGAGGCGGCTCCTTCTGTTCTATAATTCAGCTATGTAAAAGATCAGTTTACCACTAATTTTGAAAGGGCTTGCTCGAGGGTTGCGCCGCGGAGATTCTTGGCCACGATGACACCCTTTTCATCGATCAGCCAATTGGTTGGGATGCCCTGCACTCCGTAAATCCTGGCAGCATCAGAATACCACCATTTCAGATCACTTACGTGATAGGGCCACTCCAGTTTATCCTTGGCAATCGCTCCCACCCAGGCATCCTTGGTTTTATCGAGGGATACGCTATAGATGGTGAATTCTTTTGCGTTCTGATACTTTGCATTTTTGTATTTATGATATGCTTTGACAACATGTGGGTTTTCTACTCTGCATGGTCCGCACCAGGCAGCCCAAAAATCGATGAGAACGATTTTTCCCCGTAGCGAAGAAAGTGCCAACATTTTACCATCAGGGGTAGGCAGGTTTATTTCCGGCGCAATGTCGCCGATCTCGACACCTTGTTTTGGTTTGGTGTCTGTTTTGGCCATTTGGGCCTGACTCATCAGACTGAAACCGATGATGGTCATGAACAGGATTACTGATTTTTTCATTAGGCTTGATTTATTTTGAGCTTTGTTTTACAAATATATTGCCAGAAGGAGCCAAAGATACCCAATTTACACGATTCAAACTTTAAAAAGCCCTATTGTTTGGCAGAACAAAGTCGGATTTCATAAAAATCTCATGAGGAATTATTCAAATCCGCTTGATCTGTGCACCGATGGCATTCAACCTCTCGTCTATACGCTGGTAACCTCTGTCAATCTGCTCAATATTGTGAATGACGCTTTTACCTTTTGCGGACATGGCTGCAATGAGAAGGGCTACACCGGCACGGATATCCGGTGATGTCATTTGTATAGCTTTCAGGGGCACTTTTCGGTTAAGACCAATTACTGTAGCCCTGTGAGGGTCGCACAATATGATCTGTGCACCCATGTCGATGAGTTTATCGACAAAGAACAGGCGGCTTTCAAACATTTTCTGATGAATGAGTACGGTACCAGCGGCCTGAGTCGCCGTGACCAGTACAACGCTGAGAAGGTCAGGCGTGAACCCGGGCCAGATCGCATCCGAAACCGTCAGGATTGAGCCGTCAATAAAGGTTTCTATTTCATAATGATCCTGGCGGGGGATGTATATATCATCGCCCTGTAACTCCATCTGTATACCCATTCTGCGGAAAATATCCGGAATGATTCCGAGATGTTTGTATCCGACTTCAGAGATAGTGATCTCCGACCTTGTCATGGCAGCCAGTCCGATAAAAGATCCTATCTCTATCATATCCGGAAGAAGTTTATGCTCCGTGCCCTTTAAGGAGCTGACTCCTTCTATGCTCAACAGATTGGATCCAATACCGCTGATCTTTGCACCCATTCTGTTCAGCATACTGCATAATTGCTGTATATAGGGTTCGCAAGCGGCATTGTAAATGGTGGTTAGCCCTTCCGCAAGAACAGCAGCCATGATGATGTTTGCTGTTCCCGTAACTGAGGCCTCATCAAGCAACATATAGGCTCCTCTGAGTTTATTTGCTTCAACCGTGTAAAAGCCATCCTCATCATTGAATATGAATCTGGCACCGAGATTTTGAAAACCGATAAAGTGTGTATCCAGTCTGCGACGTCCTATTTTATCACCACCCGGCTTAGGAATGCTTGCACGTCCAAAACGGGCCAGCAGCGGACCAACGATCATGATGGAACCCCTTAATGCGGCAGCTTGTTGCTTGAATTCCGTTGTTTCAAGAAAATCGAGCCGGATGTTTTTCGCGTGAAAGGTAAATTCTCCCTTGAGTACGCCGGTCTGCTCCACTTCAACACCCATCAGCTGAAGTAACTCGATCAGTTTGTTGACATCCCTGATATCAGGAATATTTCTGATCACCACCTTCTCCGGTGTAAGAAGAGTGGCACAAATGATCTGGAGTGCTTCATTCTTTGCTCCCTGCGGAATCAGTTCGCCCTTTAGTTCAATGCCACCGGTTACTTCAAAACTGCTCGACATAAAATATTAGTTTTATTGCTTGTCTCCTGCCTGCTAAGTACAGGTGAGAAATCCACCAACGAAATAAAAGACTTCAACTCAAAGAGCGTCCGGGATATTTTAAAGTTTTTAACAATTGTCAGCAAATAAGAGTCCGGGCAAGCCAGAATCTGAACTGATCACCGTGAAGAATTCCAGATGCAAAATCAAATTGATGTTCGGAATTCAATGCTGAACATCCCGGTCTTTATCATCCCTGAGCATTCTTGAATGCAGTGTAATATTCTTGTCAAAGAGGAAACGGAAAAACAACAGAGTCCAGGAACGATGAGCCTTAAGCGTTTCATAAAATCCCGGTGCAGTTCTCCGGAGTTGAGGAAGACGGTTCCATGGAACGGAAGGAAAATCATGATGCTCATTATGATATCCGACATTGAACGCTACCTTGTTGAGAGGACCGTAATAACTATAGGTTTCCTGCACCGGATCAAGTGTCAGGTAATGCTCCTGAATCCAACGTGCCCCGAGAGGATGCAATCCGACCGAGAAAAAGAAACTCAGCATAAGAAAAAAGAAAGCCTTCGGCCCCCACAGTATCCAGATGGCAATATTAAATGCAAGTTGAATAATCCAGTTGAAAATGATCCATCCATCAACAGGTTTTATCTCTTTTAGGCGGAAGGTTCTTCCAACCTGGAAAAAGGGAAACAATAAAAGCCATAGCGCTTTACTGAATACATTGTTTCCAAATACCCTTGCCTCCCAGAAATCAGGAAGGTCAGCATCCCTCAGATGATGCCCTTGCCAGGAATGATGCATAAGATGGTAACGGGTGAAAGATACGGCGCTGGGAAAAGTATGCGGAAGATTTGCCAGAATGGATGCAAGATAATTTCCTGTCTTGCCTTTGAAAAGCAGATTATGTGAACATTCATGTATCATGACAAAAAGTGCGTGATTAAAAAATGCACCTGCAAAGTAGGCGACAAGTACAACGATCAACCAGGAACTGTCACTCACCAACCAGGAAAGGGATATCATGCTCCCTACACAAAACAAGATGGCGAAAATTGTAAATGGATTTTTACCTATAAGGTTTCTGACTTCCGGATGCGCTTTCAGAATCTGTTTTGTTCGTTCCTTATGAGGTTCAGGCTCGGATGAAAATGAAAAATTTGCCGGAGTGGACATAGCTTTCAGTGATTCTGCAAATGGAAGGGACTATTTCTTTCTTATCTTCCGCTTATTCTTCGCCTTGTTTTTCATCGCATTCTCACGCATCAGTTTTTCCTTATTCATCGCGAGTATCTCCGCCGTATGGTTCAGACGGGCCGACTCATGCAATTTGAGTCCACCTTTACTTAACTCTTCAAGGTGACTTAGTATTGTAGAATCGTCCACAGTATCCTTATTCCAGGTAAGATAGGACATCTTCATAAAATTAGCGAGGTTCTGCGTAATCTGTTCCTTTCGTTGGCCATCTTCCATGTCTGCGATCTTCGCAAGCATATCTTCCATCACTTTGCCATAATACTTATAGCGGATCTTACCCTGCGGGTAGGAGACTTTCCCGGGCTTGGCATTAAATTTATCTTTATCCGGCATCGGGAAAGGGGCGTCAACATCGAGTTTAAAATCAGACAATATGAAAAGATGATCCCATAACTTATGTTTATAATCGACCAGCTCGCGAACTGAAGGATTGAGACAAGCCATCACGTTCACGATCATCTGCGCGGCCTTGTTCCTGGTTTCCCTGTCACTGATACCGACTGTGTATTTGATCATCTTCTGCACATTTCGGCCATACTCAGAGATCAGCAGTTTATCCCTTTGGGTATTGTACTCAAGGTTTTCTATTGAAACAAAATGTTTCTCTTTAGAGGGCTCTGTGACCTTCCTGGTGGATTTGCTCATTATTATTGCTGGTTAAATTTCTTTATTACAATGCTAACCTTATATCCTGAACTCTAAGGTATCACCATTGGCAGGGAAGATGGTAAATGAATTTTGCTTATGAAAACCTGTAGTTGAATTCCGGATGAAATATATACTTTTTAACAGCCTTCAGGAATAGAATTCTTGCAAGACTGTACAGGAATTTCCTCTGTGGCAAATATATCCAAAATGCCTGTATCAGCCAAGTATTTTAAGTCTGGCATATTTGAGGAGTAATTGTTTGGTGCCAACCGAACCGAAGTTAACAGTTGCCTTCCTGTCACTGTCTTTTCCTTCTACATTCAGCACAATGCCGGTCCCAAACTTTTCATGCTCCACTTCCATTCCAGGTTGAATACCCGAAAGTTCAGCGGATACTGAGGTTTCTGACAAAGCAGGGCTCACTTTTTTAAAATTACCAGGAATAACAGCAGTGGAAGCTTTAAATTGTTTACTACCTGTGAGCCCTTGACCGTTGCCCCATCTCTCCTGTGGAAATTGGTCGAAAGGTAAAGGCTCTGACTTTCGCATGGGGCTGTGATCTTCAATAAATGAAGGATCGATCTCCTCAATAAAACGGCTGGGTTCACAGGTGATCAGGTTGCCCCATTTATATCTGGAGGTAGCATAGGAGATGGATAGTTTTTTCTCCGCTCTGGTTATACCAACATAAAACAATCGTCTTTCTTCTTCAAGGTCTTCCCTCGAATCAAGAGATCTTTGCGAAGGAAAAAGATTCTCCTCAAGACCTACAACATACACGGCGGGGAATTCGAGCCCCTTGGCGGCATGGAGGGTCATCAGGGAAACCTTATCATCATTCGATTTATCATCATCATCTGCATCAGTGAGCAAGGCGATATCCTGCATGAACATATCAAGAGTTCTGACAGCGTCCGGATCTTGATTGTGTACTTCATCACCCTGAGGTGTGATGCTATTGCCTGTTTCGACAAATTCACGGATACCATTCAATAATTCCTGAACGTTTTCGTAACGGCTTACACCTTCAGGAGTTTTATCATCGTAAAGCTCGCGCAACAGCCCGCTCGAAGAGGCTATGGCCGAAGCCAGTTCAAAAGCATTGGAGTTTTTCAGTTTAAGACTGAGACTCCTGATCATGGTACAAAAATCATTCAGCTTGCCAAGCATGCCATTGTTAAAACCGCAGGGGTTATTCAGTGGATTTTCTATAATCTCCCAAAGACTTTTATTCGCTGAAGCCGCGGAGACCATGATCTTATCAAGAGAGGTTTTACCGATTCCGCGTGCCGGGACATTGATGACACGTTTGAGTGCTTCCTCATCATGGTGATTAATGACGAGTCTGAAATAGGCGAGAAGGTCTTTGATTTCCTTTCTTTTATAAAATGACAATCCCCCATATATCCGGTATGGAATATTCATCCGGCGCAAAGCCTCTTCCATGGAGCGCGACTGGGCATTGGTCCTGTAGAGAATGGCGAAATCCTTAT
>CAZJDX010000040.1:0-17972 GCA_964544885.1 uncultured Flavobacteriales bacterium
AGGCAATTTGCGTTTCATGTTGGTCCTTTTGTGAACTACCTGCAAATTAACCCGGGCGACAGCCTGTTTACAGGGAATTCGCCAAGAGTCTGACAAGTGTAAGAATCTGAACTTTTCGCTCAGACTTTTGTTCTGGCATTATAATTATTGCTGAAATCGCTCTGATAATACGAAAGCATCATTTTTCTCTGCGGATTTCAGTGTAAATTGCGTCCTGAAATCAATAAAACTTCAATAGAATGCCATATCCAGAATACATCTGTACACCCATGCGCCAGGAATTGACTTCGGCTGGGTTCCAGGAATTAAAAACCGTTGAAGAAGTAAAAGAAACCATACCAGCCAGTAAAGGTACCCTTCTGCTGGTATTGAATTCAGTCTGCGGCTGCGCAGCAGGAGCCGCCAGGCCGGGAGTCAGAATGGCTGTCAGCAGCGAAAAGCGTCCGGATAAACTGACTACGGTCTTTGCCGGACAAGATCTGGAAGCAACCGCCGAAGCCAGAAAATTCACTCTTCCTTATCCCCCGTCCTCACCTTCCATAGCTTTGTTCAAAGACGGAAAGCTCGTCCATTTCCTGGAACGTCATAATATAGAAGGCCGGTCGGCTGAGATGATCGCGGAGAATCTGAAAGCCGCTTTCGAAGAGTATTGCTGAGATTCCGTAAGGAGGTCAACAGAGGAAATATGAGCCAGGAGCGCGCCGGTGAAGGCGTGCTGAGCCTTTTCGTTTTCAGCAGCGAAGCGGTCTGAGCAAGCTGCAAACCGATTTTCCAAGCGACATGTAATATTAGTCCTGAATGACAAGATGCTCAGGACAGTCGATTCGCAAGTCTGATGATTTTAAATATTGGTTAAGCAGCCTGCAAAAATGTTTTTGACCTTTTTCTGAATACTCATAGTGATTACAGGTCAAACACATTCTCTGTATAGTAATTACGCCGGCCTGGTTTAACTCTTTAATGATGCTCAGAAGGCTTAACAGGAGATTTTCCTTTTCATCAGGACTCAGCTTATTAACGGGTTTAAAAATTTCTTTACTGAACAATGCCGTCTTATCTGCTGTTTCCTTTCCTTTTGCCGTCAGCTGGATGATGTAACTCCGGTTGTCGTGTTGTTCAAAATCCTTTGTGATCAGCAGCTTTTGTTCTAATGTTTTAATGGTGTCGCTGATGGTGGCTTTTGTCATATTAAACTCCTCAGCCAGATAGCTTACCTTGCATTTTTCATCGGCGTGAAATCTCAGGAAAATTATAACCTGGACCTGAATAGGCGTCAGTGAATGCTCCTTGCTTTCCTGCCAAAGCAATACCCTGAATGCCTGGGCAATTCTTTCCAACGAAGCAACAATTTTACTTTCCGTGCTTTTGTTCTGATGCGTAAGGTTGAAATCAGACTTGCTCATGCTCTTTCAATATTGAGCAGCATTAGTCTTGCAATATTTGCTGCGCGGGTTTTTGCTTCTTCCGCTTTTTCTCCTTCGAAAAGGTCGTCAACTGTTTCAGTAAACAAGAGCATCCATTCGGAAAATTCAACGCTGGTCATAGGCGCGATTTTGCTTAATTCCACATGTTTCTGCATAGGATTACCGCTAAAACTTTGTTCGTCCAAAAGCAAACTTGCCCAAAAAGAATACATTCTTGGCAAATGACTTTTCCAATCCACGTGTGCAACACTATCAAAGATATACCCTATGGTCTTATTGGCTCTCACTTTTTCATAAAAAGTATTCACCAATAATACAATGTCTGAACGGTCTTGAATATCGTTCTTCATTAATTACAATTTTCCATTTCAAGAATAAAATTTCCTTTCGATTTAATATCCACTTCCCACTGAGCTTGCAAAACCCTTACGTGACAGAACCTGCATTCCTTTGATGTCAGCGCCTGGCCTTCCCGTCCTTTGGTTTTTAAATATTCCTTTCCATAACCGTAAATTACGGTTGTGTCTTTTACCTCCGATGGAGCGATAATATCAAAGTGCATAATGCTGCCATCGGTTTTTGTTACATAGGTGTGCCAAAAGCAACCTCCTTTGTTTTTGAATTTATATTCTGAGCTTTTTCTGTCACTGATAACCAAAGCACGATGATCAGAGGTGTGATTTTCATGGCGATGATAACCGGTTTTAAAATGCCCCACAAAGGTAGTTATCCTAACTATGTGGGGCAAATTTTTTTTATCCTTTAACCTCCTCCATTGAAGCTCCGTGATTGATGTGTAAAACATTGCCGTTTGGTGTTACCAGGGCGGGAACCGATAATACCCCTTTGTTTTCGGCTTCCGGAATACGGTTACGGTCTTGTCCGATGTTGACGATTTCAACATTGCTTTCACCAATAAGTTTAACAATGTCGTGTTCCGCACTGACGCAAACAGGACAACCGGCGTGATAGAAAACTGATTTTGTCATTTGATTAAGTGTTTAATTGTTGCTGGCAATATTGCCGTCGCAAATATAGTTAGGATTCCTTACTTAATCAAATTTTTCTGTCAAAAAGAAATATCCTGATTCGCTTCCGCTTTGTTTTTGCTTCCGCTTCCCGTAAAATTTGACAGGATTATCCGTTTTCCCGGAGGGTTTGTCATGGACAAGGGCAATGATAAAAGAGCGTGAATATCACGTAGTTTCCCTGATGGAAAAGAATTAACCGGGGAGAGATCAACGCTATACTTTACCTTTCACTTAATTATTAAATCCGGCTCTTTGTCTTCGGGAAAATATTCCGGAAATTTTTTAGACAGAGGCGCCTTCATTACTTCGTACACTTTCGACTTCAGCGTTTCCATATCGGCTTCCGTCATCCCTTTTGTAGAAATGGGTTCATGTATGATTACATGTGCCCTTCCAGGATGTCCCGTTCTTTTCAGAAAATCATCCGGAAGCAACCTCCAGTTATCAAGAAAACTGATAGGCACAACCGGAACCTGTTGCTGAATTGCCAGTCTGAACGGACCATTTTTAAACCTTCCGATACGGGGTCCGGTATGATGAATGGTGCCTTCGGGAAACAAGGTAATACTGATCCCTTTCTCGATATCCGAGGCCGCCCTCAGAAATGCGCGATGTGAATCCATCCTGCTTTTGCGGTTTACGGGAATATTCATTTTATGGAAAAACCTTCTGAAAAAAGGAACTTTTCTGAGTTCCGCTTTACCCATAGTATGGAAGTAAACAGGTATACTTATATATATGAGCATTATGTCTAAATAAGAAGTGTGATTCGGACAAAAAACATAAGCCTGGCCCTTTTCATGTTTAAAGGAGCTCTTTATGTCGTAAAAAATAAAAGCAGGCCATAAAATAAAATGAGCCCAAACCTTTTTAAGTCTGAATACCAGGGGGAACCATTCCTGACGCATCAACAAAACCGCGAAAACGGGAAAAAAAAGAAAAAAAGTGATCACGGCGTTTATAAAATAAAAGCTACGCCAAAGCCATTGCAAAGGGAATAAAAGGTATTTACTGATTTTTCTCAATTTTGATTGGGATGGCGAATTTACTAATCCTGAGGCGAAATCAGGGTCTTTTTATCCTGCCAATGGCAATGCTTTGTAAATGAGGTCTTTGTAAACTCAAACGAGGTCTGGTAAACCCGTATTCTCTTATTCTTCCGGCGAAAGAGCTGAAAATAAAAGCTACCTGAAAATTCTATCCGGATTTGTGCACCGCTCAAAATATCCTGTCTTTACAGTTTAATTTATCAGAGTGAGAAGAAGGAAAGGCGTTTTCCTACCTGATTCTATAGAAAATATTGATTCGAAGGCTTTTATTCTTACCTTTGTCCCCCCTAAAAATGGAATGTATTGCATGGGCGAAATGAAGGAATTTGTGATCCATTTTGGCGGTCTGAGTGAAGGCGAACACGAATTCGAATTTCATATCGGGAGCTCGTTCTTTCGGGAGTTTGAAAACTCACCGGTACATGATGCTGATGTGGATGTACTGCTCATCGTGGATAAAAAAGACTCCATGATGCTTCTGGACTTCACCATGAGTGGTGAAATTACCGTTTCATGCGACCGTTGCCTGGAAGACCTTGCATTGGAGTTTGAAAGCTTCAATGAACTGATTGTAAAGTCGGGGGATGTAAAGACAGAAGAAGAGGTTGCGGATGATGTGCTCATTCTTCCCGCGAAGGAAAAAGAACTTGACGTATCCCGTTTTATCTATGAGTTTATCACCCTGATGATACCGATGAGAAATGTACACGAGGATGAAAACGGTAATCCGTCCTGTGATCCTGAAGTGCTGAAATCGCTTGAAGAACATGGTCTTCACCCGGACGGCAAACAAGGTAGCGATCCACGCTGGGACATCCTGAAAAACATCAACCTGAATTAAGCCTGAAACAAAAAACAAACAGATAATACCTTAATAACATGCCAAATCCAAAACACCGACATTCGAAATCTCGCCGCGATAAGAGAAGAACGCACTGGAAAGCTGAAGCTCCAACAGTTGCAACAGATCCTACAACAGGCCAGCCGCATTTATACCACCGCGCACACTGGTATGAGGATAAACTGTATTACAAAGGCAAGGTGGTGATGGAGAAAAATGCCAGCGCTTAAAGGCGGCTTCGTCATTGACAAAAAGCAGTTGACAACCTCGTTACAGGCCGTCAGCTGCTTTTTGTTATTGTATTAATTTTAACCGGAACATGATACGTAAATCTGAAACATGAGAATCGGTGTTGACATAATGGGTGGCGACTATGCCCCCGAACAGACCTCACTCGGCGCCATTGCCGCCTGGAAAGAACTGCCTTCAGAGATCAGTCTCATTCTGTTCGGCGACCGCGATCGTATAATTCCCTACCTTAAGCAGGAAGGAATTCCTGAGGGGGCTATGGAAATTGTGCATTGCCCCGGAGAGATCTCTATGTCCGATCATCCTACCAAGGCCTTCCAGCAAAAAACCGATTCCAGTATCGTAGTTGGTTTTCAGTGGTTGAAGGAAGGCCGCATTGATTCCTTCGCCTCTGCTGGAAATACGGGTGCGATGCTGGTGGGTTCCATGTTTACGGTTAAGCCCATTGCCGGTATTTTACGTCCGGCTATCGGATCCCTCCTGCCGAAAGAAAACGGAGGCTGGGGTCTCATTCTTGATGTAGGAGTAAACGCCGACTGTAAACCGGAGATACTTCAGCAGTTTGCGATCCTTGGTTCAATCTATGCCGAAAACCTTCTGCATATTTCTGATCCGCGGATCGGGTTGATGAGTATAGGTGAGGAAGAAGAGAAAGGAAATATTCTCGTGAAGGAAGCCCATCAGCTGTTAAAGGAAACTTCAGAATTGAAGTTCATTGGCAATGTTGAAGGGAGGGATCTTTTCAATGACAAAGCCGATGTAGTGGTCTGCGACGGGTTTACGGGCAATGTTATTCTTAAGGAAGCGGAATCGTTCTATGCCATGATCCGTAAGCGCGGAATAAAGGATCCTTACTTCGACCGTTTTGATTATGAAGATTATGGCGGAACCCCTATCCTCGGTATCAATGCTGAAGTGATCATCGCGCATGGAATAAGCAAAGCCAAGGCGATTAAAAACATGATATTGCTAAGCCGCGAAGTCTGCGAAGCCGGTTTGTCTAAGAAGATTGCCAAAGCCTTCAGCAAGGAAGCAGTCTCCTGAAGCTCCCCGCAAGCGCTGCGGATTTCTTTAAACGCAGGGTAAGAAATATGAATTTCAGATTTATCTTCTACCTTCGTTTTTCAATTCTTAAAAAATAATGTCTAAAACTACTGCCGCGATCACTGCCATTGGCGGGTATGTTCCCGAATTTGTATTAAGTAATGGAGATCTTGAAAAAATGGTGGACACCACCGACGAATGGATCACCACACGTACAGGGGTCAAGGAGAGAAGGATTCTGAAAGGCGAAGGGAAGGGAACATCCGATCTTGCCGTACCTGCCGTACTGGACTTGTGTAACAAACGCGGTATAAATCCGTCAGAGATCGAACTGTTGATCTGCGCAACCACTACACCCGACTATGTTTTTCCCGCCACCGCGAATGTGATCTGTGATAAGATCGGCGCGAAAAACGCTTTTGGCTTCGATATCTCCGCAGCCTGTTCAGGATTTCTTTTTGCCCTGGTGACCGGATCGAAGTACATCGAATCGGGTCAGTATAAAAAAGTGGTTGTTGTCGGAGCCGATAAAATGTCGAGCATCATTGATTACAGTGACAGAGCAACCTGTGTAATTTTCGGAGATGGCGCCGGTGCGGTCTTGCTTGAGCCGGACAACAATGGCTATGGAGTGTTGGATTCTATCCTGAAGAGCGACGGAGCAGGAAGGGTTTATCTGCATCAAAAAGCAGGCGGCTCCGTAAAACCACCCTCACACAAAACGGTAGATGCCAAAGAACATTATGTATTTCAGGATGGTCAACCTGTTTTCAAGGCAGCGGTAGTCAATATGGCCCAGGTATCGGCCGACATAATGGAAAAAAATCACCTAAAACCGGAAGACATCGCCTGGCTGGTACCACATCAGGCCAACAAACGGATCATCGATGCAACTGCCAGCAGAATGGGATTAGACGACAGCAAAGTGATGCTGAACATTCACAAGTATGGTAACACAACCAGCGGGACCATTCCGCTGTGCCTCTGGGATTGGGAAAAATCCCTGAAGAAAGGAGATAACCTGATCCTGGCAGCTTTCGGCGGCGGGTTCACCTGGGGCAGCGTCTGGGTAAAGTGGGCCTATTGAGACCGCTTTATTTTTGAACCGGACTTAATAACCCCAACCATAAACTATTTTTTTCAATTCGGAATATTTTTTCAGGCCCCTCTCTCTTTTATATTTTTAAAAAAGGCAGAACGGCTGAGGCCTGACACCAAAGCGTTCGGGAATTTGCTACAATGCCCAGCTCTGACATCCCTTAATAAGCGTGTTCGGTTCCCTGTTGCCGGATCAGCCCATAAGACTAAAGAAATTTTATCAAGAGAAAGAAGGTTCAACGAAAGCCGGTCAATCATCAGCGATTTACTGTGCCCGATAGAAACGGTCACAGAGAAGGAATTCACGGCCCACTTCTCAATCTGCAATAATCATCGCGGAAAACCGGCTTTTTTATTGCTTCTTGCGGCTTTTCCGACTTCATACGGGCACAGGTCTTCATTTTTCAGCAGGTAAAACTGTAAGGAAAGGTCCCCCTTTTCGCTAACTGATAAGTTGCAATTCAGTTTAATCCGATAAACATAATTGTAATTCATAACCAATGAAAACGAACAACAAATGGATCATCCTGATCCTGCTTACAATGACCGGTGTTAACAGCGCCTTGGCACAGATGGACAATCTGGCTAACCTGAGTTCGGAGTGGATCCGCAGTTCCGCACGAAACGCGGCAACCGACGCGACCGACGCGGTGGTGTATAACCCTGCGGGTATCACACAACTGTCGAATGGCTTTCACATAAACTTCAGTAACCAGAGTTTATTCCGTAAGCCTTCGCATACGTATGATCTTGGCATTGGCCAGGGAATTAAAAGTTATTCGCAAGATGGAGCGGATGCTTTCATTCCAAATCTGTACGCGGCTTATAAAAAAGATAAATGGGCAATGTTCACCGGAGTATTTATTTCCGGCGGCGGCGCGACCATGAATTATCCCGGAGGTTCAATAACCACCGACCTCATCGGACTGCAGGCTTTGATGGGAACCGGTGGCGCTTATTCCGAGACAAAAGACGCTTACCTCAAAGCCAGCTCATACTATCTGACCACAACCCTTGGAGGTACTTATCAGGCGGGTAAAAATATTTCCTTCGCAACAGCCATCCGATATATCAGCGCTAAAAACACCGCTGAAGCGGGGATGACGCTCACCACTTCACCTGTTGATATGGATGACATGCCGCTTGCTCTGGAAACTGAAGAGAGTGCATCCGGAATGGGATTTGTCTTCGGTATGAATGTGAATGCAACTGAGAAACTTAATTTCTCCACACGTTACGAATCACAGGTGAATCTCGACTTCGAAACAAAACAGATCAAGGATGATTTCGGCGCTACCTTAAATGGTCAGATGAACCGTCGTGATCTGCCTGCTGTATTTGCTTTCGGAACCTCTTACGCAATCTCTGAAAAATTCCGTGCCTTTGCGGATTACAATTATTACTTTCAGAAAAATGCCGACTGGGGGAAATCCTCTGCGATCACAAAAGATAAACCCTGGTCGGAACTTGCCGGTGATGCCTCTACCATTGCGGCAGGCTTCCAGTACAAAATCAGTCCTGCTTTCACAGCCAGCATAGGTGGCGGTTTTACGAATTATGCATGGTCTGAAACTGACCGCGAAGCATACTATACCCGAATGGGTACCTATGAAGTAATGCAGGATGATAATTATAATATCAATACAGGATTCTCAATCAAAGCATCCAATGCGATCCGTTTCAATGTTGGCTATATGCATACCTTCTGGGCGAAAGATCAGGAGATCAAGGCGCTGAACGCTGATCCGCTGGAGGTGGATGTCACCGTGAATAATTCCATGGACGCAATTGCCTTCGGTATTGACATAAGCTTCTGACAAAGAAAGGGGGCTCTTTGCCCTGACAATGCATAGAATATTGCGGAACAAAACCGCGAACCGGAACGGGGAAGGTCATCAGGCTTTCCCCGTTTTCATTAGATAAGGATGCTTGTTCAGGCGTGCAGGTGCCCTCCCAAAACTCAACGTACTCTATATCAACTTAATAATGCTTTCTCAATGAAATAAAGAATTTTGCTCTTTTTGAAATTTCATGTAGGTTTGAATTCTGTACCGGTCTGAAAGGTCCGGCCAACACAAAAAAACTGCTATGAAAAGCAAAAAAGCCCCTGTAGCTAAAGTAAAAGCTCAGCCGGTCAGCTCCGGAATGAACCTGAACGACATTGAAAGTCTGATAAAATTTGTACAGAGCAGTGGTGTTAGTGAAGTAAGTCTTGAACAAAAGGATTTCAAGCTCACCATAAAAACTTCACATGGAGCCTCGATAGCTCCGGTACATAACCCGGCTGTTCATCAGTTTGTTCATACACCTGCTCCCCTGCCTCCAGCCATCCCATTGCCTTCGGAAAAGACTGCGCCTGCGGCAGAGAAAGCGGCGGTGACCGACGACAATAAATATGTTACGATTAAATCGCCCATGATCGGCACATTCTACCGTGCTTCCACTCCGGAGAAACCGGTATTTGTCAACGTAGGTGACGAGATCAAGCCGGGAAAAGTATTGTGTATCATCGAAGCGATGAAATTGTTCAACGAAATTGAATCGGAGGTTGCCGGAAAGATCGTGAAGGTACTTGTTGACAATGCCACCCCGGTTGAATATGACCAGCCATTGTTTCTGGTAGACCCCAGTTGATTTCTGTGTTTTCTTTTTTCCTTAGGGTTTAAAGGAACCTGTGATAATAAATTCGCTTTAGCGAACCATTTTCAAATTAGTACCATGTTTAAAAAGATTCTGATCGCAAACCGCGGTGAAATTGCATTACGGATAATCCGTACCTGCAAGGAAATGGGCATCAATACGGTCGCGGTTTACAGTACGGCTGATAAGGAAAGTCTGCATGTTCGCTTCGCCGATGAAGCGGTTTGTATTGGTCCGCCGCCAAGCCGTGATTCTTATCTTAATATTTCAAGGATTATTGCGGCTGCTGAGATTACCAATGCGGATGCGATCCATCCGGGTTACGGGTTTCTCTCTGAGAATTCCAAGTTCAGCGCCATCTGTCAGGAACATGGTATCAAATTTATTGGCGCTACACCCGATCAGATTGATGCGATGGGAGATAAATCCAACGCGAAGGAAACCATGAAGAAAGCCGGTGTTCCAACCATTCCCGGAACAGAAGGCTTGTTGAAGGACCTCAAGAGCGGAATGAAGATAGCCAAAGAAGTTGGCTATCCTGTCATTCTTAAAGCTACCGCGGGCGGAGGCGGGAAAGGAATGCGTATTGTTTTCAAACAGGAAGATTTCGAAGATGCCTGGAACAATGCAAGACAGGAAGCGAGCGCAGCCTTTGGAAATGACGGCATGTATCTTGAAAAATACATTGAAGAGCCTCGGCATATTGAAATACAAATCGCAGGAGATCAGTTTGGCAAGGCCTGTCATCTTAGCGAAAGGGATTGTTCCGTACAAAGACGGCATCAGAAACTGATGGAGGAGACCCCTTCACCTTTCATGACTGCCGAACTTCGGGACAAGATGGGTGACGCGGCCATCAAGGCGGCTTTGGCGGTTAAATATGAAGGGGTGGGAACGATTGAATTCCTGGTTGACAAATACCGGAACTTCTACTTCATGGAAATGAATACGAGGATTCAGGTGGAACATCCCATTACCGAAGAAGTGATCAATTACGATCTGATCAAAGAGCAGATAAAGATAGCGGCCGGAATTCCCATCACCGGGAAAAACTATTTTCCGAACATGCACGCCATAGAATGCAGGATCAACGCCGAAGATCCCTATAATGGTTTCCGTCCATCACCGGGACGGATCACCACGCTTCACGTACCGGGAGGACATGGTGTACGTGTCGACTCGCACATCTATGCCGGTTATACCATTCCTTCCAATTACGATTCCATGATCGCCAAGCTGATCACCGTCGCGCAAACAAGGGAAGAAGCCATCAACACCATGGAAAGAGCCCTGAGTGAGTTTGTGGTAGAGGGTGTTAAGACTACTATCCCTTTTCATCAGCAACTGATGAGACACGCCGACTTCAGAAGCGGAAATTACACCACTAAGTTTATGGAGTCATTCCGGATGGACGAACAGTGATAGTTAGAGTTCCAGTTTGAGTTTGAGTAACAGTGTGGAGAACGGAACGGATTCAAGATAAGCCTCGGCTCATTGCGCGTTCTCAAACTCCACACTCGAACTGATTTGCGCACCCGAACCAGATTAAGTTTGAGTTCGAGTAACAGTGCGAAGAACGGGACGGATTCAAGATAAGCCTCGGCTCATTGCGCGTTCTCAAACTCCACACTCGAACTGATTTGCGCACCCGAACCAGATTAAGTTCGAGTAACAGTGCGAAGAACGGTGATAGTTTGAGTTCGAGTTCCAGTTTGAGATCGGGACAGATATAGGATAAGCCTTGGCTCATAGCTCGTTCTCAAACTCCGCACTCAAACTAGCTTGAGTTCGAGTAACAGTGCGGAGAACGGGACGGATTCAAGATAAGCCTCGGCTCATTGCGCGTTCTCAAACTACGAACTCAAACTGATTTGCGCACCCAAACTGAAACCACCCACCTTAGTAATTCAGGTACTCTCCGTATAATTTCTGAATAAAAGCCTGGCCTCTTTGGATAAGAGTGTCCCTTTTTGATTCAGTATAAATACTATCGACCAACAGGTCGTTTTTCGGATAAGAGAAAACGAAATAATCTCCCGGCTCCTTCCACCCCATTACATATTCTATCTGATAGTAGGCGAAGTCTTTGACAAAAGGATTCAGGAGGTTTTTACTCCATGTGTATGAAGAATGGTTAAGCTTCATTTGCGCCAGCAAGGTTGCGGGAAGATCATGATGTCCGCCCAGCTTATCCTTCTTCATCCCCCTGAATTCAGGTTTCAACGCCTCTCCGTAAAAAACCAGCGGGATCAGTTTGGTGTCGGGAAAAACCTCATCCTTGTAATAAGGTAGTCGATGTCCGTGATCCGCTGCAAGAATAAACAAAGTACTGTCGTACCACGTTTCCTTCTTTGCCGCCTCAACATATTCCCGCAGGCAGTCGTCCGTGTAAGCAGCCGCGCTTTTAAACTTGTCTGCCTCTGAATTGCCCGTGAATCGCGGCTTTCGGGGGATGTCAAAGGGTTCATGATTACTGAGTGTCAGGATAACCGAAAAAAAGCGGCCTTCATTATGCTTCAGGTCTGAGAGCTGCTTCAAAAAAACATATTCATCATATACCCCCCATTTTCCATTTGGTGTCGCTGGAGCAAAATCCAGTTTCTCAATCTGGTGATCAAAGAACTGACCGCTTAGATAGGTATTCATGTTCGAAAAATTACTCTCTCCTCCATAATAGAAAGAGGTCTGATAGCCTTCCGCTCTAAGGTCTTTGACCAGGGAAGGCAGCCTGGAAGATTTATCCGCGGATCGCATAATGCTGTGATAAGGTGTGGCCGGCCAGCCATTAAGCAAAGAAACAATTCCCTGATCGGTACGTGATCCGCTGGAATGTATTGTTGAAAACAGGAGTCCATCCCCTATCAGCGAATCCAGGAAGGGAGAAACCTTTTCTTCACCACCCATCGATCCGACAAGGTCGGCGGTATGACTTTCCAGAATAATGAGGACAATATTCGGTCTTGACGTATTCAGAATTTCCGGAAAAGTGTCTTTCTCACAGCTGAAAAGATCATTGACAATGGCATCCGCACGGATATCGTCCATTTTGTTAAAAGGATTACTGTGCGTGAGTCCGGCAGTTCTGATCTCATAAACCAGATGCCATGCGGGATTAAGCGCTGACTGATTCAAAAAGTTGTTTTTTGAATAGGCAACGAGACTCTCATTCATCGGAAGCATTTGCCATCCGCCGCGAATTCCGCTAACCAATACAAAAGATACAATAACGATTAGCAACACTTGCCTGATTACCGGAAAACTGATCTCTTTAATGACGACTCTGCAGGTTTTTTTCAGGATAAACCATGCAAGAATTATCATCAGACTCAGAAAAAGGAAGATGCCAAGAGTTTGCAGGTTGCTTAAGGAATGCAATGTTTGTTTGGGATCATTCAGATAAGAAAGTGCGCGATAATTCAGAAGACTACCCCAGAAGTGGAAAAGGATGATATTGGCTGTCATCAATACGGTCAGCACAAGGATAATCAGCCGGTGAAAGACCATCTGATGCCTGTACAGGTACACGGCAGGTTTCCAGGGAAAAAGAAACAGGAGCATGACCGGAATTATCAGCAGGTAACTCACGACTGAAAAATCCATTCTGGCTCCATGAAGGAATGCGCCGAAGGCTTCATGCCAGGCAAAGGCTTTCTGGTGTGATGAATTGGCAAGAAGGAACAGAAATCTCCAGCATGCGAAAAAGAGCAGGTAATATACCGCAAGTCTGAAAAGAAAATATACCTGTTGTTTCAACCTGTTACGCTATTGACAAGGCTTCTCCCGCCGGGGAAGAATATTGTCATTCAGGCAAAGATAAAAAAGAAGAAGAAAGAAAACGGGGTGATCCTGTGTTGAAAGATCCTGACCTGCTGACTTATTCGGATTCGAGCGATACCGATCCGAAATGAATCGTGTCGGGAGTTTCAAGCCTTACCTTATAATTGCCTTCCGGAAACAGTCTTGAGTTTATTCTGTAATCGTTTCGACCCAGAGTGAACTGAAGCGGCATATTATATACCTGCATTCCGGTTTCGTTATAGATCCTGAGCATCGCTTCGGTTTCGGCTTCACTGAAATAGGCTATATCAATATTTTCTCCCATGGATGAAGTCCAGGCATGAAACAATTGCCCTTCACCTTTCACATGAATGGCAATGGCCTTCGAATAAGTATAGTTGGCATCCGGATCGGTCATTCGTAATCTGTAATAACTGATTCCCGCGAAAGGATATTCATCCCTGTAGCTATAGTTTCTTTCGCTTGAAGCATTCCCTGCACCAGGGACATTATCCAGCGGCAAATAGCTTCGTCCGTCCCGGCTTTTCTCAATGGTAAAATATTCATTCGCATCCTCGCCACTGGTCACCCAGTTGAGAAGGATGGCCTGACCATCGCTGCCAACATCAAGTCCGATCACATTGGCCATGGCCTTGCTCTCTTCTCTTATCTCAAGATTAAAGTTGCAGGCAAAGCCTGCAAAACCATCGACCGAGACATATACGGTTTTCGACGCTGCCGGGGTCCACTGATAAAAATACTCCTTCCTGTCTCCCGGAATAAGGGGAACTACCGCAGCAACAGCATGATCATCCGGACAGGAACCATCCGTACTCCAGAGGGTGATCTGAATATCTTCGTTCGAATTACATTGGGTATTGTAAACACGTATGGAAGCGGATTGTCCGGCCGGCCAGTCCGATGGAACGATCCACTTGTACCAGGTATTGTTCTCCAGTGAATACTTGTATTCCGGTCCGTCGGGAGTAGCGCCGGCATTGGTGCCAGCGTAAACGGAATTAAGCCGGATGGCAAGGGCATCGCTGCAATAATTCCCATTAGCCTCATAGGCTGTACCCGAAGTTATACAGGTACTGATAGCGTTATATTTCTCTGCGCCGCAGGCAGCGGAGGCAAGGATCAGATATTCTTTTCCTTCTGTAAGTCCTGTCACTGTTGCCGAAGCATTTTCAGCAAGAGTATGAGAGGAAATGAGATTCAACTCAGCACAGGCGCCCGAATAAACAGCATAGTGCTTCGTATTGGCCTTTGCAGCTCCAGGTCCGGCATAGGCCTTTCCATTATTAATCGTAAACTCTGAAGCGGTTGCAATAACCCTGAACCAGATGGCCGGCAGAGACAGTTGAGCATCAGATTCGCAGCGTTGACTCCTGACGGAACTGATGTGTGGCATCAGTATAAAAGAAGCACAATCTGCTGTCGGACATTGCATGGCGCCGGTATACGCTTTATCCAGGGTGTTATTGCAAGTCAGTGCAGGATACAGTGTAACAGGCTCAGAGCAGGAAGCCCCGCTTTGTGCTCTGCACAGTATGCTCAGAAAAAGAGCCGGGAGCAGTATTAAGTTACGGGCACCTCTAAAAACCTCTTTCAGGTGCTGACTTGTAAGATAATCAATAAGCCAGTAATTATGATATGCTTGATCTTTTTTTGCAATACGGCGTTGTTCGTCAGTCAGATACTTAGTTTCAGTATCTTTCTTCCTCACGCCTTGTCTTGCAAAAAAAATATCTAAGCACATCACCCAAAATAGGTTTTTAGAGGTGCCCTTAATTTTTGTTTTCATTTTCTTTTTTTCTGAGCCGGCTTTTGGTTTATATAAACAACTTCTTCCAGGGGGATGAAGGTGGTGGATTCAATTTCAGACCTGGACGGAATCCTCACGTTGATCGCGGGACTCAGTGCAAGAAAGGCTTCCTGCTTCTCTTCCCTGTAGCGTTCAATAGTGAGCAGGATATCGTTGGTGAAAGGCTCCACGTATTCGTCTGTACTTACCACGAACTGATAGGTTCCAGGAGCGGCGGGTTTGTCATGCATTTTCAGCACATCAGATACTGTTTCCGAAGGGGTTTGAGCCTGCGCTTCAAAAAGACTCAACAGCAGAAAAAAAGCCGCTGTCAGGGTTATGTTGTTTTTCATTCAATTAAATACGAAAAACGGGAAAAGCAGTCTGTGCAGAATGAGCATATTTCTTACAAAAAGGAAAAAACCAATGCATATTTTAGGTTAAAATCCGGCTCAGTGGTTTTTATGCAGGGCGACAGGATTTTGCTCAAAGGGAATGAGAGGAATTAACAAGGCATTTCCATTCGTAATTCCGGATATAATATTAAATGTGTAAATTCAATGATTACAAATATTCAGAAGCATGAAAAAAATTCCGGCTCTTTTTTTATCCATTATAGTGACACTGCTCTTTCTAACTGACAGGGTAAATGCACAAACTGAATTCTGGGGAATGTCACGATCCGGTGGAAGCGCCGGACTTGGTACCATTTTTAAAACCGACGCAAACGGTGAAAATCCGGTTCTCATACATTCGTTCACAGATACCCTGAACGGATTTAATCCTGAAGGGAGTCTTGTTAAGGTAAGAAACGGGAAGTTATACGGACTGACTAAGTTTGGCGGAATTCACAATATGGGAACCCTGTTCGAATATGATATGTTTACGAATACATTCCAAAAGCTGGTGGATTTTGACAGCGTAAATACAGGTTCTTATCCTTCCGGAACGCTGTGCTACAGTACTTTTTTCAGTGATTTTCAAGGCATGACCGGTAAAGGCGGACTGAACAACAAAGGAGTAAAATTTTCATATTCTCCATATAACGGCATGTTCACCACAAGGTATCATTTTGACACCATAACTGGCGGGGAAAATCCAGCGAGCAGTATTATATACAGTCCTGACATCGGAATACTTGGCTTTTACGATTATGGATTGATCTGTGTAAACCCGACAGGAGGACAGAACAACACGGGTACAATTTCCAGATTTTCTTTGCTGTCTGATACTCTGCAGTATTCGATTCCATTTCCTGCATTTGCCAATGGGGTGTTTGTACAAAGTGATCTGCTGGAAATATCTCCAGGTATTTTTCTCGGCCTGAGTGTCAGCGGCGGGGATTCATCAGGCGGATTTATTTTTGAGTATTCAGAGTCCTCCGGAAGTATAAATCAAAAAGTAAGCTTCGGAACAGTGAGCGGGACCTTTCCCCAAGGTAAATTGGTTCGTGGTGAAAATGGCAAATACTACGGCCTTACTTCTGAAGGAGGCGCTTCATCTCAAGGAACATTGTTTGAATATGATTACACAAATAACCTACTGACCATTAAGGCGGATTTTGGAACCTCACTTAATGATATTTCATCTCCACACGGAAGCTTGCTAAACGCTTCGAATGGTAAACTATATGGCATGGGAACATACGGATCTAACTGTGGTTCCGTATTATTTGAATTTGATCCCGCTTCGAATCAATTGACCGAAAAAACAAATTTATGTTCCATGATCAATGTTGTTGAGCCTTATTTTACCACATTGATTGAAATAGATAGCGATAGCACGCTGTCTGTATGGCCGGGCGATTGTGACAACAATCTTGTTGTAAATAATATAGACTTTCTGTACCTGGGAATGATTTATCATGAAACCGGACCCGTCAGACAAGGCGCTGTTACCGATTTTATTGCACAACCTTGCGCGCAATGGTCTTTGACACTTCCGATAAGCTCCTCCGGACCCATTAATGCTAAACATATAGACTGTGACGGAAATGGAATTGTTGACAGCATGGATGCAAGCGCCATTTACAAGAATTACAGCAAGAGGCATGTGTTCAGGACAAAACCGCCATCGACCGGTCTTTTCAGTCACGATTACCTGTGTCTGGCGCCATTACGAAATTCCATTGCACCGGGAGATCCTGCAGAATATGAAATACGTATCGGGGGCCTCACCCCACCTGTTGATTATGTATATGGTATAGCCTTCACCATACAATTTGATCCTTTGCTTGTGGATACAGGCAGGATAAGTTTTGACTACACTTCTTCAATACTGGGTAGTCCGGGTTTCGATATGATGAGCTTCCGGCAAAATGATTTCACATCCGGACTCATTCATTTAGCCTTAGTGAGAAAAGACAGAGTGAATTATTTTAATCCGGGTGGAAGTCTGGGGATATTGAAATTGTATACACACAACGGCATTACCGCTCCTGTACAGCTACAGACAAATCCGAAGAGCGTGATGAGCATTGAAGCCACCGGACATATCAATAATTGGCATACTTGCTCAACCGACATTTTAATTGATCCAAGCCTGACTTCTGTTGATCGCCTTGAATCAAACCAATCGATTCATGTATATCCAAATCCCGCCAAAAATATAATCAGGATTGAATCAACTAACAGGAAAATACTTAAAGTGGGAATCTATTCGCTGAGTGGTAAAAAGATACTGGGGTCGAGTCTGTCACAAGAAAAGATCAGTTTATCTCTGAAAGACATTGCTCCAGGAATATATTTCATGGAGTTGCAGCTTGATGGTCATCTCACACAGTACAAGAAGCTGATAATAGAATAATAAATTCCGCTTCAATTAATCACCAGCCTTTTCTTCAGCGATCTGTATTCATCGTCCAGAGTAACATCAGTTGAGAGGAATATTATGTAAGTATTGGCTGGAAACAGAAACAGGGTGAGGAACTGAAACAGTGAATCCGATCCATGTGCTTTATAGTTGCAAATTATTCCTCAGTCTGCAAATCAATAGCCTGTTCTGTTAATCCCC
>CAZJDX010000041.1:0-17237 GCA_964544885.1 uncultured Flavobacteriales bacterium
GCGGGACTTAACCCAACACCTCACGGCACGAGCTGACGACAGCCATGCAGCACCTAGTTTCGTGTCATTGCTGACGGACATGTTTCCACATCCTTCACTAACTTTCAAGCCCTGGTAAGGTTCCTCGCGTATCATCGAATTAAACCACATGCTCCTCCGCTTGTGCGGGCCCCCGTCAATTCCTTTGAGTTTCAACCTTGCGGTCGTACTCCCCAGGTGGATCACTTAATGCTTTCGCTCAGACGCGTACAGTATATCGCACACATCGAGTGATCATCGTTTAGGGCGTGGACTACCAGGGTATCTAATCCTGTTTGCTCCCCACGCTTTCGTGCATCAGCGTCAGTTATGGCTTAGTGAGCTGCCTTCGCAATCGGTGTTCTGTGTCATATCTAAGCATTTCACCGCTACATGACACATTCCGCCCACCTCAACCATACTCAAGCTCATCAGTATCAATGGCAGTTCTGAAGTTAAGCTTCAGGCTTTCACCACTGACTTAATAAGCCGCCTACGCACCCTTTAAACCCAATAAATCCGGATAACGCTTGGGTCCTTCGTATTACCGCGGCTGCTGGCACGAAGTTAGCCGACCCTTATTCTTCTGGTACATTCAGCCCTCTACACGTAAAGGGGTTTATTCCCAGATAAAAGCAGTTTACAATGCAGAGCACCTTCATCCTGCACGCGGCATGGCTGGATCAGCCTTGCGGCCATTGTCCAATATTCCTTACTGCTGCCTCCCGTAGGAGTCTGGTCCGTGTCTCAGTACCAGTGTGGGGGATCATCCTCTCAGACCCCCTAGACATCGTCGCCTTGGTGAGCCGTTACCTCACCAACTAGCTAATGTCACGCATGCTCATCTATAACCCCCGGAGGTTTGATCACAAAACGATGCCGCTTCGTGATTTTATGCGGTATTAATCTTCCTTTCGGAAGGCTATTCCCCAGTTATAGGTAGATTGCATACGCGTTACGCACCCGTGCGCCACTCGCCACCAGGTATTGCTACCCGTGCTGCCGTTCGACTTGCATGTATTAGGCCTGCCGCTAGCGTTAATCCTGAGCCAGGATCAAACTCTCCATAGTAAAGTTAATCTTGATTTCGGATTGCTACACTAAATTTTCACAATAGGAATTGTAAATATTTAGGGCTTGTTATTTCCTATTCATTTCTTCAAAGAACGTACTCTTATTTTTCCAACCCCGTTGGGCTGTCAAAGAATTTCTAATTTTAAAGGGCTGCAAAGGTACATCTGTTTTTTGTCTTTGCAAACTAATTTTTATTTTTTTTCAGGCTTTTTGATAACCCTCAGATTTCCAGCAGTTTTTTTTCATTTCACTGCAAATTCCCTGATTTATTAAAAAACAAGGATATCTGATCCTCCTCTTCTGATCAAGAACGTGTTTGAAAGGGGATGCAAATGTAATAAGAAATCTGATCCCTACAAGTGGATTTTTGCCTTTTTTATCAACAAATACGCTATTTCGTCAATGTCTTGATTTTCAGATTGATGGAAGTAGCCGAAGTAAGCTCCCCATAGTCAGCGCTCAGCTATCCTCACACAGGCTGATTCAAGGTGTCGATACCGATACCGGAATATTCTTTCCATTGAAAAAGGAATCGCCGTTCAGGGCAAAATCAGCTATGTAGGCTGCCATCTTCGCCGGACTGCTGGCTGCAATCAGCCCCGGAAAGGCAGTGAGAAACATCTCGGTTTGCACTGAACCCAATGCCAGTGAATTCACCGCGATCTTCTTCTCCTTGAACTCTTCAGCCAAACACTCTGTCATGACGGCCAGCGCGGCCTTGCTGGAACTGTATGCAGACAACCCGGGAAATTTTGAAGTCCCGTTCAGTCCACCCATACTTCCAATGTTCACAATGTGTGCCCGGAATCCACTGCTCCGGATATCCGATTTCATCATGAGGGATAAGGAATCACGAATCATGGCGGCTGCACCAAATACGTTTGTCCTGTAGGTGTTCACCCAATCCTCCCAACTGAGTTCTTCAAAACTCTTATTGTATAAAATACTTGCATTGTTGATCAGGATTTGTATTTCCGCCGCCCGCTCACTGACTTTTTTCAAAAAATTTTTCCTGTCCGCTTCCTGGCAAAGATCTCCAGCAAAGATAAGCAGTTGCCCTTCGCTGCCGCTTGCCTCCTTCTCCAGACGATTTAACCTTTCCAAATTTCTGCTGATGGCAAATACCCTGCTTGACTTCAGTTGTAATAGCCTGATCGCCGTCTGGAATCCAATTCCACTTCCTGCTCCTGTTATTATTATATTCGTCATTATATCTGTCTTCTGACCGGCTCTTTCTCCGGTATAAATTAATACTCTACGATCGTTTGCAATCCTTTAATTGATTATTCAAAGATTGTGAAAATCCGGTCAATCTCCGAAATAATTAAGCTTACCTTTACGAACAGTTTTCATTCAACAGGATTATCATCAAGATGATTAAAGGCGATAAAATATTTACTTCCCTGAAGATTTCACTTCTCTTGATACTGCTTTCTTCTTCTGTTTTACCTGCACAGGAGTCTGAACAGACACCGGTACGATCGCCGCTGAACTCACCTCAGGAGAATGGATTCTGGAACCGGGTATATACCGGGGGTGGTATCGGACTTCAGTTTGGTTCCCAAACGCTCATCAACGTTTCACCGATCATTGGTTACAGAATCACCGAAAGGTTTTCAATGGGACTAGGCATTACCTATATGTATTACAGATACAAAGATCAATACCCCGCCTATTCATACAGTTCCAACACCTATGGCGGCAGTGTCTTTTCAAGATACCTCATACTTGAAAATCTTTTCGCGCACGTGGAATATGAACTGCTCCGATTCGAAGTCCGGGATAATGTATCGCGGTTACTCGGAACAAAAGATATTACCAGTGTTTTGGTTGGTGGCGGATACAGGCAAATGCTGGGGGACCGATCAAGCATCAACCTGATGGTTTTGTACAACCTGAATGAAACAGCTTATTCACCCTATCAAAATCCGGTTATCAGACTTAGTTTCGGATTCGGTATTTAGATAAATTATCCTCCGGTTTCTAATAAGATTCATCTCTTAGAAAAGGTTCCGCACCGTAAATCTTAAGGTCTATTCCACGCATGATCTTATTGTAATAGTCTTGCCTTGGCATATAAAATATTTCATAGCCTTTGGCAAAATAATACACCGCTTCATCTTCGCTTAGGTAAGATTTAAATACCATCCTGTTCCTTAAACTGTCTCCATTCTGTACCATTAACTGCGCATACCATCGACCCGAAACCAATACCGAATTGTGCTTCACAGTATCCGCTGATTCAAGTATGCTTCTGGTAAGTTCAATTCCGTTTGCACGTCTTGATTTATAGGCAATCACAGGACCCTTGAGCAAATCGCAACGTAAGTGTTCCCCTGAACTTTCAAAACTGAAAGAAGCCTTTGATGGAGTACTGGCATCAAGACGGTCGATAGGACCCAGACTTACAATAAAAGGTGACAGGATCAGCATAATGCACAAAAACACAAAGGCCTTATTATACAGATACTTTCCGAACAACATGATAACGAACGGGACAAGTGGAATGAGGTATCCTGATTCCATCGGCAATTTCAGAAAAGCAATGATGAAGAGGTCTATGGCCACCAGCCAGGCGATAACATACCTCTCATTCACCGATCGAGGAAAAAGATATTGCCTTTTGACGGATCTGTTGGACAGAAAAAGTATTCCGGTAGAGACCATCAATCCAAGTAATCCTGTAATTCCCCAGACTTCAATTGAAAATTTGTATAGTACCTTTGGGATTGAAGGATATGGAACTTCGTAGTGTGTGAAAAATCCAATTCCATGGTCTGCGATAACAGGATAAAAGAGAATTAATCCGGTGATGACCGAAGGGATCATCAATCTGAGTATCCTCTTCAGACTTGCTTTGATTCCGTCATTCTGCACGAGAAGGATGGCAAAGGGTATGAGCATGGCTCCCGAAGTAATACGACATCCTATGGCAAAGCCTAAGATTACGCCGGCCAAAATATATCTTTCCTTCAATACAAAAAGACCGGAACTTAATATAAACGCCAGCGCGAAATTATAATCGATCGCGGTGGTACTGTGAATGTAAAAAACCGGTACAGCCGCAAAGGCTATTGAAGCCAGATAAGGTTTTTTAAACCTTAGTGTTCCTAATGTGTAAAAAAACGCGGCAATGCTGATCATGCTGAAAATGCAAGTCAACATATTTACCGCAAATGGTCCGCCACCTATAACAAGTGAAGTAAGGAATTCATGTACTGGATAGCCGGGCAACCTTGATACTTCATATTCTCCTGTCTCCCGAAGTTGTATGGCAGAAAAGGCAACCGACCATGAATCACCATCAAGCCCGTAACCATCGGCCAAAAACGGCAGACGGGAAAGGAAAACGCCTGCCATCAGCAATGCAAACCTGAACTTATCGTTTTTAAAAAACTCTTTCAACCTGATCGATAATTAAGAAAGCTCCGTATCAGAATATTTTTACCTGGCTCTGATCTGCATACCGGAAATCAAGATCATGCAAATCATCTTCCGGTTTTTGTCGAAAGCTCAGAACAAGACAATTCCTTCTCCCTTCCTTTCAATTCCAGTTCAAAGATGGCAGAAAGTCCGTTGCCAATCAAGAAAATCATAAAACAGTTTGTCACCATTGCTGCAGGCATGGTAAACCTTCATTTCATGACGACAAAAATCAACCTTAATATCAGAAATCCTCAGCCTGAAGACGACCGATGTTTCTGATAATCCTGTCGCTCTTTCGCTTTATGTATGGAGTTGGTCTGGACGGCGACCAGCGTCTTGGATTGGGCAAGACCGCAGCAAGGAGCGCTGCTTCTTTCATGGATAGTTTTGAAGCGGGCTTTCTGAAAAACTCCCGGGAAGCTGCCTCCGCTCCATATATTCCTTTACCCATCTCAATCACATTTAAATATACTTCCATGATCCTCCTTTTACTCCAGAAAATTTCAATAAGGAAAGTGAAATAAACTTCAAAACCTTTTCTTATCCAGCTTCGGCTTGGCCATAAAAATACATTCTTGGCAGTCTGCTGACTTATTGTGCTGGCTCCCTTCAGGCGCTTACCCGGATTCTTCCTGTTATAGTCACGCGCTTTCTTTATCGCATCAAGATCAAAGCCCAGGTGCTCTTCAAAGTTCTGATCTTCCGCTGCAATCGCTGCAAGCGGTAAAACCGGACTCATTTTTTCAATACTTACCCAGTCTTTAACAAGACGTACTTTTTCACCTTTTGATAGCTGCTCTACACAACGAATCAGCATTAAGGGAGTTACCGGGACCGGAACAAAACGGAAAATAATCACACTGAGTATACTCAGTCCGAAAAACCACATGGCAAGCCTGATTATAATTTTTCTGACTCTTATCCACATTTTATCTTAACACATCAAGATATACGACTTCATCTGCATGAAGATCAAACCAACATACAGTTTCATTCCCTTCATTACGAACCTTCATTGATTTTCCCCTCACCCCAACCATTCCTTCGGGCATAAGAAAAGATAATCCTGCTATATCAGATCCACTCTTATTTTCAATCCGTATCTGTCCATTGGTCTGGAACTTAATGTCCAGCTTATCCAATGCCAGATTATAATCAAGATGATCGCGGACGGATACAAGGTGCAGATAACCCTGATCTCTCAAGTCCGCCTGCCTGGAAAGTATTTCATCAAACTCCTTCCGTATACTGTAAACACCATTACTCTCATGGTAATATCCATTGGTTGAATCGGCCCTTGATGGATACACATGCAGTACAGCGGTTCCTCTGCCATCCATCAGATCATGGAGTCTTACAGGATCAAAGAAATAACTCCACATCCCTGCATCCGGCGGATCAAGCGTTCCACTGGTTCTCCAATGGATCATATCTGAACTTCTCGTAGGATGCTTCCAGTAAACCGGAACAGGGAATCTGTCACCCCATCCGTAGTATGGGATGGTTAAAAAGGAATTAAAAGAATGTGAAGCAAACAAACTTGTATCCTCATAAAAACAATTCCATATATATTTCACTCCGTATTTGCTCCAGAGATCCAGCGAATAATTTTTCGAGCCGGGAATCAGTCCGTCGCAAACCAGGTTCTCCCGGTTGCTCTTCGATGCGTTATCATATCCATGATCGATCCAGTTGACGCTGTTGAATTCTCTTTTGAACTCCCGTAATGCCTCATCAAGCAAGGATCTTTCTGTGGTATAATGATCGGGAGTGTGAAGACATATTTCCTGACCTGCTGACGAAAGCTGATGCAAATAGTCCCTGAACCCTGGTGTTGATCTGTAACTGGCTATTTCAGTCGGTATGAATCCGGCTTTATCTGAATTTAAAACCGAATCAGGATTTGAATAAAATACACTTTTTGTCACCGGTATCCTGTGTCTGACAAATCCTCCTGTGGCATCCTTTACATGCAGAATGGTGTCAGCGCCGAAATTAACTGCCCTTTGAAGTCGTAAATCCGAATAGTCGGCATGTTCAGTCCAGATTATTGCAGCTTTCCTGCCTTCGGGGAATTTCGACAGGCGAGGCACTTTTCTTGGAGTGCGTATTCCCTGAAGTGAAAAGACTGCGACAAGTGTATCTCCCTTATTGTATTCAGATGCGGATCTGTTCTCCTTTTTGTTCTCCGCGGAATCCAGAAGCGGCCAGTATAAGAGCGGGTGATCCATCTCCCAGTCAATATTCACTGTTGCTTTCTTCAGCGGCGGTGATAATTGGACAGAACTGATTTGCCGGGGATGATATAATATAAATCCCGCACTGTCCGAATAGACCTGAAATCCTTCCTTCCCCAGCCAGTACTCTTGCTGAAACGAATCCTTGTCAAGAAGTGATGAATGCCTGTACACCTCCTTCAATTCCGGTCCGTACCGAAATGAAAGTGAAAGTCGCTCCAACTGAACACGGCGGTTGAAAATGGTCTTGATCCTGAATTCCACCAGTGGCTCATGGTGAGGGAAAAATAACTCAATATCCATGTTGAATATGCCGTGACCGCAACTAAAATTATAAGAGGCTCCCTGATCGCTGACAAGGTTGTTAATGAACCGGAATGACCGCAATGTGACACTATCTCTGAAATTCTGATCTCTTCTTCTTTTCTCACTCCAGCATGAATAAACGGAAATACTTTCCAGGAGTACTCGTCCGTTCGGGCTCAGCACTTTGATTTCTCCGCTTTTACTGCTATGTGATAAGCGGAAGTAGGTTCCATTGTATAACTGCTCAATGTCATTGCTGACATCCATGTCTGACCTGATGTCATCGGGTACCATCCACGTTGGGAAATACAACTCTGAAAAGCTGAGTTCCAGATCATCCAAATCACAGATCACTGTTCCCTCTTCATTCCACAGATAAACAAGTAAGGTGTGATTGGCGCCCGTCAGATTTGCAGGAAGGCTAATCTCATCACTGATCTCCGTCCATACCCCCTTCGTCCGGATCCTGGTTTGGAGGGATTTGTTCACCCAATAAATAACGGAATCAGCCTTCAATATGGACATCACCATTGACACTTTTCCCTGACCTTCACCCATCCTTATCCTTGATGAGATTTTCAGACTCAGATTTTTGGAAAAGCAAGACGATGGGAAGGGTCCTTTCCAGCCAATGCCAAAAAGATCGGTACTGCCGGTTCTTGAAAAATTTCTACCGCTGAAAGCTTCTCCTTCGATAATCGTATTCCTGTTTATCCAGGGTTTGACCGTATCAGGCAACTCAAGATTATTAAAGATCCGGATGACTTCAGTTTGAGAAAATCCGGCAGAACAGACAAGAGATAAAAAAAAGATCAGCAGGTAGCGGTTCATCTGCAAGGTATGAGATGAACCAAATGTAAAACATTTCTGATTTCCGGGAAATTATCTGACTGCAGGCTTGTTCAGGTTTGCAGACTTATTCGTATGCAATTCAGCCATCTTCTTATCGCCTGATAATCTGTATGCTCTGGCAAGGCTGTCATGTACGGCTGGTGAATCAGGGTACATATCCAGGTTGATCTTCAGGATACTGATAGCATCTTCGTATCGCTGACGTTTAGTAAGTGAAGCTGCAAGGGCGTTAATATGCTCTTCAGCGGCAGGATATCTTTTCAGCACAACTTCTTTCTCCTTGCCGGCAATCTCCTCGGCCAGCATTGTAAATTCCTTCCTGATCTTTCCAACCTTTTCCATGAAATAGGAAAAAGGTATAACCCCGTCAACAAAATCGTTTTCATACTCGCTGAGACAGGATGCAAGGTGATCATATGCCTCCCAGGGTTTATGATTTTTTCTCTGATACGATCTCAGATGTTTATCTCCTTTTACCAGGAATACTGTGTCTCCATCAGCTTCAATCAATTCATCGAAGGTTAACAGGGCCCCCAAGGCAATTTGTGAATAATTCTGACTCTCATTCTTGAATGTACCGCAGGTCGTTTGCCAGATCTGCTGAAAGAGTTCAACGCCGCCAGCGGTCGGGTTAAGACTGTTGATCACACACCTGACATTTCCAGCTCCTGCATGATAAGCATGAAGGACCAGAAGTCTGAACCACAGATCCGTTTCCTGAAAAGCAATGCCGCGGTCACTCAGCATATTTCTGATCGAAGGAATACAGACTGAATTTATCAGTCTTGCTGCGGCCTTCGCGGATTTTTTCAAATCACTTCTGTCGTCATGACCTTTTGATACGCGGAGTCCATATTTTCTTGCCACCGATGGCATAAGCTGAAAGGGACCTGCCGCCCCAACGGATGATTTGGCTCTATACTTACCGGGACTTTCTATAAGAATAATGGTTTGAGCATACCAGGGATCACATTGATTTACTTTAAAAACAGAAATAGCAGTATTGATATCAGAAAGCGTTTTGCGTACCTCATAAAATTCTTTCTTACCAGCCGTCACATAGAGCATACCTGAACTGTCTACACAATGTACCTGACTAAGGCTGTCTTTGTAACAGATTTTTTCGGGTTCGGTCTGGTTCATCCAGACCGACCTGCTGACTTTTTCCAGCGGCTTTCTGCAATACCCGACATTGATTATGCAGGAATCACCGGTGAGAGAAATGATATCCTTCCAAAACCTGCTGTGAGCCAGCGTATCCCAACCACCACTATAGAGACTTGTGTCACGCAAAAATCTCAGGCTCAGGGTATCATTCCATGAAACAACGGTTTTACTGACAAGATTGTAATTCCCCGGCGAGAATGGAAAAACCTCAGCGCCCAGGCAAAAGAACAGCAGTAACAACTTGTATTGCTTCATGTTTTGCTGGAATTGTCAATTAATAAGCTAACGGACAATTATGCTTAAAGTTCGTGAAAAAAAGATGATTTCTTACAGAATATGCGCTTGAAAAATTCAATTATTCCGTATCCTGTCCTTGTGTTTCTTCACCTGGCGTGTGAGTACTTCCATGCAAAGGTCAGTGGCTTCTTCAAAGGTCCGGCATTGTTCCTTGACAAGAATATCATTTCCGGGAATAGTGAGTTTAATCTGGACGATCTTATTTTTCATATCACTCGATTTATCCAGCTTAAGAAAAACCTCACCTCCAATGATGTTATCATAATAGGTTACCAGCTTGTCCACTTTTTCACGGATAAAATCAAGAAGCTTTTGGTCTGCGTCAAAATGAATTGATTGAACTGTGATTTTCATAATTCTCCTCCTTCTGTTTCTATGCCCTCGGGTGGGCTTGTTTATAAACCTTTTTTAATTTCTCAATGGTGTTATGCGTATAAACCTGGGTCGCACTCAGGTTTGCATGGCCAAGCAGTTCTTTCACGCTGTTAATATCGGCGCCGTTACTCAGCATATGTGTCGCGAAGGTGTGCCTCAGAATATGCGGACTCTTCCTTGCAAGCGTAGTGACGAGAGAAAGTCTGCGGGTAACAATGCGGTAAACAAATTTCGGATACATGGCCTTACCTGAATCCGTCAGAAAGAAAGCCAGTGTCCCTGAAAACTTCTTGTTCCTCTCTTCCAAATATTCCCGGATGGCGTCCTTCAATTTATTAGTAAACGGAATGATCCTTTCTTTGTTTCTTTTTCCGATAACTTTCAACTGACACAAATACTGGTCAATAGACTCATCCCTGAGACCGATGAGTTCGGAAAGACGCATACCTGTAGAATATAAAAACTCAAGAACAAGCCTGTCCCTGAGATCTCCGAAGTCCTTTCCAAAACTATCCCCGCTGAAGAGTACATCCATTTTAGACTGGTCAACAAAAACAGGCAGTCGCTTTGACGTTTTTGGCGCGATCACTTTCAGCATTGGATTTACTTTTATTTCCTCCTTACGAAGCAAGAAGCGGAAATACGTTTTAAGCGTTGTCAGTTTACGGTTAATGCTTCTGGAGGTAATTCCCTTTTCCATCAGTTGTACCATCCATGACCGGATCATGGGATGAATTACACCGGCAGCTTCGCTGATTTCATAGGTTTCCTTCAGATAGGCAGCGAATTGTTCAAGGTCACTTTGATAGGCCTTAACAGTATGGGGTGAAAAGCGTTTTTCGAAACGGATGTATTGTAGAAAACTCTGGATATTCATAGTGAATAAAAAAAGGAAGACAATTCAGCCGTTAAACTGATGTTCTTCCTTTCAATGTCTTTACTGCCACTTCCATCTTCCTTTGAGAAGGATTTTCAGTAAAGATAATCAATTATCTTAATCCTGCAAGTCTCAGAGGGTATTCTCGCGCTTCAACTGATCCAGGTAACGAGCGTGGATGATCTCCTGACGCCTTGTAATTGAAGGCTTTTCAAATGACTGACGACGGCGGAGTTCACGGACAACTCCTGTACGTTCAAATTTCTTTTTGAACTTCTTAAGAGCTTTGTCGATAGATTCGTTTTCCTTGATGGGTACTATGATCATGTTTTATTTTATTAGGACGGCAAAAATAAATAATTGGTTTCAAAATGTCAAATTATTTGAGGATTTCCCTTGAAATTACTAATTTTTGTATCTCGGAGGTTCCCTCTCCGATGGTGCAGAGCTTAGAGTCTCTGTAAAACTTTTCGACCGGAAAATCTTTAGTATAGCCATAACCTCCGAAAATCTGTACGGCTTCTGTGGATACCTGTACCGATACTTCAGATGCATAATATTTTGCGAATGCGCTCTCTTTTGCGCATTTTTCGCCTTTTATCTTTAAATGCGCCGCCTGACAAATCAACAGCTCGGCCGCTTCGATGCGGGTAGCCATATCGGCCAATTTGAAGGCAATCGCCTGAAATCCGGAAATCGGCTGGCCGAATTGTTCTCTCTCTTTTGAATATTTTAAGGCGGCGTCATAGGCTCCTTTTGCAATTCCCAGGGCCAATGAGGCAATGGAAATTCTGCCACCATCCAGGACTTTCATAGCCTGAATGAATCCTTCTCCCGTTTCTCCGATAACCTGATCCTTGTGTACCCTGCAGTCTTCAAAAATGAGTTCAGCAGTTTCCGAGGCCCGCATTCCCAGTTTGTTTTCTTTTTTACCCGCCCTGAAGCCCGGAGTGCCTCTCTCCACAATGAATGCCGTAATTCCCCTCGAGTCAAGCAGTTCACCTGTTCTTGCCAGCACAACGGCAATATGCCCGCTAATGCCATGCGTGATCCAATTCTTCGTTCCATTGATAATCCAGTAGTCTCCATCCTGCTTTGCCACACATCGCATTCGCATTGCATCACTGCCCGTGTTTGCTTCCGTTAATCCCCAGGCGCCTATCCATTCCGCACTTGCCAGCCCGGGCAGGTATTTCTTTTTCTGAGCTTCATTTCCGAATTGAAGTATATGTCCTGTACAGAGTGAATTATGGGCCGCCATAGACAATCCTATTGATCCGCATACTCTGCTGATCTCAACAATGGCGGTCATGTATTCAAAATAATTGAGACCTGCGCCTCCGTAAGATTCAGGCACCAGAATTCCCATCAAACCTAATTCACCCATCCTGCGGAAAGTATCCAACGGAAAAGTCTGCGCCTCATCCCATTCCATCATCCTGGGACGAATAGATGTCTCGGCAAATTGTCTTACAGTCTCGGCAATCAATTTTTGATTCTCTGTTGATGTAAACTCCATGTATTCTTTAAAGTTGAAATGTTTCTAACTATGTTCGCTTTCCGCAAATCAGATAAAGCTGACCAGTGTTCTGATCCTGTCAGAATATTTTTGGAGGACTTTCTTACCGGGCAGAAAATCAAGTCCTACCAGAAAAGCGAAACCGGCCACCTCCGCATCCTGCATACGGATCAGTTCCGCGGCTGCACCCGCTGTTCCTCCTGTTGCCAGCAGGTCATCATGTACGAGCATTCTCGCTCCCGGTTTAATGGCATCTGAATGCATTTCCATTACGGCGCTGCCATATTCCAAAGTATATTCAAAGGAAATGGTCTTATAAGGCAACTTCCCTTTTTTACGGACAGGAATAAACGGGACATTGAATTTCTGTGCAAGCATCAGACCGAATAAGAAACCGCGGCTCTCAACACCTACAATTCCATCTATCTCTCTGTCTTCGAATGCCCCATACATCTCATCGACGATATCCCTGCATAATTCATGATCCGCAAGTATTGGTGTAATGTCTTTGAACAATATTCCCGGCTGGGGGAAATCAGGAATATCACGAATTGCCTCCCTGATCCGGGCCTCAACTGATCTCATAAAATTATTCTTCCCTTATGCTATTAATGAGCGAATCCCGGCTCTCCAGGACCAGATACGGCGCAAGTTTACGGAAGATTTCATCACTTACCAAAGGCACTTTTTTAATATCACTCACATCAGAAAATGGACCATGTTGATCACGGTATTTTATAATGACTTTTGCAATTGTATAACCAGTGTACGGATGCCTGGCAAGCACGTCCTGATTAACGCTATTCAACGGAAATCTATCCGGTACACTGTCGGATAGAAATAAAAATGGACTTATCAGTTCATACAAGCTGTCAGTCAATCCCCAGACCTCTTTCAATTGTTCAATGGAACAGTAACCCCCAAGTCTTTTTCGATAATTCACTATCCGCCTGGCAAAGGAAGGTCCGATACCCGGAAGTTTAAGTATCTCCAGGGAATCATCCTGTGAAAGATCAATCCTTAACTCCTTGCGGAATTCCTGCCGGCCATGTATATTTTCCTGTCTGACTATGGAGTCAGGAAGAACTATCCACGGACTAAGTTTTTCAAATTCCTGCGGGCTTATACAATAAAGCTTCCTGAAGTCTTGCTTTGACCTGAATCCGGCACCCTTGCTTCTGAACTTTATTATAGTCCTGGCCTGTCCCTTGTTCAGTCCAAGCATAAGGAGTTGATCAGCGCTAACCGTATTCGGGTCAAACCTGAAGTAGCTGACCTTTTCATTTCTGTGAACACTGGTTTCATCCGGCCCCGGATCGTGGACATTTTTCAGATCTCCTTGATCACTTTTAATCCATATCGCAACGGAATCCCTTATCCATCCGCTTTGTAATACGGGCATAACCGGTCGAGTGTAATCCAAAAAATAGATACAGACAACCTGTATAACAAAAATGAAAAGTAAAGCATAGATCCCATATTGTTCACGACGTGAGAATGACAAATAATCTTTCCAGCTTGTATGAAACGGATCTTTCCTGTTCTTGTTCATGCAGTCTTGCTGGTCTTTAGCAAGGAGTACTAAGCAACAGGCTATTTCTTTACTTCGCAACCATTAAAAGCTGGTTTTTAACTATGACAAGACCCTCTAAAAAAGTATGAGGATGGAAGTTCAATTCACGACGTGCTTTCGATATGATAAATCCGGTTACCGGGGGACGCTTTGCGGCCTGATTCAACTCCGCAGAAGAAACGGGCTTGATAAAGCTCTTATCCAGCTTAAAAAAATCAGCCGTGATCTTAACCATGTCTAGTATACACATCAGTTCAGTTCCGCTTACGTGAAAAATTCCAAGAGACCTGTTCCGGGCAGCCTGAATACAGGCCTGGGCCAGATCTTCGGCAAGTGTAGGTGATCTGAACTGATCATTGATGACGGTGATGGTTTTCTTGTTTCGCAAAGAGTTTATTGTCCACAATACCACGTTCGACCGGCTGTTATCATCCACTACACCATAAATAATGATAGTTCTGAGAATAGCGGCGGAAATCCCACTGCTTAAAACAAGTTTCTCCGCTTCGTACTTGGTCTGAGCATAATAACTCAACGGATTCGGTTCGTCTGTTTCAATATAAGGACCTTTCTTTCCGTCAAAAACAAAATCGGTACTAAGGTGTACAAGATATGAGTCAACACGTTTGCATGCATTGATAATATATTCAACCGCATTCACATTCAAAAGCCTCGCCTCATTACGGTTATCTTCACAGGCATCAACATTGGTAAGAGCGGCGGTATGAATCACTGCATCCGGTTTGTACTTTTCTATGATGTGGTTCACTTCATCTTCCTTTGAAATATCAAGACTCTCATACGTATATCCTTCCTTGTCCCTCATCCTGTTTTCTCCCCTTGAGGTACTGATACAATGTATCCCGGACATACCCTTCAATGCGTAAATGATCTTCTGACCCAGCAATCCGTTACTTCCCGTTACAAGAATTTTCATTTTTCTTAATTTCTACTTTATAATATTTACTTCGATTGAAAATGCCAGGCTGAACAAGGAAAAACCTATCCGGCCTTCCGACCTGTACTATCTGATCACAACAGACCACACACCACGCCCATGGGTTCCTGCATATAAGGTACCTGTGTCAAAACGAATATCTAGACCTGAAACCATTACCCTTGGCAGCCCTTCTCCGAGCCTTGACCACATTTTATCGGACCGGTTTCTTTTAAATACCCCATGATGTGTTGCAATATACAAGGTTTGAATTGAATCCGAATCCATGATCATGGCATTGACATCACAATCCGACTCCAGTCCTTCTGAGTAATCTGACCAAGAATTTCCCTGGTCATCGCTTTTCATCAGCTTTATTTCTGATCCGCCTCTGAAGGCAACAAACACCTGGCTTGAATCAAGCCTGTTTACAAGTACTGAAGTGATGGTTGCCCAGGCAGCCCCGCGCAGCCCCTTACTCACATCTTGCCAGGAAGTTCCCCCATCGCTTGTTCTGAATAGTTTTCCGGTTACATCATTCTTCCAGGCCGGATTTGAAAATGCCACATAGAATATGTTTGTGTCTAGCGTACTCAGCGACATCGCGACGATCTTGTCAGCTTTATTTACCGAATCAAAAGAGGACATCTTTTTCCAGGTATCACCAAAATCAACACTCTTATAAACATCTCTCATCCCAGTGTAGATCACTCCCTGCTTGTCCGGATTAATGATGAAGGGCCTTTGGTACAAGGCATTTTCATTTCTGTCAGGAATCAGATTACGTGACCAACTGAGGCCACCATCTATTGAGCGGCTCAGCAACCTGTTGTTTCCATCATTGGCATACATGATATACTCATCCTGATAATCAACGGCGGTGGCCATTCCATCCCCTCCTCTCACAATCCACCAACCGGAAGAGCTATCAGGAAAAGTCCTGTACATAATAGTACCACAATCCTGTAAGCCGGTCAACACAGTCAAGGGCCCGGTTTGTGAAACTGAAACGGACCAGCATTCTGCCATATTCAATCCCCTGCTCAGGTCCTTCCATGTTTTTCCCGAATCCAGACTCGAATGAATTCCTCCATCCGTACTGGCATACAAAACCTTCCCTTCTCCCGGAATGGTCAGATCATGTACATCATCGTGAATAAAACCACCAGTATAAACCTGTTTCCAGGAACCCATATTCCTGAATAAGCGATGTACACGGTTGCCGGCTGAAAAATATACGAGTTCCGGGTTATGAGGATCTGCGACAATCGCCGTTCTCCATTCAGGACTGGCATGAGCCGAGATTATTCTTTCGAAATTATTCCCATTATCGGTACTCAGGAAAATATCACTATTCCTTGAATTTTCATAGATAATCAGCGCGTACAAGCGTGAACTCTGCGAAGGTACCGGAGCGAGCTCTGTTCTTTTGACCATACTGTCCGGCGGCAGCCCATTATCCTTGAGATGAACCCAGTTTTTACCTCTGTCTGCGGATCTATAGATACCTCTTCCCGCACAATACATAATCTTTCCTGTCCCGGGTTTATACTCGAGGTCTTTCAGAAAGCCGTCTTTGACAAACAATCTCATGTGCCAGTTCTTTCCTGCATCCTCACTCTGAAAAATATAACCATCATAGGTTTTAGTCTTGTGACTGTAAGTGTGTATGACAACAGTGATTCTTGAAGGGCAGGAAGGATCCACCAATAATTTCCGGGCAATCTTTCGGGAAGGATATTTCCAGTAATCTTTCAGCAGGTTTCCGGAAGTATCATACCACATACCTATCGCGGTATCTGACCAGGTCAATCCGCCATCAAGAGATTTAACTATTCCCCTGCTTTGACAAAATTCACTGCTAAGTGCGGGCCCGTTTGGATCCAGGATACAGTCGGGATCGCCCGTTGCCAGATAACGAATATGGGGGCATTTGGGATGTATGGCCAGATCTGAAATCCCAATGTGAGGTAATTGATCAGTTGTTGAAACCTTCCATTCAGTTTCATCCTCCTGCCTCTCCCACAGACCGCCATATGGTGTTCCCAAAAAAAATGTCGCCTTTCTTTCTTTTACTGACTTTCCCGGAAGCATCCTGAGCATACTCACCCTGCCAATTCCATTGGCAAAGCGAAGCGAATGGTCATCCGGACGGATGATCCGTGGAACGGAATCAGGACCCAGCGCTGTCCAAGTCTGTGCCGGTGATCGGGCATGAGGGAATAAAGCCGTAACAATGACAAGTACAATTCTGAATACAGCTAACCCGGAGAACAAAAGCAAATTCCTAAAGATCCCAGACTGAGGTTCTTCTGTTCTGAACATAATTTTTCATTTTCAACCAGAAGGCCAATATCATATAAATAATCAGCGGAGAACCAACGGTAAGAAAGGATGTATAGATAAAGAAAAGTCTGATGACGGATGTTTGCATATTGAGTTTGTCACCGATTGCAGTACAGACTCCAAAAGCCTGTTTCTCAAAAAAAGTACGGATCACATCCACAGGTTTCATGGCAATGAATTTATAAGCTCTTTTCCTATTCTGCAAGTTAGACATTTTTTTTCTGAACAATATC
>CAZJDX010000042.1:0-16027 GCA_964544885.1 uncultured Flavobacteriales bacterium
CTGTTTCTCATTCCCATTAAATTATCTATCTTCGCGTGCAACTTTTTTCAAACCCTTATCATGAAAGTTGCACAAAGCCGATTCCTGGGGGAAGCTTTAACTTACGATGACATTCTCCTGCTTCCTGCCTATTCAGAGGTTCTTCCCAATGAGGTAGATGTATCCTCCCCCTTGACTTCTTCCATCCGACTTAATATACCCATTCTTGCAGCTGCAATGGATACTGTAACCGAGGCTGATATGGCAATTGCCATCGCCCAGGAAGGTGGTATTGGTATGCTGCACAAGAATATGAGTATCGATCAACAGGCCAAAGAGGTCAGAAAAGTAAAGCGCAGCGAGAGTGGCATGATCCATGACCCGGTAACGCTGCCGGCCACCGCCAAACTTCGTGAAGCGATGCAGATCATGAAAGAGTATGGAATCGGTGGGATTCCGGTCATCGACAAGAACCGCGTACTCGTTGGAATATGCACTAACAGGGACCTGAGGTTTGAAAAGGATCCTGAGCGATCCATAACAGAGGTTATGACAAAGGAAAACCTCATTACAACCACGGGAGTCAAAAATTTACGCGAAGCGGAACGCATCCTGCAGAACTATAAGATAGAAAAATTGCCCGTCGTTGATAAAAAGGGAAAGCTGATTGGTCTAATCACGTACAAAGATATTTTGAAGGTCAAGTCCAGACCCAATGCCTGTAAAGATGAATTCGGAAGACTTCGTACAGGCGCCGCCGTCGGAGTGACTAAAGATACACTCGACAGAGTCAGCGCCCTGGTTGAGGCGGGCGTGGATATAATCACCATAGATACCGCTCACGGGCATTCAAAAGGTGTGGCCGAAAAACTGAAACTCATACGCAAAGCTTTTCCGAAACTGCAGATCATCGTCGGGAACATCGCCACCGCCGAGGGAGCAAAATTTCTTGCCAAAGCGGGAGCGGATGCCGTCAAAGTGGGTATCGGACCCGGTTCCATCTGTACCACCCGCGTCATCGCTGGCATCGGGGTGCCTCAGTTTACCGCTGTTTATGACGTGGCCAATGCTTTGAAAGGTTCAGGAGTGAAAGTGATCGCCGACGGTGGCATACGCTTCAGCGGAGACATTGCCAAAGCCATCGCCGCCGGCGCAGATAGCGTCATGCTGGGTTCCCTGCTGGCAGGAACCGAAGAAGCGCCCGGTGAAACCATCATCTATGAAGGCAGAAAGTTCAAGATGTACAGAGGTATGGGCTCCATTGAGGCTATGCGCGAAGGTTCGAAAGACAGGTACTTTCAGTCGCAGACCGATGATGTAAAAAAACTGGTACCGGAAGGAATTGTCGGAAGACTTCCTTATAAAGGAATGGTCGGAGAAGAGCTGTATCAGCTGGTTGGCGGACTGCGTGCCAGTATGGGTTATTGCGGAGCGAAAACGATAAAAGACCTGAAGTCCGCCAGCTTCATCAGAATTACTTCAGCCGGAGTAAGAGAGGGCCATCCGCATGATGTTACCATCACCAAGGAAGCGCCGAACTACCACAGGTAATTTTCTTTCTTAGCTTTCTTTGTGCTGCTTTTCCGGACAAGTTCATGGTGGCTTCATGGAATAAACCATGAATTGGGAGAAATTTAGGGGCTTTTGATTAAAGGCAGGGATTATTAAATTTGCGCTCCAAAATTAAATCAGCACTATGAAGAAGTATCTCTTTGTCCTCTTAATGAACCTTTTCATCTTACACCATCTGACTTTGGCTCAGACCGGCAATGATCCTGTTATCCTCAATATTGCCGGAGAAGACATACCTAAGAGTGAGTTCGAACGGGTGTTTAAGAAAAACAATAACAAGGAAACGGACTACAGTCATAAGGCGGTGACTGATTACCTCCGCTTATA
Source organism: uncultured Flavobacteriales bacterium (assembly GCA_964544885.1). Classification (GTDB taxonomy): domain Bacteria; phylum Bacteroidota; class Bacteroidia; order AKYH767-A; family 2013-40CM-41-45; genus QQVM01. Next base: position 1,879 of record CAZJDX010000042.1, read on the forward strand.
TATTAATTATAAACTGAAAGTGCGTGAAGCGCTTGAATCAGGGATGGATACCGTACAGTCATTTGTGGATGAGCTGGCCGGTTACCGGAAACAACTGGCGCAGCCTTACCTGGTTGACAAGGAAGTGAGTGAGAATCTTCTCAGGGAAGCTTATGAAAGAATGAAAACCGATCTCCGGGCAAGTCATATTCTGATCAAGTGCGATCCGAATGCCTTACCAAAAGATACCCTGGAGGCCTTCAATAAAGGCATAAAGGTGCGTGGTGAAATTCTGCGTGGAATGGATTTCAATGCCGCAGCGAAGAAGTATTCAGATGATCCCAGTGCAAAGGACAATGCCGGTGACCTTGGCTATTTTTCCGCCATGCAAATGGTTTATCCTTTCGAGTCGGCTGCCTATTCCACCAAACAAGGTGAGATCTCTCAACCTGTAAGAACGCGTTTCGGGTATCATCTTATTAAGGTGACAGATTCCCGTCCGGCCCAGGGCGAGGTTCGCGTAGCTCACATCATGGTGAAAATCGCTGCCGGAGCCAGCGCTGATGATTCCGTCAAAGCGGTACAAAAAGCAAATGAGATCTATGAAAAGTTAAAGGCGGGAGAAAAGTTTGAAGATCTTGCCAGGCAGTATTCCGATGATCCGGGTTCCGCCAAATCGGGCGGAGCACTGCCTATGTTCGGTACCGGCCGTATGGTGCCTGAGTTCGAGCGTGCCGCTTTTGATCTGAAAAATCCCGGGGATTATACCAGGCCCGTAAGAACCAGCTACGGATTGCACATCATTCGTTTGCTGGAGAAGAAACCGCTGGGAAGCTACGAAGCGCTTCAGTCGGATATTAAACAAAGAGTGTCGAAAGATTCACGTTCCGATCTGAGCCGATCTTCCATGATAACCAAAATAAAATCAAAGTATGGTTTTAAAGAGATGCCGAAAGCGAAAGCTGAATTCATGACAAGAATTGATACCACATTGCCGGAAGGCAAGTGGACTGCAGATAAAGCAAGCGGTTTGAATTCGCCTCTGTTCAGCCTCGGACCAAGATCCTATACCCAACAGGATTTTGCAAGCTATGTTGCCAACCACCAGTCGAAACGTGCTCAGGGCGCGGACCCCAAGAGCATTGCTGAGGCCCTGCATACCGAATTCATCAACGAATCATGCCTTGCCTATGAAGAATCCAAACTCGACTCACTCTATCCTGATTTCAGAAACCTCATGCAGGAATACAGGGACGGCATTTTGCTTTTTGAACTCACGGATAAAAAAGTATGGTCGAAGGCCGTGAAAGATACTTCCGGACTCAAAGATTTTTATGAGAAGAACAAGTTCAATTATATGTGGGCTGACCGTCTTGAAGCTACCATTTACACCTGCGCCAACGCTGATATCGCTTCGCAGACAAGAAAACTGATGAAGAAGATCGATGATTCGGATACGCTGATGGCAAGAGTGAATAAGAATTCTCAGCTGAATTTACAGGTGAAGTATGGAAAGTTTGTGAAAGGGGAGAACGAGATCATAGATAAAATTGAATGGGCACCCGGAACCACTAAGGAAATGGCTAAAGATAATCAGGTGGTATTTGTAAAGGTGCATAAGATGCTTCCTTCTCAGCCTAAATCATTGGAAGAAGCGAAAGGGCTGGTCACCGCCGATTATCAAAATACGCTGGAAAAAGAATGGATCAGCTCCTTACAGGCCAAGTATCCGGTTAAAGTTTACGAAGAAGTGGTGGAATCGGTGAGTAAACGCTGATTCTTTCAAATATCCAACCACAAACGGCGTTCAATCCATCTGAACGCCGCTTTGTTTTCCAGCATGACCGTACATTATGACAAGCAGTGCCGGTGAAAAAATCGAAGCGAATTGATCAATAAACTGATATTTCTGATTCTTGGCTGTCTTACCCTCCCGGCATGCACCTGGATGAAAAAGAAGGACGATGCAGATGACAGGAAGAAAGTCGCACGCGCTTACAGTTATTACCTCTATGAAGAAGATCTGGCAGGTATCATTCCACCGGGAACGACTCCGGAGGATTCCGTGAGTATAAGCCGTAATTTTATTGAGAACTGGATCAGACAGAAAAGTGTATTGCATAAAGCTGAAACAAACCTTGATGATGAAAAAAAGGATGTTGAACGCAAGCTGGAAGAATACAGAAATACCCTGGTGACCTATACCTACGAAACGGAACTGATCAGGCAGAAACTGGATACCGTGGTGACCGATGCCGAGATCGAAGAGTTTTATAATGCGAACAGAAATAATTTTGAGTTGAAGGATAATATCCTGCGCGTAACCTATCTCAAACTCAGTAAAAATTCTCCCAAACTCAATAAGGTAAAGGAGTGGTTTAAAAGCTCAACGGCAAAGGATAAAAAATCGCTGCAAGACTATTGCCATCAGTATGCATTGAATTATTTTCTGGATGATACAACATGGCTTTTGTTTGATGATCTGCTCAAAGAGATACCGATCAAGACCTATGACAGGGAGCAGTTCCTCCGTAATAATCGTGAGATAGAAATCGAGGATTCAAGTAATGTGTACCTGGTCAACATCAAAGGTTTTATGACCAAAAACAGTATTTCACCGCTGAGTTTTGAGAGAAACAACATACGCTACCTTATCATCAACCAGAGAAAGCTTGAACTTATTGACAAAATGGAGCGGGAAGCTTATGAAGATGCACGCCAGGGCGGTGACGTGGAAGTTTATTAAAAATGTACCTTTACAGACCTTATGAAAATAACAGGCTTTAGAACTCAATCCGGCGGACTTGGCATTTTCTTTCTTTTGATTTTCCTTTCCCTGACCACAACTACCTGGTCACAGGTTGTGGTTGATAAGGTAGTGGCCGTTGTCGGTAGCAAGATCATTCTCAGTTCGGACATCGAGAAGCAGTATGTTCAGTACCTGGCACAGGGAGCGGAGGAAGGTGAACTCACGCGTTGCCTGATTTTCGATCAGCTCCTCCTGCAAAAACTCATGTTGAATCAGGCTGAACTCGACAGTATCCAGGTGTCCGAAGCTCAGGTGGAGTCGGAGCTTGACAGACGGATGAGATTTTACATAAAGCAGATTGGATCTGAGGCAAAACTCGAAGAGTATTTCAAAACCACGGTCCGCAAACTAAAGGACGAGCTGAGGGAAATGATCCGCGAACAATTGCTCGTGCAGAATATGCAAGGCACCATCACCAAAGACGTTGTCGCCACACCGGCCAATGTGAGAGAATTCTTTGAAAGCATCCATCCCGACAGTCTTCCGTATATCGATGCGGAAATGGAGATCGCACACATTGTTCGCAAACCACCGGTTAGTGATGAGGAAAGAAAACGCGTTAAATCGGTGCTGGAAGAATACAGAAGAAAAATCATGGCAGGTGAGGACTTTGCGGTCTATGCCGCCTTGTATTCTGAAGACAAATCCAGTGCGAAGAAAGGAGGGGAGCTTGGGATGTTCGAGCGCGGCACCATGGTTCCTGAATTTGAAGCGGCAGCTTTCAACCTCAGAACCGGAGAAGTTTCTCCGATCATCGAAACCAAGTTCGGTTTTCATATACTCCAGCTTATCGAAAGGAGGGCCGACCAGATAAATGTCAGACATATCCTGCTGCAACCGCAGACCAGCGACAAGGATCTGTACAAAGCCTATGGTATGCTGGACAGCCTGAGAAAGGAAATCCAGTCCGGGACGATCAGTTTTGAAGAAGCGGCCCAGAAATTTTCGGATGATGAAGAGACGCGGAACAACGGAGGTTTGATGATGAATCCTGAAACCGGTACCACGCGCCTCTCTCCCGATAAAATGGAAAGGTTACTCTTCTTCCAGGTGGATTCCATGGCCCTGAACACGGTATCTTCACCGCTCACCATGAGCACTCCGGACGGAAAGCAGGCATACAGGATCGTGATGGTCAAAGCGCGTAATGCACCCCATAAGGCGAACCTGAAAGACGATTATCAGAGGATTCAGGAAGTGGCTTTACAGAATAAGCAGAACAAGGTATTGGAGGATTGGGTGAGAAAGAAGCGTTCACACACATACGTTCATATTAATGAAAACATGCCTTCCTGTGAATTACTCAAGGTATGGACACAGGGTTCGGTGAAATAATTATTAATCAGATTATCTAATTACATTATGTCAGCAAATTATCAGAATGATGTCGAAGCCGTAAAAGATCTTGTGGATAAGTATTCCCGGCTGCGCAAGGAAATAGGTAAGGTGATCATAGGACAGGATGAAGTGGTTCGCGACGTCTTGATTTCGATCTTCAGCCGGGGGCATTGCCTGCTCGTGGGTGTTCCCGGACTGGCAAAGACCTTATTGGTAAATACCATCGCGCGCACGCTCGGACTCAGCTATAACCGCATTCAGTTTACACCCGACCTGATGCCTTCCGATATCATCGGAACGGAAATACTCGATGAGTCAAGGCATTTCAGGTTCATCAAAGGACCATTGTTCGCCAACATCATTCTGGCCGATGAGATTAACCGCACCCCGCCGAAAACGCAAAGCGCCTTGCTGGAGTCCATGCAGGAATACGCGGTGACGGCTGCGGGGAAGCGATACGAACTGGACCTTCCATTTTTTGTTTTGGCCACCCAGAACCCGATCGAGCAGGAGGGAACCTATCCGCTGCCGGAAGCGCAGCTCGACAGATTTATGTTCAATGTTATGCTGACTTATCCGGAGATCGAACAAGAGGTGGAGGTTGTGAAGAATACCACTTCGGATTATCAGCCGGTGCTGGACAAGATCATTGGCGCAAAGGAGATACTTTTCTTCCAGGAGCTGGTACGGCGCATACCTATCCCTGATAATGTCCTGCAATACGCTGTGAAGCTGGCCGCTAAAACACGTCCCGGAACTGCCGCCGCCGCTCCTGAAGCCAATTCATTTCTTTCCTGGGGAGCCGGTCCGAGAGCATCACAGTATCTGGTCATCGGCGCCAAATGCCATGCGGCATTAAGGGGAAAATTTTCTCCGGACATTGAAGACGTGAGAGCCGTCGCTTTGCCTATCCTGCGTCATCGTATCGTGCGTAACTATAAGGCCGAAGCCGAAGGAATGACGGTGGAAAGGATTGTGGAAGCTTTCATGAAGTGATGCACTCCCGCTACGCAGGATTTGCAATCCTGCTCTTACTTGTACCCGCTACGCAAGATTTGCAACCCCCGCTGCCCAGGATTTGCAATCCGCTGCGCTTACTTGTAATTCAGCATCAAATTCCCCCGCTACGCAGGATTTGCAATCCGCTGCGCCCCGCTGCCCAGGATTTGCAATCCTGCGCGTTATGCACTCAGCTTCTGTCATCGAAATGAACATTGTAAAAGCCAGGCTTTCCAAATGTCAGATTATGTCAAGTCTACTTCAATTAAGACCTTTTGGGCATACCTTTGAGATGATGTCGGAATTTATCGGTTGGTCTTAAATTGTTGTCTATACAAAGCTGTTTAAAAGCAATATTTTTATTTGCGCCGAAGTATTTTTTAAAAACTGCGCTGTCAAAAGTATTTGACTTGTCGTTGTTGCAGTAGTAGCAAGAAGCAACTATATTTTCAAATCGGTTATCTTTTTTGTTGGCATTTTTATGGTCTAACTCAAAATGAAGTCCGCTATAACGATCTGGTCCACGTTTTCGTGGTTTAATAATATTTTCGAGAATCAGTCTCTGAATTAATTGTAAGTCGGTGTCGCAATAAAAGCATTTTAAAGATTGGACTCTGATAATATTAATCCATTCTATGGGGCTTACTTTGTATAGGGCTTTTGCCCGAACCTTTTCAAACTCGAAATATTCGTCCAGGGAAATGTCTTCCTGACACCAATGAAGGTACTCATCAATGCTGATGTTAGGTCTTTGTTTTCTGATCTTACTTTTCGTCATGTCTTTATTGATGATATTGTACGCCCGCTCGGCGGAAAGTTGTGGGATAGCCGGGTGTGATGGCTCTTTCCGCCTTTGCATGAAGCCAAATTAACCAAGTGCAAGATGATGAATTATTTGTTAACCGGTAAATCTATAGTATAAATCCCGCTACGCAGGATTTGTAATCCTGCGCTTACTTGCAATTCAGCATCATATTCGTTAAATATTTGTTGGATATTGTATGGATGAAATCGAGTTGGATTTGTAAAGGTTCTGATTTCATGAATAAATTTGAAAAATTTTAACATGAAAGGACTGCACTACAGTATCAGACCGGATAAATCCTACTTCATGACCATGACGGTAGTGGACTGGATAGATGTATTTACAAGACCGAATCACAAGCAACTTATTATTGATTCCCTGAAATATTGCCAGGAGAAGAAGGGCATAAATATATTTGCCTGGTGCCTCATGCCCAGTCATCTTCATTTAATGGCGAATACCGTCATGGGCTTTGAACTTTCCGATGTTATTCGCGACTTTAAGAAACATACATCCAAAGAACTTGTCAGCCAGATATTGTATGAACCGGAAAGCAGGCGGGAATGGATGCTCGAAAGGTTTCAATTGGCAGCAGACAGGAATAAGAAGGTTAAAAACTACAAATTCTGGCAAGACGGCAATCATGCCATCGAAGTATATAGTGAGAAAGTCACCTGGCAAAAGATCAATTACATCCATCAAAATCCGGTGGTTAATAAGATTGTGAGCAGAGAAGAGGACTACCTGTTCAGCTCGGCCAGAAATTATTATAACTTACCATCGCTCTTGCATGTAGATTGTCTGACACCGCCGGTAATGACGGTTGGCAAACCTGGCTTTTACAATGTTCATTTCAATGAAAGAAGCTGAGTGCGTAACGCGCAGGATTGCAAATCCTGCGCAGCGGGAGAAGAGGCCTACCTGTTCAGCTCGACCAGAAATTATTATAACTTACCATCGCTCTTGCATGTAGATTGTCTGACACCGCCGGTAATGACGGTTGGCAAGCCTGGCAGCGGGGTGCGGAATGGTCACACAGGATTGCACATCCTGAGCAGCGGGGTTTTATAATGTTCATTTCAATGATAGAAGCTGAGTGCGTAACGCGCAGGATTGCAAATCCTGCGCAGCGGGAAATCATCAAAGGTGAATTTGGTTCTTTCTGAATGCCCCAAAAACTTATCGAGAACTGACAGAATGGAGGTTTTACCGGTGTTGTTTTTTCCAATTACCAAGGAGAGTTCTTTTTCCAAGTCCATGGAAAAGTCTTTTAATAACCGGTAATTCTCAATTTCTATTTTAAATATTTTCATTTCAGCCCGCAATTTGTTTGTGGTCCATTCGCTGCTATTTTATTAGTTTTTCAAACGCCTTCTCAAAATCTGCTTTCCGCTCTACCTCATTGTAGAAAGGCATTCCCCAAATAATGTATTCTTTACCTTCCCAAAGCTGCTCAATACGGTGTTCTTCTTTGAGGACTGTCAGGAAGCTCTCTTTCCATTCATCTGTTTTCAACAGGTGACCTCCTTTGGGTTCAATGAATATCTGATAATGGAATGCTTTTTTCGGATCCTTCTGTACCAGGAACAGGACAAAGTCCGGTTCGATTGGGCGACCGTCATTGAAGGTGTAAATTTTGAAATGCCGCTCATTACGGAGTGATTTCGCTTGCTTTACCAACAATGTATATAGGAAAAACGTCATTATCAAATACCGATAAAACCCTGCTTTTAAAAATTGACATAAATCTTTATGTTATCTGCATACTCTTTTCTCTCGTCGAAGTTGTGTCGTTTCAGTTCGCTAATAATTTTCTTAGAAGAAATCCTATCAGAATATTGTCGTATCTAAAACTATAATATGTCTCTCCCTGTGAGTTCTTCTTTGTAAAGTCGTATTCCATTTGGAGAAGCATAGGTTTTTTGTTGTTTGGAGTATGCAATAGAACACTGTCCTTAAAAACCTCATAAGAGACAATGTTATCAAGTTTTATTTGGCGAATTGTTCGGTCCTTATTACCAACAAAAAGAACTCTTTTGTTAGTGAGAAAGTAAGTTCCAAAATCTATTAAAGCCATTGCCTTGGTTGGAGTACTTGTATAATTTACACTTCCCATTCTTAATGCTCCAGTTCTTGAAGTAATGCCACCATAAGTTGCTTGTCTTGAAACTACTTTTTCTTCAAAGTAATTTATACTACCCGCCAAATAGCAAATCTCATTAGCTGTAAGATTAAGGTTGTATGCTTCAACTTTCTTTGCTGCTGTTCCGATAGTAAGATATGTATTTATACTTTTTTCGGGGTTGTAATTATAGTTACCGAAAATCATCAAGTCGGAAGATAGTGATGTAATCAACCATTCAACTTCCGAATCCTTTGGAATTTTGGGCGTCAAGTTGTTTTCAAATTCCTGCCATTGTCTATAATCGGCGGATGATATTTCATCGCCATTACGAAGTTTGTTAATGAAAGACCAAATAGTATTCTGCTCTTCAGTTGAGAAGATTGAAATTAGATTACGAATAACTCCATCATTTGACGCTCTTAACTTTGCGTTTAATTGTGCGTTTGATGTGCTGCCAGAAAATTTCAGCACAAGAAAGAGAACAATAATTACTACACCAATAATTAATCCTATGTTCATATGTTTAATTAGTTAAGCATTAATGAAATTCTAACCAGTCTATTATTTACGAATCTAAAATCAATCCCGCTAAATTCAATTCTTTGCCACGTAACGTTATTACTTGTTCCGTCATAGTATGCAAATGGTTTACCATACACATCTTTCACATCTTGTGATCTTCACTCATTGCTTTTCATTGTTTTATTTACGCTTCAACTGGTTCTTTTCTCAACGCCTCCCTCAAAACCTGTTGTAGCAGTTTTTCATTTTGTACTTGGCTTTGTTTAATGCTTGCTTCCAACTCATTGCAATACTGCATGAGCTCATTTAATTTTTGAACGATGCGGTTTTGTTCGGATAATGGAGGAAGTGGAATAATAAATTGTTCAAGGTTATATTTAGGTAAACCTTCACGACCAGCACCTGTTGTCGATGAAAAAATAAATGTTTGAAAAAATGGGGACAAAATAATCGAATGAACAAATCTATTATTAATTTCTATTGGTCGAATAATGCAAACATGTTGACTTACGTTTCCTTCTTTAAAATCTTTTGGGACTAAAGCACATCTACCCATTGAACCACCAGTTATATTAAGTAAGATATCATTGGCAATTACAGTTGTTCCGCTCATTTGTTTATGCACCTCATCTGTAATGTTCTTGATGTCATCATAATCCAATCCATCATCATAAATATTTTGAGAACGGAAAAATGGAACTCCTTTTTCAGAATAATTACCCCCTTTTGGCGTGCTGCCGGAGCCTATTTTAGTGCAAATTTCCCCTAACCTACACCACACCCAATTTTCAGGAATATCAAAAGGAATTTCTTCGGGTTTGATGGGCGGTAGTGGCTTTTCTTTTTTACCCGATTTTGCTTTCTCGGCTTTTATTTTCTCTAAAAGCACTTTGGCGTGTCCGTCCTTTATATCCTGCTTTACCAACTTTCCTTGCATGGCTTCCCGCAAAATTGCCTGTCGGAGTTGTTTTACTAAATCTTGTTGGTAGGTTAATTCATTGTATAAATCAGTGTTCTTAGATTTGAATTTCAAATATTCACTGACAATCACTTTTTGTTCTGAAATATCTGTTGGAATAAAGACTTCAAGTGGCAAAATATGCTTTGGCTTTATTTCCGTTTTTATTCCACCCGGAACTTGTTCCTTCAAAGCAAGTTTGAACTCAGGGCTTTTTAGGAACATTTTTAAAAAATCAATATCAATTTTATTTTCATCAAAACTGTATGATGAATAATGAATAGTTGCAGTAACATCCTCTTTGCCTTGGTAAACACTCATTGCCCCTTTTTCAACATTGATACCTGAAATAACCAAATCACCTTGCTTTACTAAAATCATATCAGTGTTCGAAGGTTTTTCAGACAAGTAAATGTTTCCTGAAAAATCAATTTTATCAATACGTTTTAAGCCCGCAATATTCTTATCGCTTGGCTTAAAGCGATTTTCTCGGTTTGTGAGAAATTCGCCCATTTTTACCTTCTGCCAACTCATTGCATAGCCTGTTTTAACTTATTCAATAAATCATTGCTTTTGCCAAAGCTCTTATTAAGCATTTGCAGGAGTTCCTTACTGTTGTATTCGTATGCTTCTTCTTTTTTAGTCGGGTTCTTTATATCTAAGTCGTAATTGCGTTCCTTAATGGTATCCACTGAAACTTTCCAACTCACTTCACTTTCTGTTCTTTTTTTCCACCATTGCTTAATTGGTTCAAATTCTTCAGCACGAATAGATTTGGTTTTGCTGTATGCTTTTACGCCTTCTGGCATGCGGTGTTCGTAATACCAAACCTCTTTGGTGGGTTTCCCTTTTTCAAAAAACAGCAAATTGGTTGCTACTGTGGCATAAGGTTGAAAAACGGAATTGGGTAAGCGAATAATGGTGTGCAGGTTACATTCTTCCAGCAATCGTTGCCTTACCCGTTGCTTCACGCCATCGCCTGTTAAACTGCCATCGGGCAATACAATACCTGCTCTTCCGCCCTGCTTCAACAAGTGTATCATCAAAATCAAAAAGAGGTCGGCACTTTCTTTGGTGCGGTAACTCTGCGGAAAATTGTTTTCGTTGTTGTTGGCAACCGTTCCGCCAAAAGGTGGATTGGCAATGATGATGTCCACACGGTCTTTTTCACGGTATTCAGAAAGTGGTTTATCCAAGGCATCACGATACGTAATGTCGGGCAATTCCACATCATGCAAAATCAAATTGGTGGTTGCCAACACATAGGGCAGGGGCTTCCATTCCCAACCGCTTACGGTTTGTTGTATGGTTTGGCGTTGCTCAATGTTTTTGGCTTGCTTTTTCAGGTGGTCAATAGCACAAGTCAGGTAACCGCCTGTTCCGCAAGCAGGGTCTAAAATATTTTCGCCCAGCTTTGGGTTGATGATGTCCACAATAAATTTAGTGATGGCTCGTGGCGTGTAAAATTCACCGTAATCGCCTGCACTTTGCAGTTCCTGCAAAATGGTTTCGTAAATCTCACCAAACAAATGCCTTTCGCTGGCTTTGTTGAAATCAATCTGATTGAGTTTGTTGCACACTTTGCGGATGTTGATGCCGCTTTTCATGTAGTTGTTGTTGCCCTCAAACACTTCACGCACCATGTATGCCCGTGGGTCACGGGCTGAAAGTTCTTTCAGCGTTGGGAAAAGTTGTTGGTCAACAAAGTTCAGGAGTTCATCACCGGTCATGCCTTCATCATCGGCAGCCCAGTTTCTCCATTTGAATTTTCCGGGAATAGGCGATTTGTATTTATCGTCCATCAATTCCAGTTCCTTGTCTTTATCGTCAAATATTTTGAGGAAAAGCATCCAGCCCAATTGCTCAATGCGTTGTCCGTCACCGCTTACGCCACGGTCTTCACGCATATCATTGCGGATGGATTTTATTATGCCTGTGAGGTTGCTCATGCTCTTTTATACAATTCGTTTTCTAATTCTCTGATTGCTTTCAAGTAATCTTCTTTGCTGCCAAATTCGCTGATGATTTCAATAGGCGAACCAAATTCGTTGAGGGGTTTCACTTTCAGCACTTCCATACTTTCAATGTTTTCAATTCCTTCATCTGCGTATTTATCCAACAATGCTTCCAATACTTTTCGGCTTTGCTCGCCATACTTTGTAAAGTAGTTTCGCTTTTTCACATTGTTGGCTCTTTCTTTTCGAGTTAGTGGTGGTTGGTCGTAAGCGATATGGCAGATTAAATCAAACAAATCAACTTGCTTTTCAACGGCTTCCATCAATGCTTCCACCAAAACGCCTTGCTCCTGCAATTCTTTAATGATGGCTTCTTTGCGGTCGGTTCTGTTCCAACGGTTTAGAAATTCATCTAATGAAGCAAACTGCCCTTTGATAATATCTTTGGTGTGGTCTTTCAATGAAACGGTAATTGGTCTGCCATGTTGGTCAAAATACAATTCACGACTTACCAATACCGAAACATCAACTCCGTTTACATAAATCTTTTGCCTTGGTGGTAGCGGTGTTTCGGGTCCACCAGTTGGTGGCGTTCTTATTTCAGGAACTTCTGTTAAAATTTCTTCTCCACTTTCTTCATCAATGATTGGTGTAGTGTCGTTTTCTTCTTCGTCCACAATGCCACCTAAATCGGTGTCCTCTGCAACTGGCTTCACTCGTATCGGGTCGCCATCAAAATCACGGTCGGCAAACAAATCTGTTGCGTTTCTGAAATCAAGAATGGTGAAATATAGTTTTCCGTATTCTTCATTTATCCGTGTGCCTCTGCCAATGATTTGTTTGAATTTGGTCATGCTGGCAATGTTGCAATCCAACACAATCACTTTGCATGTTTGTGCATCAACGCCTGTAGTCATTAATTCAGATGTGGTGGCAATTACAGGAAACTTTTCTTCGGGATTGATGAAATTGTCTAATTCTCGTTTGCCTTCGTCATTGTCGCCTGTAATCTGCATGATGTATTTGTGATTGGCAGCGGCTATGTCGGCATTGTGGCGTTGCAAAGCCGAACGCATTCGTTCAGCATGGTCAATATCGACACAAAACACAATGGTTTTTGCATAGCGGTCGTAACCTTTCAAAAATTCAGTAACCTTTTTTGCAACGGTGTCGGTGCGTTCATCAATTACAATGGTTCGTTCAAAATCTCTGCGATTGTAAATTCTATCTTCAACTGGGTTTCCGTCTTTGTCCAATTTTCCTTCTTCGGGTCGCCAACCCTCCAAGTCAATGTTTAGCCCAACTCTCACTACACGATAAGGAGCTAAGAAACCATCGTCAATTCCTTGTTTCAGCGAATAGGTGTAAATTGGTTCTTTGAAATATTCAATGTTGCTGACTGCGTTTGTTTCTCTCGGTGTGGCGGTTAAACCGATTTGTGTGGCGTTTTTGAAGTATTGCAAAATTTCTCTCCATCTGCTGTCTTCTCTTGCACTTCCACGGTGGCACTCGTCCACCACAATCAAATCAAAAAAGTCGGGGCTGAATTGTTTATAAATATTTTTCTCTTCCTCATTGCCCGATAAACCCTGATACAAAGCCAAATAAATTTCATAGCTCTTATCCACCATGCGGTGTTTTACCACCGTCATTTTATCCTTGAAATGTTTGAAGTCGCCTCTGCGAGTTTGATCAATCAAAGAATTGCGGTCGGCTAAAAACAGAATACGTTTTTTAGTTCCGCTTTTCCAAAGTCGGTGAATAATTTGAAAGGCTGTATAAGTTTTACCTGTGCCTGTTGCCATCACCAACAGAATTCTGTTTTGTCCTTTTGCAATGGCTTCAACGGTTCTGTTAATGGCAATTTGTTGGTAGTATCTTGGTTTGTGGCTTGTTCCGTCAAAGTAATAATCCTGCGAAGCTATTTTTTCCGCTTCGGGAGTTTCAATGCCTTTATACTTTTTGTATTTCTGCCAAAGTTGCTCGGGAGTTGGAAAATTGTCTAAACCAATTTCAGTTTCAAGGTTACTGTCAGTGGTTGACCTGTCGTGAAATAAAAAGCCGTCACCGTTGCTGCTAAAAACACAAGGAATATCCAGTATTTTTGCATAATCCAAAGCTTGCTGAATACCTGCTCTCACAGAATGGTTGTTGTCTTTGGCTTCGATTACAGCAATTGGAATATTTGGCTTGTAGTAAAGAATATAGTCAGCTCGCTTTGCTTTACCTCTTGCTGTCAGTTTGCCCCGAACATAAATTTTACCGTCTGTAAAATATACTTCCTCTAATAGCTGTGTCTGTTTATCCCAACCTGATTTTTCAATTGCAGGAGTGATAAACTTGGTGCATATATCCCTTTCCGATAAACTCTTTTTATCCATTCGTTTTTAATTCTGAAACAAGTTTACAAAATACAGAATATTATCAGTGCGTTGGCAAAAAATGGCTCTTTTGGTTTTGCTGAAGGGTTGGCTTGTGGGGCAAAGTCAAATGTGGCGTTTGAGGGCAGGCATAAAATTGGTTTAATTCTGTTCATGCCCATTCTTTTCCACATAGAGTTCCAGGTTGAGAAGGGAAACCGTCGCCCGTATGGAGCCGAAGAGAACAATGGCTTCATCCTTTTTTATTTTCTCCACCGTTCCGCTTTGCCTGCCCTTGA
>CAZJDX010000043.1:0-14659 GCA_964544885.1 uncultured Flavobacteriales bacterium
AAGAAACAAACCTGCCTGCCGATTGCATGGCACGCAGGCAGGGAAAAGATCAAGGTTTTATTCTCTTCTTCCCGCAGCGCGGGTTCTTTGAACTGACAAGGAGCGGCCGGAGGTATATCGTTTTAATCCTGAAAACATATTCCAAGAAAGAGATCCGCCCTGAAACAAAAAAAGGCAATCCGGAGATTGCCTTGATGTTCATACGAGTTTGATTCAGCCGATCGCCATTCCGATGATCCAGGTGGCAGCGACCAGAAAAATGGCTGCCTTGCTGAGAAATTCTTTGCTAAGCATAGTGATGGTTTTGGGGTTCTTACGAAAGTGTTAAAACAGAGTTTCAATATTACAAATTTTGATGCCCTTTAGCTAATTTATCCGGATATTTACAAAATAATCTCCCCTCAAATTCATCATGATCCATGAAAAAAATTCTCTGCTTCTTATTCCTGATTCCCGCCATTTCTTTTGCCCAGAAGAAGGAAACGGGCAACCTGGTAACCGAAAACATACCTGAAATTCCCTCTGCCCTGAAGGAGCAGCTCGACCGTTACAATAATATCCGCACGGCTTCCTTCAGTGGCTGGCTGAGGAAGGAAAAGGGGATGCTTGTCGTTACCCGCTTTGCGGAAACCAACCAGGTGCATCTGGTGAAAGAGGCGATGGGTTACAGGAAACAGCTGACCTTTGAGAAGGAACCTCTGAACTGGGGCTCGGTTTGTCCCGACAGCACCAGGAACGGTTTTGTATTTGGTAAAGACATTGGCGGCAACGAGAAGTTCCAGTATTATTATTTTGATTTGGAGAATTCACAAAAGAAACTCCTCACCGATGGAAAATCAAGACATGGGTCCTTCCGCTGGAGTCATTCCGGAACCCGCATTGCCTATACCGGGAACAGACGTAATCCTGCTGACATGGATTTTTATCTCAGTGAGCTTTCGGCGCCTGAAAAGGAAAGCATGATCCTGCAAAGGCAAGGCGGTGGCTGGGGGATTGAAGACTGGAGTATGGATGAGAAACAGATGATTCTTCAGGAATATATTTCTGTGAATAAATCTAATCTTTATCTTTTCGATCTGGAGAAAAAGGAATTGAAACTGCTTACCGACAGCAGTAAACAGGTTGCCTACAGTGAGGCCTTTTTTGATGCCGGGTCAAACGGAATTTTTATTGTCAGCGATGAAGACCGGGAATTCTCCTACCTGCGATATTATGACTTGAAAAAGAAAACCTATACCTGGTCACTTCCCGATATGGGATGGAACATACAAGGTGTGAACTATGACAGGAAAAGAAGCAAGATCATTTTCCGCCTGAACAAGAATGGCTACTCAGAGCTGTTCTCGCTGAACCCGCTGAATTTTCAGTATAAAAAAATGGAAGGCTTCCCTGAAGGTATAGTCGGAAGTTTCAGCTTCAGTCCGGATGGAATGCAACTTGCCTACAACCTGCAGTCATCGAACATAAGCGGAGATGTTTATGTGTACGACCTGACTACTTCAAGCTCTACACGATGGACGGAAAGTGAAACCGGAGATCTAGACAGGAACGGATTCATCGCTTGTTCTTCATTTTATTATAACTCCTTCGATACGGTTGATGGCAAGCCGCGACAAATACCTTCTTTACTTTATAAGCCCAAAAAAACAGATGGAAAAAAATTGCCGGTGTTGATCTCTATTCACGGCGGTCCCGAGTCGCAGTCAACTCCCAGCTTCAGTTCCAACTTTCAGTTTTTTCTGGACCAGTTGCAGATCGCGGTGCTTGTACCCAATGTCAGGGGTTCGACGGGCTATGGAAAAACCTTTACGCAGCTCGACAATGGGTTTTTAAGACTGGATGCAGTAAAAGATATTGAGTACCTGCTGAAATGGATCGCTCAGCAGCCCGATCTTGATCCGGAGAGAGTAGCCGTAATGGGCGGTTCCTATGGAGGAACCATGGTGCTGATGTGCATGACGGAACTTGGAGACAAGATAAGATGCGGTGTTGATCTGTTCGGAAGCAGTAACCTTTACACCTTTCTGAAAAATACCAGTTCCTACCGGCAGGATCTGCGAAGGGTTGAATATGGTGACGAAAGGGATCCTGAAATGGAAAAATTCCTGCAGAAGATCGCGCCCTTGAATAACCTTGACAAGTTCACCAAACCCATTTTCATCTATCAGGGCAAGAACGATCCGCGCGTTCCGCTCAGCGAATCCGATCAGATCGTGGAAGCGCTCAAACAAAAGAACAGTCCGGTTTGGTATGTAATGGCCAGGGATGAGGGACACGGACTTGGTAAAAAGGTGAATCGCGAGTTTACCAATGCCGCTATCGTCATGTTTCTGCAAGAGTACCTGATCAAATAGCAAAATCTCGCCGGAGAATAAATCGGGCAGGTTTTATCTTCCGCATGACAATCATCATCCATTGCTGGCGGGCCGGGATGTAGATTTGCAGATGCTGAGAGAAGAGACCGGAATCAAGGAGGATACAGGAAACATAAACATCATGGAACAAAATCAGGTAATTGAGGCAATAAATAAAAAGTATCTGGAAGACGGGGAGAATCCGGACACCTATCTGAAAGGTCTCTTACAATCAAGGCCTTTGAATTATTGGGACTATATTGAAGTGGACACCTTGCTTTCCCTCCAGAGACCAAGGACGGATTTCAAGGACGAAGAAATCTTCATCCTGTACCATCAGGTAACCGAACTTGTGCTGAAGCTGATGTTGCACGAGATAAAACAAATCGCGGAGCAGGAAACTCCGGAAGAAAAATTTTTAATTTCAAAGCTGGAGCGGCTGAATCGCTATACAAGGATGCTGATCACTTCCTTTGCCATCATGAAGGATGGGATGAGTTATGATGATTATAATACCTTCCGTACCGCACTTGCTCCGGCAAGTGGATTTCAGAGCGCACAGTTCAGGTATATAGAGATATATTGTACAAGGCTGAGTAACCTGATGAATGAGCAGGGAAAGAAAAGAATTTCAGCGGATCCCTCTGTTGAGGAGTATTTTGAGAATATATACTGGAAAGACGCCGGCCTCGACCGTAAGACAGGAAAGAAGACAAAAACGCTCAGGCAGTTTGAAGAAAAATACCTCGACAGTTTTATCGCCTTAGCCACAAAGATGCAGGGAAGGACGCTTGAAGACATCATCAACGGAATAAAGGATCCATCGGAAAACCTGATCAGGACCTGCAGAGAGTTTGACCATTTGTATAATGTGGAATGGCCGATTGTCCACCTGGGTACTGCGCAGCATTATCTCGACAGCAAGGGTGAGAACAAGGCAGCCACAGGCGGCAGCGAATGGAAAAAGTATCTTCATCCGAAATACCAGCAGAGAAAATTTTTCCCCGGGTTGTGGACGAAAAGCGAAAAAGAGAATTGGGGTTGATCCTGAGCTTGAAAAGGCTTTCAGGAGTTTTTCTTTTTCACTCCCCTCACAGCCTGAGCCGTCCATGGATCTTCCGGCCAGGCGTGTTTCGGATATCGTATTCTCAGCTGCTTTCTTACATCGGAGTAGGTATTGTTCCAGAAACTTCTGAGATCCTGCGTGATCTGCACCGGTTTATATCCGGGAGAAAGCAGATGTAAAATTATGGAAGTCTTTCCATTATTGATGACAGGGGTATCGCTGAGACCGAAAACTTCCTGCAGGCGAACCGCAAGAACGGGAGAACTGCCGTCTTCTGCATAGCTCAGGGGAATTTCAGATCCGCTGGGAACTTTTATTTTTTCAGGAAGAATTTTATCCAGCAATTTCATTTGTTCCCAGCTAAGCAGTGATCGGAGAAGTCCGTTCAGGTCGGCTTTTTTAAAATCTGCCTTCTTGCGGATCGAATCAAGGATGGGAAGAGCCCAGTGACCGGCGCTTTCCAGGAGACGCGCTTCACTCATGTCAGGGAATCCGGCATCCGGATTCCATTTGTTCATACAATGTATCCGTGCAAGGAATTGCCCTGTAGCGGAGGATTGGTCGAATAATTTTAATCCTTCTTTTCTTATTACATCGATCAGGACGGCATGCGACTTTTCCGGTGAGGGAACCGGTAAAGGTTTTGAAAGGGCCAGCAGATTGCCAAACTTCCACTGCCGTGTTGCTTTCAGACTCTCCTCCCGGTAGTCCCATTCCACCACTTCCTCATACGCGGATATGGCCAGGACTTCTCCCGGATCAAGCGGAGCGGCGTAGAAAATTTTACCTTCTCTGGTACCTGCGTCCAGATGCGCTATCGCGATCCATTCTTCATGGCTGAGCGGATCCTGTTCCTGAAGAGAAGCGGATCTTCCGTTAGCCATGCGATAGCGGTTTGTATTGTTTTCCCTTTTGGCAATGCGTCCAGGGTAGATAAGTCCGGTGAGCATGCCCGGCAGGTAATGAGCGCTCGCCGTATCCTCCGGATTTATCTTTAAGATCTTTTTCCATTGCCGCGCAATCCGGTCGGTCCTTTCGAGTATGGAAACATCAGCATTCACTTTTATCTTTTTTCTCCAGTTCTGGAGTGCATTTATCCTTAGTGTTATATCCGCGCCGCTTTCCCGCGGAAGAGGATCCCTTTCTTCCAGGATGGCCGCCAGATCAGCGGCAAGGGAGCCCAGACCTTTCTCCATGCCGCTGAGAAGCAGATACGCGATTCTGGGATGGGCCGGAATTTCCAGCAGTTTTTTTCCGGTGGCTGTTATCTTTTTTTTACTGATCGCTCCCAGACTTTCCAGTAATTTCTCCGCTTCTTTCAGGGCCGCTGCAGGAGGCGGGCTGAGCCAGCTTAATTGAGCGGGGTCAGGACTTCCCCATCCATAGAGCTCCAGTAATAAGGGACTAAGGTCGGCCTGGAGGATTTCAGGCTGACGATGTTCCTGCAGATAATGGTTTGCGGAAGCTGACCACAAACGGTAACAGATCCCCGGCCCCAGCCGTCCGGCCCTCCCGGCTCTCTGATCGGCTGTATCGAGAGTTGAACGCAGGGTTTCCAGACGAGTCATGCCTGTACCCGGATCATACCTGGCCATGCGTGAATAACCGCAATCGATTACGACACGGACACCTTCAATAGTTAAGCTTGTCTCGGCGATGGACGTGGAGAGAATGATCTTACGCATTCCCCGCGGGTCGGGAAGCAGCGCTTCCTGCTGAAGCTGATGGGGCAGATCGCCGTAGAGTGGATGGATCCGGATGCCGCTGACAGATTCATCCAGCATTTTTTCCACCCGGTGAATATCGCCGGAACCCGGAAGAAATACCAGCATGTCTCCTTCCTGTTCCCGGATCGCCCTCTGTATGGCCAGGAAGGAATTCTGCGCGATGGATTTGGTTTTATCAGGCTCTATGTAAATATGCTCAACCGGAAATTGTCTTCCTTCACTTTTCAATACCGGCGCAGCACCGGGCAGATCCTGCAAACCTGTGTCATCAAGGGTGGCTGACATGATCAGGATACGAAGATCGTTTCTCAGTACCATCTGTGATTCCCGGCAGAGAGCCAGGGCCAGGTCGGCATGCAGACTCCTTTCGTGGAATTCGTCGAAGATCACCAGCGAGGTTTCATTCAGGGAATTATCCTGTTGAAGCATACGCGTGAGGATTCCTTCCGTAACAACTTCAATTCGTGTATTTGCTCCACATCTCGATTCGAATCGAACACGGTAACCAACGGTTTCGCCCGGTTCTTCACCCAATTGCTCCGCAAGGCGCCAGGCAATGGCTTTCGCGGCAAGCCTTCTGGGTTCAAGCATGATGATCTTTTTCGAATCCAGCCAGGGCTCATCCAGTAAGAGTAAGGGGAGAACGGTGCTCTTACCCGCGCCTGGAGAAGCTTGCAGGATGACCGTATGGTTGCTGGCCAACTGTCTTTTTAAGTCCGGGACAATATCATGTATGGGTAAATGCTGATTCATAAGTTCAGACAAAGGTAGCCAATGAGGACTGAGGACATAAAAAAAGCCGGACTATGCCGGCTTTCTCTATACTACCCATTACTTGTCAGATCATTTATGATAGGCGCAGATGATACCCCCCATGAGCGCCAGGGTTATTACCCAATAACCGGTATTGATCCAGATATATTTCCATCCTTTTCTTTCGAACATCGCATTGGTCGCCAGAATTGGGAAGGCGATGAATAAGCCGCCAAGGAAGCCATGGAGTGCGCCATGTTTGAAGGTGCGGAAGTTGTTTCCGTATTTTTCCATGAATGCGCTGATGTATAGTCCAACTTCACTGTTCGGATCGGCGAAGCCCGGTTCGTCAATAAGAATAGAGTAGATGTGATTCTGGTGAATCACCATTCCCATCATCGCCATCGCAAGCATGACGCTGAACAGAAAGGAAAGACCGAAGATCATTCCCATATTTCCACCCTTGATTTTTTCTTCCGTGAGTCCGGCGGAAAGCATCCAGGCATTGCCCATGAATTTGGGATGATACCAGATGAATCCCGTCAGCATCGGTACAAGCGCGGTAAGCAGAATAATTAACCAGTTGATGTGCATTTTTTTTGGTTTTAAAGGTTAGTGAATGAGTGATTGCCAGGGGTAGCTTAGACCCGGTAATAAACAAGCAGCATTTACGAAAACTTATGCTAAAGGTTAGCTTGTTTGGAGTTTTTAACATGGATGGTACGGAAACAAGACGAAGCCTGAATAGCTGAAAAATTCAGCGATAAAATTTTAAGGATACACAGAGGCCATGACGTGTAAGGGCGATGCTTCCGTGAAACAGGCTGATATCCGGCTGTGTCCGGAGGATTTAACAAGTATGAAGAAGCGGATTCGGGGAGAAATTAAACCGATGTTATCTTTGTATGCATGAAACCCCTCATAAAACCGATTTTACTTTTTTTACTCCTGACCCCGCCACTCTTGAAAGCGCAGCAGCCGTCCGGGGACGGGAGCCTGGTGAAATGGCTGAAGCTGGAAGAGGCGATGGAACTGATAGAAAAAGCTCCGCGTCCCGTCATCATTGATTTCTATACCGACTGGTGCGGATGGTGCAAGCACATGAAGAAGACCACCTACGCGAATCCGGGACTTGCAAATTATATCAATACCTATTTTTATCCGGTGAAATTCAATGCGGAGGGAAAAGACACGGTGAAGTATCTTGGAAAAGAATACAAGCCTACTTCCGATGCGCCCAAGGCGCCGCATGAACTTGCCGTTCACTTGTTGCAGGGAAAACTGATGTATCCTACCACCCTTTTTCTGCACAACTATGATCGTGATAAGAAGGAGTTCGGTTTGAATATGCTGGCCAGTGGTTATCTGGAAGACAAAAAAATTGAACCCATTCTCATTTACATGCTTGAGAATGTGAACCGGAACGCCACACTTGATGAATTTCGACTGCGTTTTGAGCAGGCATTTTATGACAGCAGCAATGAAGAAAAAAGTAAGAAGGCTGAATGGCTTAGTCCGCTGAAACATTTTGCGCAGCCCATTCCGGCGCAGAAAAAGACTCTTGTGTACATCCATACTGACTGGTGCAATTCCTGCAAGGTGATGAAAAGAACCAGTTTCAGCGATACTCTTGTTGCCGGATATATAAAGGAAAAGTTTCATCTGGTTGATCTTAACGCGGAAGTTACGGATACCATACTCTTCAAAGGACAGACTTTCGTAAATCAAAAGTCGCCACAGGCTCCTTTTCACCAGCTGGCCCTTGCCCTGGCAAGAAATAATTTTGTCATCCCCAGCCTGGTAATTCTGAATGAAAATTTCGAGATCATAGACGGAATACCGGTTTATCTTCCACCATCCGCTCTGAAAGACATTCTTCATTTTTTTGGCGACGATGAATACAAAGTCCGGAGCTGGCAGGAATATATTCGCAGTAAAAAAGAAGAAGACCAGTTTGAGTAACAATTCGAGTTCCAGTTTGAGAACGGGAATAGTTTGAGTTCGAGTTCCAGTTCGAGAACGAAGAAAGGTTTGCTGAAGATTGAAAGTTTTTCCGTTCTCAAACTCCGCACTCGCACTAGTTTGAGTTCGAGTTCCAGTTCGAGAACGGGAATAGTTTGAGTTTGAGTAACAGTTTGAGAACGAAGAAAGGTTTGCTGAAGGTTGAAAGTTTTTCCGTTCTCAAACTCCGCACTCGCACTGATTTTCGTTCGAGTTCCAGTTCGAGAACGACTCTCCGATTATGATTGGTCTTTGGGCATTGCGCGTTCTCAAACTCCGCACTCGCACTAGTTTGAGTTCGAGTTCCAGTTTGAGAACGGGAACAGTTTGAGTTTGAGTAACAGTTTGAGAACGGGAATAGATCCAGTTAGAGAACGAAGGAAGGTTAGCTGCAATTTGAAAGTTTTTCCGTTCTCAAACTACGCACTCGCACTGAATTTCGTTCTCAAACTCCGCACTCGCACTAGTTTGAGTTCGAGTTCCAGTTCGAGAACGACTCTCCGATTATGATTGGTCTTTGGGCATTGCGCGTTCTCAAACTCCGCACTCACACTAGTTCGAGTTCGAGTTCCAGTTCGAGAACGGGAATAGTTTGAGTTTGAGTAACAGTTTGAGAACGGGAATAGTTTGAGTTCGAGTTCCAGTTTGAGAACGAAGAAAGGTTTGCTGAAGGTTGAAAGTTTTTCCGTTCTGAAACTCCGCACTCGCACTGATTTCCCTTCCCGGCTTCCTCGTCTGCCAAAACTTGTTTATCTTCGCGATCCCCAAAGCCGTTATTTCCGTATCGTTCAAGCTATGTTCATTCCTTCCGTGGACTCGAAGTCCGCTAAACAGATTTTTGTCTTCACCCTATTGACCTTGCTGTCTCTTCGTCTCTTTGGTCAGGCGCTTAGCGTAAATACCAGTCAGCTGAATTTCGGAGCGGTTGATGAGCTGAGTGCGGTCAGTCGTTCCGTCACCATCAGCAACCTGCTGAACAGAACGGTGACGGTTACCGATATCGGATTCTACACTACTTATGGGAGTCCTGCATTTTCCACCCCCTTCACGTATTTTTCCATCGCTGCCGGAGCTTCTGTATCGATTGATGTATGGTTCAGTCCACGACATAACATTTACCACAATTCGGAGATGGTGATCTATAACGACGGACTTCGCGGAAGTGTAAGCGTAGACCTTCAGGGACAGGGGACATATTCAAGGACCTATTACGGCTCCAGTCAGAATAAGTCGGAGGAAGCGCTGAAGAGCGCTTTGAGTGTTATTACAAGTACCGGTTATGTTTCACTCCTGTATGGTCCGGCAAGGGATGAAATGTTTATGGTTATTGATAACCAGAGGGTGAACGGCCAGGGAGCTTCGCAAAACACACTGGAAAGTGTTTATACAGGTGATCTGGCAATAGGATACACCTCACGGACCGACGCGCAAACAAATTACTCTTTCAATACCGAGCATACTTTTCCCCAATCTCTTTTCACAAGTCAGGAGCCAATGCGTTCCGATCTGCACCACCTGTTCCCCACGGATGACCTTTCCAATAATACCAGAGGGGATGATCCCTTTGGAGTGGTGACAAACCCTTCCTGGACTTCGGGAGGATCAAAATCGGACGGGACCTTGTTTGAACCCCGTGATGAACATAAAGGAAGAGCGGCGCGGTCGATGTTTTATTTTGTGTTGCGCTATCAGAACTATTCCAATTTTTTGAATTCCCAGGAATCGATACTCCGGAACTGGCATGAAATTTTTCCTCCCGACCAGGTGGAAAGAAGGAGAAACGATGATATTTTTTCTTTTCAGAATAACCGGAATCCTTTTGTTGACTATCCTCAGTTCGTGGAAAGAATCCACTCTTTGTCTTCAACCTCAATCGAACCGGCATCACCATCGCTGGATATCATTCAGGACACGATCATTTACGGAACGGTTGCTCCTTCAACCGCCGCCGACTTTCATTTCATCCTGGTGAATGATGGTAATGTACCTGTGAGCCTTTCCCAGTTTGCACTCAGTCATGGCGCTGTACTTTCTTTTGCCGGAGCGGCAAATGATACCAGCCTCCTGCCGGGGGAATCTCTTACGATGGGCATTCGCTATTTTTCGGCAAGCAGCGATTCAGTCAGAGGCTGGCTGAGTTTTCAGACCGATGTTCCCGGATTGAGCTTTGTGAATGTCCCTGTCTTTGTGAATGATCTGGTATTTACGGATATAGCCGAGCTGAAAGTCAATGCACTGATGATAAGTCCGAATCCCGCACGAAATGAACTTGTGGTCAGAAACAGGTATGCCGGTGCAGCGGTTTCGGAGCTTTGTATCCTGAACCTGAAGGGTGAATTGATCCGGACCGTTGAAATCAATGGAGCCTTTTCTGGATCGGTAGTGGACATTTCTACTCTCGTCCCGGGTATATATTTCCTTTCAATGAAATATGCAGATGGAGCAAGTGAACATTTTCGCTTTGTAAAGATTCCATGAAAAGAAGTCTCTGGTCCTGTGGTGGGCTCAAGGAAATCGTTGTAATTTACTCAGGCACAATAAAATACAAATAAAATTTTTATTTTTTTGTGCAGGCATTCAATTTTATAAATTTGAAACCCTAACCAAAACACATAATCATGAAAAAGATTTTTAACACCCTATTATTCGTTACTGCTTTACTATCCTCTTCAGTCCTTATCGCTCAGGAGACCGCAGAGAAGGCTACCGGTACATTAAGCAGCGCTGAAGGAAATGCCTGGGAGAAGTATATGGAAGTTGGGCCAATGCATAAAATGCTGGAAGCTTCCGCTGGTGACTGGAAAGCCGAAATGACATTTTGGATGGGTCCCGGAACCGAGCCTCAGACAAGTAGCAGCAGTTGCACTAACTCGATGATCCTTGGAGGGCGCTATCAGGAGTCGAAACATTCCGGAACCGTCATGGGAATGCCATTCGAAGGTCAGGGCCTGGTTGGCTATGACAATATCAAGAAGGTATTCATCAGCACCTGGGTTGACAATATGGGAACAGGAGTTTCGGTGTCGGAAGGACCCTATGATGAGAAAACGAAGTCCATCACTTTTAAAGGAACAATGATGGATCCTATGTCCGGAAAGGATATGAAAATTCGTCAGGTATACTCCTTCATCGATGCAAAAACCGAGAAGTTTGAAATGTACATGACCCATGAAGGGAAAGAGTACAAGTCCATGCAGATCGTTTATACCCGCTGATTTCCTTCGGTAATTTTTTTGACAAGCCGTATGCTCCACAGGATTCTTTCAGGAGTTTACGGCTTGTTCTTTTATTCCGGCCGGGAGTATTAATTTTGACAGGGTTTACACATGTCATGAAAGAGAACTCTTTGATTTTGATAAGAGGCTTGCCCGGATCCGGTAAGACCAGTCTGGCGAAAATATTGTCAGAGAATGGAAAGTATCCGGTTCATTCTATTGATGAATATTTCATCGACAAGCAAAGCGGGGAGTATGTATTCGACCATTTGAGAAACCACCTGGCCTATGCAGCCTGCGAAGAGAACACGGAGAAGAGTATGAAATCCGGAGCGGAAAAGGTTTTCGTAGACAATACTTTTACCCTGGAATGGGAAATGGAACCCTATTTCAGACTATCGGAAAAGTACAGTTACAGGATTTTTGTGTTTACCCTTGAGAACAGGCATGGCGGAGTAAATGTGCATGGGATAAAAAGAGAGCAGTTGGAAAAGATGGCAGCGGGATACAAGGTGAAACTGCTTCCCTGATATGATTGAAGGAGAATGACTAATTTTGCATGATAATTTCTGAAGAACAACAAAACAAACAAATGAAAACCGCGACAATTCATACAAGCAAGGGTCAGATGAAGGTTCAATTCTATGAAAAGGATGCTCCGCTGACAGTAAAAAATTTCTGTGACCTTGCTCAAAAAGGCTTTTATGATGGCCTGACCTTTCACCGTGTAATACCTGATTTTGTGATCCAGGGCGGTTGCCCGAACGGGACCGGTACGGGTGGACCGGGTTACAAAATAAAATGCGAGCTGGATGGAGGAAACCAGTTTCATGATCGCGGTGTGCTTTCCATGGCCCATGCCGGAAGGGATACAGGAGGCTCACAGTTCTTTATCTGCCACAGTCGTAAAAATACCGCGCACCTGGACCGAAAGCATACCTGTTTCGGAAAAGTAACGGAAGGACTGGATGTAATAGACCAGATAAGACAGGGCGATGAAATTGAGAAGATTGAAATTTTGGAGCAGGATTAATATTCGTTCTTCTCCTGTCTTTCCTCTTTTCCGGAGATCAAGTTAAAGGCGCCATTCGGCGCTTTTTTTATGTCATCGAATTTTGTACACGTCAGTGAAAGGTTATATTCAGTTATCATGCTTTCAGCAATTGCATGTTAATAAATCTGTAAGGTCCGGGGAAAGATTTCCTGCATGCTGCTTTAATATTGAACTATTATTTGAGTCGTTTAAATCCTGAACCCCTATGTTATTGAACCGTTCCGGTCTTTATAAAAATATCCTGTTGATCGATGACAGCGACGCGGATAATCTGATCAACCGGTCCATTATTCTGAAGAACGGATTTGCGGAAAGAGTCGTCTCCAAGAGCGATGCGGGCAGCGGAATTTTATTTCTGGAGAATGAATTCAAAAACTTTCACCGGACACCAGAGCTGATCTTCCTTGACATCAAGATGCCGGGAATTGATGGATTCGGTTTCTTGAAAATGTTTGAAAAGCTTGACGCAAAGATCCGGCACCGTACCAGTGTCATCATGCTCACCTCTTCCACCGATTTAATCGATTACTATAAAGCGATCAGCAATCCTTATGTGCTGAACTACCTGAAAAAGCCGCTGAACATTGTTGAGTTGCTGAGCTTGGCTGCCTGATCCCCTGAGTGAATCATGCTTTCCTTTAGTCAGAGACGATTTCACCGCCCCCGGCTATTCATGAAATTTTGAAAAATTGAAGGTTTATCCCTCTATACCGTCCTCAGGGAATTTTCAGAAAGGAATAATTCCCTGTCTTCCGCTCGGAGGAAAATTTTAACTTTGTTAGAGTGGTTTTCTTCGGATAAACGGAACTTTCCGGCATGAATCAGAGTAAGAAAATCACATTGTATAAGAACCATAAATCATCCATGAAAAGCCGCGTTGCCAGATCCGGAAGACTCTCGTTTTCCGGCACATTCTTTATCCTGTCGCTTCTTTGTTCTCCGGGCATGCTGAAAGCCGTTGAACCAACTATACCCGCAACCTTGTTGACCTTATCGGTGAGTAATTGCAATGAAGTGGATATCAGCTGGACTAACGGTGATGGTAACCGAAGATTAGTCATCGGTTCATCCGGCAGTCCGGTGAGCCAGTTCCCTTCCGACGGGATTGCCTATGTTGCCGGCAGCATTTTCGGTTCAGGAACTCACCTTGGGAATAACAACTATGTTGTTTACAGCGCGATGGGAAACAGCGTAACGGTTACCGCCCTCAACGCGAACAAAACATATTATTTTGCCGTCTTCGAATACAACGGCACCGGTGGAAGCAGTGATTATCTAACTTCCATTTATCCGGAAGAGGATACCGTGACCTTTGGCGTAGCAGTGACCATTACCGCCTCGGATACGATTTTATGCGCCGGATCATCAGTAACCCTTGAAGCGAGCGGGGCCTTCACCTACAACTGGTCTCCCGGCAGCGGACTGTCTTCGACTTTCGGCTCAACCGTAACGGCATCACCGACTAATACAACCCGGTATTCGGTACTCGGAACGGATATTTTCGGCTGTCAGGCTTATGAGCGTATAACGCTTACCGTAAATCCTGTTCCATCGGTTTCGCTGTCTTCACAGGGCAGCGTTTGTATAGACGAGGATCCTTACAATCTGACAGGAGGTTCTCCCTCCGGCGGCACATACAGCGGTCCCGGAGTGAATAACGGTGAATTCGATCCTGCCGATGCCGGAACCGGTTTTCATACCATTACGTATACTTATACCAATGCCCAGGGTTGTTCTTCTTCCGCCAGCCGGACCCTGACGGTAAACAGTTTACCGAATGTATCGCTCTCCTCATTCGCTGACCGTTGTTTCAACGCCTCCGATTTAAACCTTACAGGAGGAAGTCCTTCCGGTGGTACATACAGCGGTCCGGGTGTAAGCGGAAATCAGTTTGATCCTTCTGATGCCGGAGTGGGTACGCATACCATCACTTATTCATATACCAACGTACAGGGTTGCAGCAATTCGGCGACATCCTCTATTACGGTAAACGCGAGTCCTACAGTCACCTTGTCAAATTTTAATACGGTTTGTGTTGACGCCGCTCCCTTCGCCCTTACAGGTGGAAGTCCAACGGGTGGGATATATACAGGACCATCGGTAAATTCCGGAGTATTCAATCCGTCTGCTGCGGGAGTAGGAACTCACACCATCAAGTATAAATATACCAACGGATCAGGCTGTTCGGATTCTACCACAGCGACGATTCAGGTAGCAGGTCTGCCATCGGTTACCATGAATCCGCTAACGGATGTTTGCCTGTCCGCCGCACCTTTCGCCTTAAGCGGAGGTAATCCCACCGGAGGAGTTTACAGCGGTAACGGAGTCGACTCAAATCTCTTTTCCGCCTCCCTCGCGGATACGGGAGTTCATACAATAACCTATACCTATACCAATTCAAACGGCTGTGTGAATTCGGCCACCACAAGCATACAGGTAAATCCGGGACCTGAAGTGACGCTTGGAACATTTAATGATGTTTGTGCCAA
>CAZJDX010000044.1:0-13504 GCA_964544885.1 uncultured Flavobacteriales bacterium
TACTGGCATGCAGAGCTTCAACTAAACGACAGCACCATTCTTCCTTTTGTTTTCGAAAGTTTTGGCAATTCTCTTGAGATAATAAATGCCGGAGAACGTATCAAGGTTGACGAGATTACATATAGTGAGGATTCGGTATTCATACAAATGCCCTTTTTTGAAACCGAGTTGCGCTGCACATTCCTTGAAGACAAACTCGAAGGAGTATATCTGAATCATTCACGAACGGTGATGAATATAATTCCATTCCGGGCCGTACATGGAATGGGGTGGAGATTCTCCGACAGACCTGAAAAAACAACTCATGATCTCAGCGGTCGATGGCATGTTGTCTGGGGAAAGGAGAAGCCGGAACATAAAATGAGTGTGGGAATCTTCCGGCAGGAGGGAAACCGGCTCACAGGAACATTTCTCACTCCAACGGGAGACTACCGTTTTCTTGAAGGTGAGGTGAGTGGTTCCACAATGAAGATGAGCGCATTCGACGCTTCCCACGCTTATCTTTTTGACGCGAACATAAACGCGGACGGGAGTCTGACAGGAAATTATTATTCAGGTGCGCACTGGCATGATAGCTGGACTGCATGGAGAAGCGACGAGGCACAGCTCAGTGATCCTGAATCTCTCACTTTCCTTAAACCCGGGTATGAGGGATTATCATTTTCCTTTCCTGATGAAACCGGAAATTTTGTTTCCTTCCCTCATCCGGATTACCAAAACAAAGTATTGATCGTCCAAATCATGGGCACATGGTGCTCCAATTGTCTTGACGAAACAAGATATCTGATGGAGTTAGATTCAAAGTATCCGAAGGAAATATTCGGTATCATCGCGTTGGATTTTGAACGAACACGAGATACTCTCCGTGTAAGAAACAATATCCGGAGATTGAAAGAAAGACTGGGTATTAAATATCCCGTGCTTTATGCCGGGAATTCACAACGCGATGAAGCCGCAAAGAGTCTTCCGATGCTGAACCATATCGCCGCCTATCCTACCACCATTGTGCTTGATAAAAAAGGAACGGTCCGGAAAATCCATACGGGATTCAGCGGGCCGGCCACAGGAAGTGAATTTGAAAATTTTAAAATTACTTTTGAATCCTTTATTGAAAAACTGTTGAGTGAATAAGCGGATTTAGTCCAATAAATTGTGAATGGTTGTCAGCGTAGGGGATGGATCGGCACCCAGGCCTTCAACATTCGATCGTATAACTCCTGATTTATCAAGAACAACGATTACATTGGAGTGTGCAAAATTTCCGTCAGACTGTTTTTCATATTTCATATTCATCATCACGGAAAACATCCGTACCATATGTTCATCACCGTGGAGTAAAGTCCAGTTCTCTCCCAGCTGCTCCAGGGTTTTGAACTCCTTCAGTCTTTCAGGACTGTCTCTTTCAACATCGAAGGATACGACCAGAAAGCCAACCTGATCGCGTTTATCAGAGGGGATTTTACTCTCGATATTTTTCATGTCTGAAATCAAACGAGGGCAGGCATATTCACAATGCGAAAAGATCATTGAAACAACCTGAACTTTTCCAGACAAATCTTTCAATTCAAGAGGCAAATTATTCTCTGTTATAAAAGTTCCCGGGATCAGGTAGGCAGACTCTCCTGTGACATTCTGCACCGTCTCTGAGCCGGTCTCCTCCTTGCAGCATTCGTCTTCCTTCGAGTTGCTGCAAGACTGCAAGAAAACAAAGGAGACAATACAGACAAAAATTCTGAACAGGGTCATTGTGTCTTGTTAACATTACTTGGTGAATCACCTGCACAACGAAATCCGAGATTTCGAATGCAATAATTTCCTTTCAGGCTACCTCTAAATCCATATCGCATGAAGGCCGCATAATTTTTCTTATCAACCGCACCAAACGAACCGGAAGCACAGAAGAGGTTTCTCTCCAGCTCATCACTACTTCTTGAATCTCCTCCCGTCACATAGCTGTTAAAGTCGGCAGTCCATTCCCATATCAGTCCGTGTATATCAGATATTCCAAAAATGTTTTGATATCCGGTTCCCACTTCGGGCAATACTTTCTGATTTGGTTTTGAGTACCAATCCAGTATAATCTCCAACACAGGAATGGTTTTGGATCCATCGTCAGTTACCAATTCCTGCGAAGCCGCGTACTCCCATTCAGAAGTGTCCGGAAGTCGTTTACCTCGCCAGGAACAATAAGCGCTGGCGGCAAACCAGGAAACATTTATGACCGGACTTAGAGGATGATTTTCCAGGAAAGTGTCGGAATTCCAATGCATGAGATAATTTGTGTCCGCAAACAATCTGGCCACCTTTCCCTTAGACCATTCGGGATTCTCCTGAAGGAATTCACTGTAATCCGCATTGGTCACCGCATATTTGTCCAGGTAATACTCCTGGACTTCAATCCTGTTAGCCGAATTCTTCTTTTCGTAAAATGACTCAAATGATCCTGCTGGAATTTTTATAAAATTCTGCGGGTCCGCGCTTGTTAGCGCAGCTTTCACCGGGATCTGAGTAAATGAATTTTCAGAAATCAGTAAAGAAAGAATCAATGCAAGAAACCATTTCATCCTCGTATCCGCTTATTTCTTTCCTGTTCTGACTTTTGCGACTTCCGAAGCATTCACAATTCCGTCAATTTTTGCAAAGTTCGTTCTTACATAAGTAAGAATGTTTGCCACCTCATCATCATTCAATTGCATGGCAGGCATGACGCCATTGAATTCTTTGCCATTCACCATGATCGGACCACTGAGTCCGTGAAGGATAATTCCTATTCCCTTGTCAGCCCTGTTTTTGAGATAATCAGATTTTACCAACGGAGGGAATGCTCCTTGAACACCGGCTCCGTCTTTCATATGACATGCTGCGCAATTTGTTTCATACTGTGTTTTACCTAGAGACAATCGCTCTTCCATGCTTCGCTCCGGAATTGCCGGTTTTGCATCAGCCTCTGCATCAATAGCAAGAACCGCAGAACCTTCCGGTAAATACACGTCATCTCTTTGTTTTCCGGAATAGACGATCTTATTATCCTCTCCGACTACTTTAATTTGTGCAAGCGCGCCTTTATTGAATGTCCGGAAAATGGCGTGGTCAACAATATTCAAGGTTCCCGGTGCTTCGCACTTGAATTCTACAATTGCAGAACCGCCTGGAGGTATGTTAGTGGTTTGTACATTATGATTAATAAGTGATCCTCCCTCAACATACACTTTGTCAAATATTTCACCGATCACATGGAATGCAGAGGTAAGGTTTGGTCCGCCATTACCTACAAATAAGCGGACAGTCTCCCCTACTTTAACCTGCATGGCGTTATCTCCCGAATTTGCTCCAACCGAACCATTAAAAACAACATAATCAGGTTCCTCACGCAATGCTTTATCCATATCAAAATACTGCAGACCCGGTTCGCCGAATTTCCCTTTTGTGTAAAAGTCTCCCTGAACTATATAAAACTCCTTATCAACTTTTGGTAAGCCCTGTGGAGGTTCAACTAAAATCAATCCATACATTCCATTGGCAATATGCATTCCAACTGGAGCAGTGGCACAATGATAGATATACAGTCCGGGATTCAATGCCTTGAAAGAAAAAGTTGAGGTGTGACCGGGAGCGGTCAGCGAAGCTTCCGCGCCTCCACCAGGACCTGTTACAGCATGCAGGTCTATGTTATGAGGCATTTTGTTGTCTGGGTGATTGCTGAGGTGAAATTCCACTTCGTCGCCTGCCTTAATCCGTATAAATTCTCCGGGAACTGTTCCTCCAAATGTCCAGAATGTATAATCAACGCCGTCAGCCATTCGCATGACCTTCTCTATCACTTCCATACGCACTTTAACCTTCCGCGGTGAAGTGTACTCAAGAGGCTTTGGCACATTGGGAGCGAAAGTCAATTCAGCGTTTACCTCACCGGCAGCCTTGAGGGTTATTACATCATCGGGGTGAGTCGCCTCATCTTTCTTTGCGGTATTATTGCAGGAAGCTAAGAAAAGGACATTGATCAATACAAGTATCAATAATTTTACTTGTTGGAGTTTATTAATCTGGTGAAGTATCATAGAATTATTGTTTAAAAGGTATAAGATCTGGCTTTACAACTATCATAATATATGCCCAGTTATTCACGTCATTTCTGTTTCCTCCTTTCAGCACCTCCAGGCTTGGAGAGGCAAACATTTGTGAATAGCCTGCTTTAAAATCGATTTCCTCTGACAAGGTAAATCCGATCGATACGTCAACTTCTACTCCCAAAAAGGAAGGCAATGACTTGTTGACGCCTGTGTTGTGGAACGAAAGTGAATCAAGTATCGCTGAAGAACTGGCAAAGTAATGCGGTTCAAGATAGATATAAAACTTTTTACGCTGAAATTTTAATCGCAAATAATAATCCTGCAGTCCAACTCCACCATGAGAACTACCAGCATAGAAGTAATCCATATAACCGTTAAACTTGTGCCCTGTTCCATAGGAAGGAGTAAAGTTGTGTATTGCTTTTCTGTATGAGTGTGTGGTATCCGTCTGGCTCTGTCCGCTGAAATATTCCAAACCGGCAGCAAGAGAAATGTCCCCTGAAACCTTGTAAGTGAATTCTGTTCCGGCCATGAATGCATTGATACTTTTCTTAGTGACGCCGTCATCTCCACTCTGATAATATCCTTTCAGAATCAATCGCTCTTTGTCCCTTGCATATTCAATATGCGTACCTGAAATCTGATTATAGCGGATGACAGATTCACTGACAGGAGACTGAATTCCATTGTTTGCAAAAAGTACACTTATGTCAAGTTTTCCTGTTTTTTTATTAAACCACAGGTATTGCAATGTCTTATAATTGTTCTGTATGGTGTATAAAGTCGTAACTGATTGTTCCTTATCCTGGTTGTAAGCTAATCCGGCGTGAACCGTAAAGTCGCTCTTTTTCCATTTGACAAGGAATATATCATGACTGCGTCCTTGATTGTTCCAGTCCGAATTCCCAAAAATCCTGTGATCATTGTATACAACTTCCTGTCTTCCGGCTTTTATTGATAAATGATTTGATAGGCTGTACTCAAACCATGCTTCGTGTAATGAAAACAGACCATCGCTGATATTCTGCTGACTCTGGTTCCCCCATATACGCACATCCTGAACTGAGACCCCTGTTTTAAGCCGGTCCTTAACAAAAATTGCATTAAGACGCGTTCTCTGACCAACAAAGAGGGCATGTCCGGACAGTGAGTCTGCCAGGGTTTTATAACCATGTCTGTATTCAACTCTGGGTCTTAACTCAGCAGAGAGCCGGAACTGCGCATACAGCAAATGAGCATAGAAAAAAATAATCAGAGTGAAAAAGATCTTCATGTAATAAGCGATAATGACATGTGCAAGATATATACAAGCATGAACAAGATTACGGGTGAAGCCTGTTTATTTCCACATCAATGAAGTAAATCATGTTAACAAAAATTACTTGTCAATTTTTCCGCACTTAAAATAAAATGTTTGAATTAAAAACCGAATTCAGGCGAATTCCCGGATCAGATTATTCATCACCTTACAAAAAAGCTATTTCGTCAGTTAAGAAAGAACTCTTCTGTTCAAAGACAGACCTATTGTATTGCCCTGCAAGGTGGTATGATATTGTACCACAAAATCCTGATCAAAATGTAATAGCCTAATGAGTCCTTATTGCGCAAGTCTGAAACTCCTCCAGATCATGATTGTCCATAAAATTCCAAGTACCTGTATACCCGTATAGGCGAGTGTATTGGAAATATTATCGAATTGATATGTCTCATTGATAACATTATAATAGATAAAGAAAAATGGAATGATTGTGATGGCTGTCGCAATCCGTATCCATAGCGGGAAAAAGCCTCCGGCACTAATGAGGAACAACGATGGAAGGAGAGGCAATATAATTGTTGCCATCTTCTCCTCGTGAATCGCATTGAAGGCGCTTGATGCAAAGGACACACCAAATGCAATTCCGAGCAGAATAAAACCGGCCGGAACAATATGCAGTCCTTTCGTTCCAATATACCTGCTGGCAAGAATACTTGCCATAATCGCAGATGCATCACCAACCTGCCAGCAGGTCATTTGCCAGAAACTTTCCTGAGGGAAAAATGAACCCGTGATTCCCATCATCAAATTAATGGTATATCCAACGCTCATAATAATGAGCAAAATTCTCATTTCCCTGTTCGCTGACATAAAATTTTTCCTGGAAATCAAAAAAATAATCTAGTCCCTTTACAATATGAATCCCTGGTTAAAAAACTATGTGGACTATGCTCATTTCATTATGAGAACTTTCTTTGACCCGATAATTTCTTTCTTGCTTTCCATTCTCACGAAATATATTCCTGCATCCAGTCCATCGGCTGATACCTTTTCTATGTGCTTTCCCGCCTTCACATGTTCATCTCTGATTGTTCTTACCACTCTGCCTTTCATATCAACTATGCTGATCCTGACGTGAATATTGCCGCGCAATTCATATTGTAACATGAAATCACTCTGGGCTGGATTAGGATACACGCTCAGCTCCCCGTTTAACACAGGAAGGGAAGGTAGTTTCGTGAACAAGGTATCGTTAATAATCGTGCTGAACATTCCCGCTCCGTGGGTAGCAATCGCAAGCATACCATCGGTGATTCTGAAATCCATCATATCGACAACTACATTGCCGATTTCAGTGGAGGCCAGTTTTGTCCAGACTGTATTCAGTCCGTTCAAAGTATTGGTGGCGAACAATCCTATACTTGTAGCAGCAAGATATACATTACCTGTTGCGGTGGGCGCAATTGTTATCCACCGGATTGACGGGCCGTTTCCGGTTCCCGCCGAATTCGCTTCAAGGTTTCCACCGATCTTGTTCCAGAAAGCTCCACCATCCTCTGTATAATATAAGCTGTAGATATTGTAGTTCGAAAAAGCCGCTATAATTTTATTCGCATCGTTGGGATCTACTGCTATGCAGCTCACATAGGCATTACTGTTGAACGCATTACTGCTGATGTCGGTCATGGTTGGTGTGGAAGTATGGGCATTTTCAATCTTATAAACCGACCGTCTGCTTGTACCTGCAAACAATAAACCCGGAACTGAACGTGATGCTGCCAGACAACTGATCTTTGCTCCGCTGGCGCTCACGCTGTCAGGCATCCGGAACCATCCTGTGGAAATGGTGTCCCACTCTCCGGTCAGCGGAATTATATCCAGACTGTCGTTTCTCCAGATTCTGCTTCCGGCACCGAGATACATTCTGTTGGTATTGTGCGGATCAAGAATAAAGGGATTGATAAAAAGATAATCAGAGCCTCCGATTGGATCTATTCTTCGAAATGCCATTGGGTTTCCGTTCACATCCAGAGAAAATTTTCCGATCCGGCCTTCCTGTCGCGACATGTAATAGTGCTGATGTCCATTGTCAATGGCACAATGAGCCCCGTCGCCAAGTCCGGGGTGGGTCCAGGGGATCAGCGGATTTGAACTGTTCGTGAACCAGGTACCGTTGTCCTGCATGCCACCTATGATAATGTCGTTCACCGGATTTCCATGATCAAGAGCTACGGTGTAAAATTGCGAAGTTGTATATCCTGTGTTCAGGTCATCCCATACGACAGGATTCGCCCGGATATCATTGGTGAAGTGCAGGCCTCCGTCACTGGACTGGAATACGCGATCAGGATTGGAAGGAATAAACGCGATACCATGCTGATCGGAATGATGATTGGGATAGTTTCCGTAAAAAGGTATGGTGGAAACGGGATCATATCCGCCTATAACGGTAGTGTTAGCTGAACTGGTAAAACCATCGGTTGAACGGAATAAATTGGTGCCTCCGATAATAACCGTATTGCTGTCCCCGGGATGCACCGCCACCAGCAGGTTGTAACCACCTTGTGAATTAAAATTACCCAGCTGGCTTCCGTCGAAGGGAATATTTGCGCTAAGATCCTGCCAGTTTCCTCCCGCTCCGGTTCCGTTTCCTGAGATATAAGTGTATTTCCACAAGCTGCTCCATTCAGGATCTCCCTTCCAGTTCGTTGTCATCTTGCCCATATTCGGTGTTTCTCCTAAAAAATAAACTTCGTTCTCATTGGAAGGATTGATCCCGATCACTACTCTGGCAAATGAACCCGTATCCCAACCGGGTGGCGAAATGGAAAACCATCCCAGGGCAGGATCTTTTCTCCAGATTCCCTTCTGCGCACCATCGCTGTCAAGCGTCGCGTATACAGTTCCATTAGTGGTTACATCCACATCGGCGAAATAAGAAGAGGGAGAAGAACCTCCCCGATCGAGTGCCCAGGTATTTCCCCCATTCGAACTTCTGTAAACGGATCCATAGCAGGCAACATATACGACATCGTTTACGGTATCACTCCGGTCAGTAACCACTTTAAAAGTAATATCAAGCGCATGATCAAAAGTCTGAGGCGTACCAGTAACCGTCGATGGAAGTGCTGCCCATGTCAACCCTCCGTCTGTAGATTTATAAACGCCATTTCCGAGATAATACGCTCCTGATGCGCTTGCACTTGCACCGACACCTTCACCGGTGGAATAATACCATGTGTTGGTATGACCAGGCCTCTTATCCTGTGTGATGGAAGTAATGGCCGGATTTTCATTCAGGGATGATACTCTGGTCCAGGTCGCACCCGCATCAGCCGATCTCCAGAGACCTCCATTTACGGAACCGGCAAAGAAAACATTTTCATTGCTGACATCGATCGCGATTGCCCGAGTGCGCCCTCCGACATTTACCGGACCTCTCGAAAAAAAAGTTCCTCCAACTCTGGCCAGGGAGGACGAGTTGAAATGTGGCAAGGTTGCCGAGAAAGCAAGCTCCCTGTTACGCATTCCGGCTGGTATCTTTCCCGTTGCAGGGTCCGCCAGTCTCATCGTCTCCCATGCCGCGCGTCCTGCGGATGAATAAACCGAACGGTCACCTGAACTGATTCTTTTCTTCTCACTTCTATCCTGTAGAAAAATAAAAAAAGAAACTCCGGTTAAGAGGAGGCTGAGAATGGTATATACTTTTTTCATGCTGTTAAGGTGTTGGAATTAATGAGTTCACCGGGAGACGAAATGTAAGGATTAG
This sequence comes from uncultured Flavobacteriales bacterium, assembly GCA_964544885.1. Classification (GTDB taxonomy): domain Bacteria; phylum Bacteroidota; class Bacteroidia; order AKYH767-A; family 2013-40CM-41-45; genus QQVM01. The sequence goes on from CAZJDX010000044.1 coordinate 9,098, forward strand.
TGCTGCCTAAAATTATAAAATTATCCGGTTAATCCGGTTCCCGGATGTCTTTTACGGAATAGACCACTCCCTCCGGATCAATGCTTAACTGTTCCTGCAAGCTAAACCTCAATCTGCAATGATGTTTATCTGTTCCCGATCTTTCCAAATTGCCGGAGAACTTAAATTTCCGGAGTAAAATTGTATCTCCGCTGGAAATAAAATTACTCAAGCCAGAAGAAGATGAAATGACTTCCTCGACCCGAAGTCTTGAAAAGGATTCTCCGTCATCCTGGTCAGGAAATAAAAGACAGCCGTTTACAATAAGAGTTCCGGGAGAAAGCGCATCAGCAACGGTAGTCTGACGGCCCGAATCCTGTGCAATGCCGGAATGCTTTTCCGCCGGCGCATTAACCTTACACGAAATGGAATGAAATAATAATATAAAATATGCAGGCAATAACAGGCTGACAGGAAGAATTTTCATGTATGCTACCCGTTTTTCAGACGGGTATCAATCAAAGATACAAATTCCCTGAAAATGGTTTTCTCTTGTCTGATCCTTAAAAAGACGGAGAATAATTTTACTGCTCAGCTCCCCAGGTACTTGTTCCGCATACTCTCGTGTCTGTTTTCCTTTACAGCCGCAAAATTATTGGCGGGATGCATGGAGATCATTTCTTCCATATTTACGTTCTTCGTTTCAATAAAACTTTTACGAAAGCTAAGCATCTCGCTTCCGTCAACATGATAAACAACAATAAAAACATCGCCTATCTCAGAGGGGTCGATAGCATTGGCGGTTATTTCATTCCCGCATTCCTGTTCGTGTGTTTGTACTCTTTCAGTTGGTTTCATAAACAATTGATTTAAAACTGGTATTCCGGAAAATTAATAGAAGAAGACTCTCGGTCGAAACTCCTTTTCTTTGCCATATCCCTTTTGTAATAAAAATGAAATTTACAGAGACTGATACCCTGATTTCTTGAAAATCATGTGGGAAAATCAGCTTGTGAAAACACTTTGATGGTTTTTTAATTAATTCTTTCTGTTGCGGGATGTAAGAATTTAATGAAATTGCTCAATAAAGCATCTGTCGGACGGATAATCGGGCTTGCTCTATTAATTCCGGGTCCGGTTGCCGTGTTTCGAAAGGCCGGGAGATCGAGAACCGGTTTAAAACTAAACCAACAAAGTCCTTCCGTACATCTTTTCCCTCAGTTCGCGAATGTTATCGCTTGAGATATATTCATCAAAGGACATTCTCTTATCAATTACACCCGAAGGAGTAAGTTCGATCACCCGGTTGGCCACCGACTCCATAAATGTATGATCATGCGAAGTGAAAAGGGCGATGTGTTTCCAATCCTTCATGGCATTGTTCATCGAAGTGATGGATTCCAGATCGAGGTGGTTTGTGGGTTCATCAAGGATCAGACAATTCGCCTGTGCCAGCATCATTTTTGATATCATGCAGCGCACTTTCTCACCACCTGATAATACAGTCGCTTTCTTGAGTGTTTCTTCTCCGGAAAAAAGCATTTTACCCAAGAAGCCACGGATATAGGTTTCATCTTTTTCCCTGGAAAATTGCCGTAGCCAGTCGATAAGATTTATATCGTCACGAAAATATTTCGCGTTTTCATTCGGCAGATAGGATCTGGTGATCGTACTACCCCATTTGAACTCACCGTTGTCTGCATCGGCTTCTCCCATTAAAACTTCAAAGAAGGAACTTATGGCCTGATGATCTTTTGATAGTACTGCGACTTTATCGCCTTTCACCAGGTCAAAGGATATATCAGAAAAGTAAACCTGTCCTTCCGAAGAACTTTTAGAAAGCTTATCAACCATCAGTATCTGATCTCCGCAATCACGTTCGGCTTTAAATATTATAGCAGGATATTTTCTGTTGGATGGCTGAATTTCGTCAACTACCAGTTTTTCCAGTAGTTTCTTCCTGCTTGTTGCCTGTCGTGATTTGGATGCGTTCGCACTGAAACGTTCCACGAATTCCTGGAGTTCCTTTCTCTTGTCTTCCACTTTCTTATTCTGGTCAGCGCGCTGACGCAGAGCCAGCTGACTTGATTCATACCAAAAAGTATAATTCCCTGTGTACAGGTTGATCTTCCCGAAATCAATATCCGCCACATGTGTACAAACTGCGTCAAGAAAATGTCTGTCGTGTGAAACTACGATTACCGTATTTTGAAAGTCTGCCAAAAAATTCTCCAGCCACGTGATCGTATCTATATCAAGATCGTTGGTAGGTTCGTCAAGTAATAATATATCCGGATTCCCAAACAAAGCCTGAGCGAGTAGTACCTTTACTTTTTCTTTCCCGTTGATATCAGCCATCTGCATCCCATGTAATTCTTCTTTTACGCCGAGGTCGCTCAGCAAAGTGGCCGCATCACTCTCAGCATTCCATCCATTCATGTCGGCAAATTGCTGTTCAAGTTCAGCGGCACGGTTTCCGTCGGCTTCTGAAAAATCTGGTTTTGCATAGATCGCGTCTTTCTCCTGCATTACCTCCCACAATTTCCGGTTACCCATCAGTACTGTACTTAATACCGCATGCTGATCAAAAGCAAAGTGATCCTGCTTTAACACACTCATCCTTTCACCCGGCCCCATGCTCACCTGACCCGTTGAAGGATCGGTTTCTCCGGATAAGATTTTCAGAAAGGTTGATTTTCCGGCACCATTGGCGCCAATGATGCCATAGCAGTTCCCGGGGCTGAATTTTATGTTTACTTCATCAAAAAGAACCCGTTTTCCGTAACGGAGGGATAAATTCGAAACAGAAATCATTGATTTTTACGATTTTAAGGGGCTGCAAAGGTAGCTAAAAAACAAGGCATATGAAAGCCCGCATTCTCTTTACCGTAAAAATCCTTTGTTCGCTTTAGCTTACTTACTGATCACAAAGGGAACTATTTGCTGATGACCATCCCCTTTTATAGCTATCAGGTAATATCCTTCATCGAGTGTACTGATATTCACCCGATGAATTTTACTATTCAACTGTATACTCGTTTCATCCAGTACTACTTTTCCATTCATGTCTGTAATAGAAATGTCAAACACTGTACGAGGTTCTTCTGCTAATTCAATATAAAGAATTTCGCCTGCCGGATTCGGATAAATGCTGTATGTAATCCGTTCAAACATGGAAGAAATCCCGGTCAGGATGAATTCATCGGCTCCGATATCAGGCGCAAGCGGATCTCTCGTTTCGCCGTCAATGTCATCTATCACATCAGCCAGAGGAACACCTATACCCGATACAAGTGGAGAAGAGACATGCAGATCATTCGGTGAAACAAAACCCGGATTACCGCTGACTGAATTACCTTCCTTCGCGGATGCGGACTGATACAGGTTCAGGGTTGCCTGGGTTCCCGACCAATATGCAAGCACTCCCGGACTGAATAAACAATTGTAATTCGAAGTAATGATTCCGGCCTGCGCATTGTCGCTGACATAAATGGCGTAACCTCCGCCGGAAGCTGAAAAAATATTATTCAGGATATGAACATTGGATGTGTTTACGCCATCTGTGTAGAAGGCACGGCCAAGGGTCGCGCTGGTTCCGGTAGCATTGACGCTGTTATTATACACATGTACAAATCCGCTGCTCTCTTCAAGTGAAATTCCTCTCGAAATGCCGGTTCCTCCGACCTGAACAAAATTATTTACAACCAGGCCTTCGCCACCCGCGCTTCCTACACAATCGCGAAGACGTATTCCATAATTACCGGTGTGACAAGTAACCCTGTTTTTGCTGACGAGCAATGGGCCGATGGTGAAACGGATACTGATGCCAAAATAATCGACTGTCGCAGTCGTCGTATTTCTTATGCAGGTATTTCCGCTGATGCGAGGAGCATTCTGGTAGAGAATAAAAGCGCCTACATAAAATGTTTCGAAGTGGTTGTTTTCCACAACCATTCCGTTTGCAGGCGAGGATGTGCTGCCGTTTACCCAGATTCCGCAGGCATTATTCTGAAAATTATTTCCGCTGATCAGCAGATTATCATTGCTGTGCGTGATGGGTGAATAGATTCCCGATCTGCTTCCATCGGTATTAGAGGTTGTGACACTGGTTGGTCCGCTAAAAAGATTTCCGATAAAGCTGACGTTGTTTGATTCATTGGTGATCTCAACTACGGTTGATGCCGTGCTTGTACCGGAACGGCTAAAGCCCAGGTTTCTGAAAGTTATATAGTCTACTCCGTTCAGCTGAAGGGTATAATTTTCGGTAAGTGCTGTCATGGACGGACTATCCAGCAAAACACCGGAACTGTCGTTTGTTTCCGATCTGAAGAGGATTGTGTTTGTGGCCGAACTTCCCAGGATGGAAGGAATACTTAGTTTTTCATTATAAACTCCTGTTCGGACGACAAATTCCACCGGTCCACAAAG
>CAZJDX010000045.1:0-13381 GCA_964544885.1 uncultured Flavobacteriales bacterium
CCGCTGCATTGGTGGTGCTGTAGGTATAAGTGCCCGATGCGGTATAGGTAGTTCCGTTCCAGGTATAGCTGTCACAGACATCTACTGTCGTACTGGAAGAGAGGCCCGGATTTATCACAAGGTTAAGTGTTGAGGTATGCGGACAACCTGCCGCATTTACCCCAATGTGAGTATACGTTCCTGAAACTGTATAAGTATTTCCATCCACAGCCCAGAAATAGCTGTTACATTCCGTCACTGATTCAGAACTTGTTGTGCTTAGGTTGATGGTCACGTTAGCTGTCACGATGCTGTCACAACCATTCACAGCAGTATAGGTATGGGAATAGGCACCGGATGAAGTAGCGTCTCCACCCCAAGGAAGCGGATAGGAATCGCATGCTGATACCGCAAATGAACTGGTAATTTCCGCCGGTTGAGATATTTCCACGGTACAGCTGGCTGTACAATTATTTGCATCAGTTACGGTGAACACATAGGTACCGGCACTGAGTCCGCTTGTGGAAGGAGATGTATTGTAGGGTCCGGTTCCTCCGGAGGGAGTGATGATGACCGATCCGTCATTTCCTCCATTGCAACTGACCTGATTACCCACCTGACATGAAATACTGAACACATTTATGGTAATTGTATTACTGATTGTATCAGTGATGTTACAAACATCACCAGTCACAATTCTTCTCAGATAAGTGGTTTGGTTTACCGGACCAACAAGTGATCCGTCGAGATTTTGCGTATTACCTCCGGGAATATCATCCCAAACAGTATTGTCTATACTTAACTGCCATCTATAATTTAATGAAACCGAAACAGAAGGGTGAGCTGAAATACTTCCATCCCTTGAAATATTAGGAAGATTGTATCCGGGTACATTCCCTGTAAAATTATCGGGCACCTCACCGGCACACAGGTCATCAGAGGAAGAGATTGTGTTCGAAGTCAACTCAGGAGGATTAGACCAAACAACGATCCCCGGCTCATAAATTGACGTTGAACTGATCTTATTGGTAGTGAGTGCACCTTGTGTCAAGGGTGCATTCTTCGATTCAGAAGTTAATAAAGTATAGGTTTTGCAACCAAGAAATTGCACACCCCTTTGACCAATCGGATCATAGTCCTCCGAACTACCTCCATAATAGGTACTGTAACTTAGAGTGGATAAGGTCGGATCGAGAATGGAAAACGTCTTGTCGGATTGACCATTATTACTTGACTGAAGTGGTCCGCCAATGACAGGGAAATTTGTACTAGGGGTATAGCCAAAAACGTAAACATCACCATCTGCCGAGATATTTAAACCCATCATATTGTCTTCATTGCTACTACCTCCCAAATAAGTGGCAAAATCAAAAGTCTGTGATGTAGACATCCTGCAAATAAAATAATCTGTTCCGCCGGCAATACTGCTGCTGTATACTCCGGAGGGAGAGATATTGGATGAATGTAATCCACTGGTCAGACCGCCAAAATAGATCTTGTCTCCGGCAGCATTGAACTCCATACATTGTATAATAGTTGATTTGGAACTTGCTGATCTGAAATACGATGACCATGATGTCGAACCACTTGAGCTTAACTTTTGAAGAAATCCGCTCTGAGAACCACCGAGTGTGCTCTGCCTGGGACTAACAGTCGGAAAATTTGATGAACTGGTAAGACCGCCTACATAAATTTCATTAGTTGCGGTATCACACAAAAGTATTCTTGCCTTATCATCATTCGAACCGCCGTAATTCTTCATCCAGTTCACGGAACTCAGATCATTGTTTATTGAGAATATCAACACATCAGCTCCGCCGAAATTTGTGTTTGTTGCACCGGAACCTGAAAACTGAGTGGAAAGATTTGTACTCTGGGTATAGCCTCCAACAATCAAATTGCCGGCTCCAGTGTAGCGGATATCAAACGAAAGATCAATATTATTCCCGCCAACAACGGCGCTTTTGACCGACGTGCCGGCGGTATTAATCTTTGAAACAAAAATATTATAGTTGGATTGTGTGCGTTTGTTTACGCTGGATCCTGAAAAACCTGAACCAATAAGAAGTGGGAAATCATCACTTTGGGTGATACCGGTAAAATAAAGATTCCCGTCATGACCCAGTTGAAGTGCGTAAGGATTGTCATAATCATCACCTCCTAGATATGACTGCCATACTCTTGTTCCTGAACCTCCAACCGTTGCCGGGTCATAATATTTACTGACAATGATATCCATATCACCGGCCGATGAATTCTGAAAAGCATTGACCGTAATTAATCCTGTTCCGCTGATTCGTGATACGGTATAAATCGCACCATCGCTTGGATCAATCGCTATTCCATGCACATGGCAATCACCGGTTGAGTTATTGGTGATCCAGCTGGCCCACCGAAGAGCAATAGGATCTATAATGAGAGGAAGTTGCGAATTATATTCTGCGACTTCGAAACTCAGCACATTTTCCTTCAGTAAATATTTCGATTTGACAATTTTCTTCTCGCCATTATCAACCTGATAAACTATTGGTGCAGGGAGATTGACATCTCCAACACTTGTATTCAGCACCAAATTCCCATCTGAATCCAGATAAAGCCTCTCTATCCCTTGCAATTTTACCGCAACCTGGTTTACATCGGAACCAGGTTTACATATAATATCATATTCCAGTGTCCCTTCCGCTGAAGGATAATACCTTACGTCAACATTTTTATAAACATCATTATACCAGATCTCTTTGAAGCTCCTGACATTACTAACATGTTTCGATACATCATTACCCATGAAAAAGTTCAACACATCACCATAGGGAGAGTGACCACTGATACGCATAGTTGGAGAAGCATTCACAAAATCAAGCAACCATCCATGCCCGTTTAAAGTGACCTTTGAAGGCGGATTTCCGCTTGTATCCTCCAGCATTTGCTCAATGCTGTCATTCGACTGCATAAGTGAATACATGGCACCCGGATCATAGGTGCCAACCAACATGCCCTGCCGTGTCACCAATGCCTGACCCATCGGGAAGTCAGCCTTGTATAAAACATGTTCCGGCCATTGACCAAGATTCTGTGTAAAGTATATATCTTTATCAAAATGCTGTAACATTTCCTTCAGTTCCGGACTAATTTCATGTTCAACTGGCTGACCATTCTCAAAACCGCCCGGCGTATGTCCTGAAGCAAATTCCGGAATGCCAAGAATCACCGTAAGGTTGAGCAGAAGTACAATAAGTTGGAAGCGGTAACACTTTCTCCAGCGTGAATTACTGCAGGCTTCAGTTTCACGTTTGAAAAAAATCAAATTCATTAATAGTAGGTCAAGTTTCATGGTGAGAAGTTTATTTAGATGTTCAATTTGGTTAACAGAATCATTGATCCGGAGTGAGGTAAATTTTAGGACAGCAATACATTTTCCAAAAACTTTAAGGTATACCGATACTCTTCAAAACAAAAGACTGGAAATGAAGAGTTTTTAACTCCGTTGAAACACTTCAAGGGAAACCCAAATTAAGCAATTTTTATCATTTGAAACAAAGAGTTATAAACAATATCTTATAAAATGCCCGTAATTGTTGATAAATCGGGGTGCTGGACTTATTACAGGTTTGCAATTTTCAACAAAACAGGCTTCTATGGCCGATTTCCCGCTAAATCAAAAAGAGAGGTGCAAAGGACATCACAATTCTAACTACCAGCCTAAATCCTTTTACCAGTTTCCAGATCAATTATTTCCTCTGATCTTCGTACTCCTTATTTAATCCTTGTAAGACAGGGCCGGTTATATCCAGACTGTCATTGGCAAAGAGAATCCCTCCTCCTTTCTGGAAGCCTAATATGTACTGAAAATTTTTGCCTTCATTATATTTTTTAAGAAAATCAGAAAGACGTGTAAATAATTCTTCCGAAGACCTGGCTTGTTCCTCATCCAGTTTTTCCAGCAATTCATCCTTCCTCTGCATAAGCTTTTGTTGTCTCATCATCAGTTGCTCTTCTTCGATCTGCCGCTGCATATCTGTCATTCCAACCGAACGCTGCTGATACGACTCAACATCTCGCTGCAGTTTGCTGCTTTCCGATTCAAGCTCATTTCTGATCTTGTTTTGGCGTGACTCAAATTCAACCTTTTGATCCTTGAAATAAACATAGTTATCAAGAAGAGAATCCGAGTTGATAAATACTATTCTGCCGGATCCTGCAGGACTCAACATCGCTCCGTTCGCTTCTACAGTGACTCCCTCACTCTGAATCTCAGTTTTCTTCTCTGAAAAATGAAGGATATAGAGGATAAGAACAGCTATGAATAATATCGTCTGAATGAAAATCGAGGTTTTGTTCATGGCATCAAAGGTAAAATTAAAGCCCGAACCGGCATTTTAATTTTATTAAAAACTCTATGAAAATTTACCTTAATGTCCCTATCTTTCGATTCCAAAAGCTACAAAAATATGTTGATGTTCCGTAAACCGTTGATCGCACTCTCCCTGGCGCTTGCATTTTCCACTTCCTGTACCAAGGATGTTGCTGAGATCAAAGATCCGGCGCTGGCGCCTGATATATCCCTTGTCCCGGACAGATTTGACCAGAAAATCCTGCTGGAGTATTTTACCTCATCCACCTGTGGCGTTTGCCCAGAAACAGACTTGCTTGCAGATTCCATTGCTTCGGAAAACAGCGGCAGGGTTTTTCCGGTTGCCATTCACCTGAGTGATCTGCTTATCGACCCGTCAAGCACAAGTCTGAGCAGCGGAAGAAATTTCATGGACAGCCTGTACAATCCAATGTCACTTATTCCTGCCGGAGCCGTCAACAGAAAGATCAACTCCTCGGCTGATCTTGCTCCTTCCGACTGGAGATCCAATGTGAATTCCACGATGGGAGAAATACCCCGTTGCGGACTGGCAATCAATGCAAAAAATCTTAACGGCAACACACTGAGTGTCGAGGTTCATACCGGTTTCAGCGCAGACATGGCCGGAGAATACAGACTTCATGCTTACCTTATTCGCAGCGTTTTTCAATCGCCGGATACGGTTTATGCGCAATTGAATGATTTCAGCATTAGCGGACCTACCCCTGACTCCAACAGCGTCTTTTATTTACAAGGCCCGCTACTCATTAACTACCCTTACAGAAGTGTCTTGGTCAGGGTCATTAATGACAATGGTCCGCTTGGTGATCCAATCCCGGCCGGTAGTATGTTCCGGAGTAATGATTTCGTGAAAACGTTTACCGTTGATCTCAGTGGAATCAGTACAGCAGGCCTGCAAGTAATTGCATTTGTGGATAAATACGGCGCAAACGGTACAAGTCACCGGATTGAAAATGTTCAACTGGTGAATGTGGGCGAAGCAAAAGACTGGAACTGATTTCATGGACTTCATAGATCCGCAGCTGAGTCTTTATGCAGAAGAGCACAGCACAGAAGAAAACAATGTATTAGCAGAACTGAACAGGGAAACTCAGGCGAAGATCCTGATGCCAAGGATGCTCAGCGGACATCTTCAGGGCAGAATACTGAGTATGATCAGCCATATGATTTCTCCACAAAGAATTCTGGAGATCGGAACCTATACCGGCTATTCCGCTCTTTGTCTTGCCGAAGGCCTGAGTAAAGACGGTGTACTTCACACTATTGAGGTGAATGACGAATTGCTGCCTTTGATAAAAAACTACATTAAAAAAGCAGGATTTGACACCAGAATCCGGATACATTCAGGGAATGCACTGAGTATTATTCCAACTCTCGACGGACCCTTCGATCTTGTTTTCATTGATGCAGATAAAGTGAATTATTCCAATTACTATGACCTGGTGTTTGATAAGATCCGCCTTGGTGGTATCATACTTGCCGACAATGTACTTTGGAGCGGAAAAGTCCTTGGACAAGCTGAGCGGATGGACACAGACACCAAAGCATTGCATTTGTTCAATGAAAAGATCAGGTCCGACAAGCGTGTGGAATGCGTATTGTTACCTGTAAGGGACGGGATCTTCATTATCAGAAAAATTATTTGATTTCTACTACGCAGGCAATGCTCAACCCTTTCCCTACAACCCGATCCGTTTAATCCTATGAAAAATCGGGATAAATTTATTGATCTCAGGAGCGATACGGTTACCAAACCTTCAAAAGCCATGCTGGAGGCCATGTTTTCCTCTGAAGTGGGTGATGATGTTTTTGAAGAAGATCCAACAGTTAATGAACTCGAAAAAAGGTGTGCTCTTCTCTTTGGAAAGGAAGCCGGACTATTTGTTCCTTCCGGGACTATGGCCAATCAGATCGCGATCCGGATGCATACAAAATTACAAGATGAGGTTATATGTGATAAACTATCTCACATTTATTACTATGAAGGCGGTGGCACCTTTTCCAATTCAGGAGTTTCAATGCGGCTGATTGATGGCAACAGAGGAAGGGTAAATTCCCGTCTGATACAGGAAAACATTAATGACAAGTCACAAATTTATCTTCCGGTTTCTACACTTGTATGTCTTGAAAATACCTGTAATAAAGGTGGTGGAAGTTATTATGATATAGATTCGGTGAAAAACATATCCGCTGTCTGCAAAGAGAATTCGCTTGCATTGTATATGGATGGCGCACGGATTTTCAATGCACTGACTGAAACCGGCGAGAAACCTGCCATGTACGGAGAGCTCTGCGATTCCATTTCATTTTGTTTCTCGAAAGGTTTAGGCGCCCCGGTGGGTTCAATTCTTCTTACTTCTTCAAAAAACATCACAGCCGCACGACGTATCAGAAAAGCCTTCGGCGGGGGCATGCGTCAGGCCGGATATCTGGCTGCAGCCTGCCTCTACGCCCTGGAAAACAATATTGAAAGACTAAAAGAGGATCACTTACGTGCAAGGGAAATTGGAAAAGTATTATCTTCGAAAAATTGGGTGAAAAATATTATCCCTGTCGATACCAATATAATCATCTTTAGCCTGCAAAGTGATACTTCTGTCAATAAAATTCTTGATGAACTCTTTCGAAGAAATATCCGCGCCGTACCTTTCGGTAAAAATGAAATAAGAATGGTCACACATCTTGATTTTGATGATGATATGCTGGAGCAAACCATTTTGGCAATTAATAAAATATCTGTCTAAAATATGGCTTATACCTACACCGATTGTAAATTCATATCCATTAAGGATGAAAGTGACGTCGTAAAAAGATATTATATCAAATTTCCGGATGATGTCGAATTTCGTTTCAAGGCCGGTCAGTTTGTAATGCTTGATTTGCCCATCCCTGCAAAGTATACCAACAGGGCCTATTCCATTGCCTCTCCTCCATCGGAAGACAATATCTTCGAATTAGCCATAGTTCTTAATCCACAAGGGAAAGGCACCCCCTTTCTCTTTGAAAACGCGACGGAAGGCTCCAGTGTTAAAGTCTCCAAAGCGCTGGGTAAATTCACCATCATCGAACCTGTTGAACACGACATTTGCTTTATTTGCACGGGTACCGGAATCGCGCCCTTACGATCCATGTTACTACACATTTTCAATCATAACATCCCCCACAAAAACATCTATATGATCTTTGGAAACCGATGGGAAAAAGACATCATTTACCGTAAGGAAATGGAAGAACTTGAAACCAGATATCCGGAGTTTAAATTTATTCCCGTCTTATCAAGACAAAATGAAGGTTGGAAAGGGAAGACAGGATATGTTCATGCGGTTTATGAAGAGCTCTTTGCAGACAGGAGACCTGCAAATTTTTACATCTGCGGCTGGGCCGATATGTTGCATGAAGCCAGAGAGAGACTCAAAAATATGGGATATGACAGGAAACAGATCCGGTTCGAGTCTTATGACTGATCTTTATGGCAATGCATGTCAACTGCAAAGCCAGATCCATTTTACTCCTTAATTACTTTGTGCACTATTTTCTGATCTTTATTTAAGAGTACAATAAAATATACTCCTGGCACAATATTCCCGTTGTTCTCATAGTCAAATGTATTGTACCCCTCTTCGCTGTTAATGACCTGGCTGCTCAGGATCCTTCCGGCTCCGTTCATCAGTATGAATTTCACTGGACCTTCCGTCTTCTTGGTAAACGACAGTGTAAACCGGTTGTCAAAAGGATTCGGCGAAACTGACTGAATTATGAGATCAGTTTTCATCTTGGACTCTCCATTCTTCACGGTGACTACATGACTGTAGGTATACTTTCCATCATAATCAGTTTGCTTCAGACGATAATATGACACACCGGCCAATGGTTCCCTGTCTAATCCTTCATAATAGTTCATAACCGTACTGTTACCGGCGCCTTGAACCGTTGAAAGTGGTTCGAAATTTTTTCCGTCCTCTGAACGCTCTATCGTAAAATAATCATTGTTGATCTCAGATGCTGTTGCCCAGTCAAGTTCTACCCTCCCCTCAGTTAGCCTGGCATTAAAATGTGCAAGCTTGATCGGTAAAGCAATCGTACCCGACATGAAAGACCGGAAATACAGTGAAGTCTGCCTTGTTTCAGTACTACCCTTTGTGGATATTCCTCCAGTCCTGTAAAGAATCGAATTGACATTTCTGTAATTCAGCTGATACATGGCTTCATGATGACTGGTATCAATATCATTGACTGTGGCGAAACCACTGATCGCCCTGTAACTTCCCAATATGTTCAGAATTGTCAGGGTTGAGAACGGATCAATCGAGTAACTGTATGGCATGGTCGCCTCAATGAATTCCCTGATGTTTGATCCCCCATCCACATCAACTCCGGTCATGGACATTCTGCCGATTGTGGTATCCTGTGAAGTTCCGGCAACCTTGAAAGTAATCCGCCACTGAATTGATGAGGTTGAATAGGGTGCAATATTTATAAAGGGCTGAAAGGCTTCGTTGTATCCTGTGGAAGAATTGTCGATCGCGTCCAGAGTAGCTCCTCCGGCCAATTCGAGAATTTCCATCCAGGCATCAATCTCATTGCATACGTTCGGAAAAAGATAGATCGCGCCAACTTGTCCTCCAGTACCTGAAATCAAGGTTGGATTGGCGAAGGCAAGATATTGACCATAGGCGATACCGAAATGGCCAAATGTAGTCTGTCCGGATCTTATGGCAGTGGCGACGCCTCCGCTCAATGCCGGAGAGGCGTTACTGTGAGTCCCTGTCTGCTCCCAGGACGATGAAGAATCATTTCTTCTGACAACCGAAAAGACGGATTTCGCGCTTAGTGAGTTAGAGTAACCTTGCTGGTTAAGGGTCACACTGAAAGTCCCTGAACTCAGTGAAGCATTCGGGGTGAGCGTCCAGTAACCATAGTTTAGCATGCTATCCATCTCAATGTAATTAGCCTGTATATTGGTCAGAGGATAGGCTGGATCCAGAGGCGCCGAATTAACAAAACTTGCCACAACAGTTGAAAAACCGGTTGTAGCCGATGTCGCCAGTGTCAGCAGTTCATACATGGTATCAGATCCGACAGGAAAAGCATAGGTTCCGGTACCGTTCATAGCCCTGCGTAGATTTCCTACGACATAACTTGCATTTGATTGACCCGTGACCGAAGTGGTAGAGGAAGAAGAAATACTGATCTCGTTCGAGCCGGTGAAAATCCTTCCACTGGTCAGGGTGAGCCTGTTGGTAATCGTTTGGTTTGAATTCAGGGTGAGTCCTGCACTGTTGGAAATTGTCAGACGGTAAACGGATGAGGGCAGTCCATTGCCCGGCACCTGAGCCACATTTCCGGAATAGGTAAAGGTTGCTCCTGAATCAAAAGTTCTTGTACCGCTAACCTGCACATTCCCGCTTGATCCGGATGAGGTAATTCCATCCGGTGAACCGATCATGATTCCAGCACCGGATGAAAGGGTGAAGTTTCTTCCTACACATATGTCTGTACCCATATCAAGAGTGGAGCCATTGTTCACTACATAGTCTATATTCTGCAGCACTGAATTAGAAGGAGAGCTGAATGTTTGTGTCCCTGATTTTGCAAAGGCAATTCTGGCATAGGTACTTGAATTTCCGGCATGCGTTATTGTACCATTGGTATGTGAATAATCACCCGAGAGATTGATATTTCCGGTACTTCCATTACCATTTACAACAGAGAAAGTACCTCCCGATATCGAGAAATCACCGCTGACATTCAGTGTTGAAGTCTGGCTTGCTGCAACTGACAAAGTGAATGTACCACCACTCTGATTATAGCTTCCCGCGTTCAGTGTTGATCCGTTTGTTGCCAATTGTAGTTCTGAGGACCCGGTAGAGATTACGGAAAAGATTCCATTCACGGTACTAAGACCTCCATTTAAATTGATCACACTGGTCTGTGAAGGACAATTCCAGGTAAAGTTCCGGAAGGTTTGCAGGCCAGAAGGCGCTGAAGCATTGCTGGTATAACCGATGATTTCACAGGTTGAACCACTGTTCCATGTCGCATTGGGAATAGTACCGGCTGTTGTGGTATAATTATGTTGATAGACTCCTCCGTTTTGATAGGCAATAGTTGCTGAAGAGGAGATTGTGACAGTTCCTGCGTTTCTGAAAGTTCCTGAAACATTCAAATCGGTTCCACTACCATTAGCCAGGGTCATGGTAATTCCGCTGTTCAGAACTAAACTGGCGCCGGCAGAAACAACAACCTGGTCTGCGGTCACGTTCGCGGTCACTGTCACGGTATGGCCTGATTGTATGGTGATGGTTTGCCTTGCACTTGTTGGAGCTGAGCTTGCTGAAACCCAGCTGGATCCATTGTATCTTTGCCAGGTTGAGATCGAATTCCAATTCCCGGATTGAACAGATCTGTACTCATCTGTAACAGCCGCCATCGCATGCTTGCTATTGGAAAAGTTAAAGTAGAGGAAAAATCCTAAGAATAAGCCAAGTAAAAGTGTGGAAAGAACAAGAGCAGACCGGCTCAATTTAACTCGAAGCCTGACCCTGTGGTTCACTTTATTTTTCATTCTTCTGTTCATTTTAATGTTAATTGCTTTGCCAGTAATTGACAATCAGCTATGGGCTGTTACCCTGAACATTCATAAATAGTTAGTTAAAATCAATCAAAATCTTACAAAACCATTCAAAATATTGCCGGAAACTGCAAGAAGGAAGAAAAGCTAAAATCCTGAATGGTCGTTGATTTTCACTAAATTCGGATATATACCCGATAAAATCTGATCTGAAAGAAGCCAAATATTCAAGCATTTCATTTAGGGCACCTCCAAAATCCTATCTTGGGTGATGTGCTTAGAGATTTTTGTGCAAGACAAGGCTTGAGGAAGAATGATATTGGAACTAAGTATCTGAAACCGAACAACGCTGTATTGTAAAAAAAGATCAAGCATATCTTTCTTTTCTGAATTATTGGCTATGTTGGAAGGCAACACCTGAAAGAGGTTTTTAGAGGTGCCCTCTAGTAATCTTAGGTCAATAACTATATATACTAAATATAATTTTCAGGAACAGGATATCAACTTTTCCCGGAATATGAGTCGGACCCAGGGTGTTCAAATCAAAACTCTTCAATATCTTCGATCATGCATAGTACCGACACCGGGTTCAGGAGATCAGGGCTCATCCTGTTCATTGCGCTTGCTTTTTCCATCCAACAATTGATTTTCTTTCTCTTCCGTCATTTTCATGCTGAAGACGCTTATATCCTTTATCGTTATGTCAGAAATTTCATTCATGGGAATGGACTTGTTTACAATGTCGGAGAAAATATCCTTGCGCTCACTTCACCACTCCATGCTCTTCTCCTGTCAGCATTATCCGTAATCACAGAAAAGCCTGAAATTGTCAATCGGGTGCTTCTGTGGATTTCAATGATTTTTCTATCCATTCGCGGTTTATCATTTTTAAGAGGCTCCTCAGATAAACAGAGGCTGTTTTCAATAACGGTAATCATAAGTCCATACTTGATTTTCTGGTCTCTGGGCGGACTGGAAACAGTACTACTTGCTTGTGTCATACTTGAGTTCACCCGTATGACACTGCTGACCGGAAAAGATAACAGAGCCGCTGTACTTTTATATCTCCTGGCAGCCATAGCCTTCCTGATACGCTATGATAGCGTGGTCTATACCTTTAGCATTATCCTGATACTTTTTCTTCAAAAGAAAATAAAATTGGATGTCGCCATATTACCCGGACTCATGCTCGTTATGGCATGGTTCATATTTTCAATGGTTTTCTATCACAACTTTCTGCCTACTTCATTCTACATCAAGACACCTTCCTTTGCAATCGGTACTGTAATAAATAATGCACTTTACATTTTGCATTTCTTTGTTCTAAGCGGAATCATCGTCATTGCACCACGAAAATTTTCAGATATAAGGTTTACCCCGGTTTTAGCAGGAATACTGGCGGTTCTGGCTTACGGACTAACCTGTGCAACCACACACATGTTCTTTTCCTACCGCATGATTCTTCCCTATCTGCCGGCAACTGTTCTTTTTCTGTTGGCAGCCTTCAATGCTGAAATACGTTATATCAAACTAAAAACAACAATTATCGCTTGTGTACATTTATTCACTGCCTGGTGGATGCTGAATGCAGGTATTGATCCCCGATTACCTTTTGTAGAAGCTGACTTCAGTCCAAGACACCGGACCGTGAAGCAATACCACGACTTCATGACCATTCTTGATAAAGGCGGAAAAGAAACTAAAGAACATTTACATACGCACTTTGCTGATCGTCAGGCCAAAGTAGTAACCTTTGCCGGGGGTTACCTTCCCTATCAACTGCCAGAGGCCCATATATATGAGATGTTGATTTCTTACAGAAACGAATGTCCTGCAGGAAAATATTTTTTTCAGCGATTTGCTCCCGGAAGTGACTATATACATATCATTTTCCCTTTGCACGGTTCCCCGGAATCAACATTGGGTCATTCCTTAACTCACTATGAAATCATCTCGGCGGAAAAGACCATTCTTAATGACAAGGAAGAAACTGTGTATGTATTATGGAACAAAAACCCGTCCGAAATCAAATTACCTGTCTACGTGAATGAGCCCTGCTCTTCAATTAATCAAAAATCCTTAATCGATATTCGTTAATTCATCCATTCAAAATAAAAAATCGTTAATCGATATTCTAAAATTAAAAATCTACAATTGCTAATCGTAAATAAAACAAATCGAAAACGATAGCTCAATCAGTCCTCGCATCAAAGGCCCCAAAACCAAATCTCCCGATCTCACCCAAACATCTAAAATTAAAAATCTACAATTGCTAATCTACAATAAAACAAATTGAAAATTGACAATTGTAAATTGTGGATTGTAGATTGTAGATTGTAGATTGTAGATTGTAGATTGTAGATTTAAACAAAAAAAAAGCCCTGGATCTTTCGAAACAGGGCTTAAATAATTTACGGCAACGACATACTCTCCCGGGAGTTAACCAAGTACCATCTGCG
>CAZJDX010000046.1:0-13358 GCA_964544885.1 uncultured Flavobacteriales bacterium
TCAAAGCATTGCTGAACATCGACGAACATATCTGTGAACTGCTTTACGATCATGACTGTGTGATCGTTCCAGCCCTTGGCGGATTTCTCGCGTCGAATGTGCAAGCCCGACTTAATCCCGGACAACACACCATTCTACCGCCCCGGAGGAAGATCGCTTTCAACATTTACCTCCGGCAGAATGATGGCTTATTGGCAAACCATTTGGTTGCGTTCGACCGCGTATCCTATGCCGAAGCGTTAAAGCGAATTGATGAATACGTACAGAATTGTTTTGGCACGCTGGACAAACAAAGAAAGGTAGTTGTAGAAAGGGTTGGCACGCTGTATTACGACAAGGAGAAGCATCTGCTCTTCGAGCCTTTCCGTGATACACAATTCAGAAAAGATTCATACGGACTCGGCGCAGTACAGTTTCTTCCTGTCGAAAGAGGAGATTCAGCTCAGCGCATCGAACAACAGCGCAAGGAACTTTCCAAACTCAGACCTTCGGTAAAACAACACCGTAAGACGATGATAAGAAAGGTGCTCAGCTACAAATTTCTGAGTGTTATGGCGATCGCCGGTACCTTGCTTTGGTTCTCCGTTAATCTCTTCCTTATCAAACCCGGGGGAGGTTACCTTGGATCATTAAA
The DNA here is from genome assembly GCA_964544885.1 of uncultured Flavobacteriales bacterium. Classification (GTDB taxonomy): domain Bacteria; phylum Bacteroidota; class Bacteroidia; order AKYH767-A; family 2013-40CM-41-45; genus QQVM01. Next base: position 635 of record CAZJDX010000046.1, read on the forward strand.
TCCTTTTAATCAGGATACGGGTGTTCGTCTCGAAGTGAATCCGGCAGATACTGAGAACATCGTACAAAAAACAGAAACCGTTCTGGTGGCCAGTACTGAACCTGTTATAGAGGTACCGGAAGCAGTATTGGCCGATACGCCGCTAAGTCTGCCTGGTAATCATACAAAACCCCTTTCTGAACCTGATGTAAGTACGACCCCGTCAGGAAATTATAAAGTTATTGCAGGCGTATTTAAGATTGAGAGTAATGCAGAAGCGCATTTAAAAACACTGAACGAAAAAGGGTATAAAAATTCAGGTATCACCCGCAGGGGAAGCCTGAACTATGTAAGTTTTGATTCGTTTGAAGACCGCCGTTCAGCACTTGCCTTTCTTGACAGTCTTCGACAACAAAAAGAAGACGGATGGATCTGGCGTAATTGACCGCCAATCCGCAATCCCGGCTTTTCTTCGTATTTTTGGAAAGAAATTATTTAATTTCCCGACAGCTTATGAGTTCGATTCGCCAGGGTTTATACCAGAAGTTACTGCAGAAACTTTCACCTCAGCAGATTCAGCTGATGAAGTTGCTTCAGATACCTGTTGCCAACCTGGAACAAAGGATTAAGGAAGAACTTCAGGAAAATCCGGCACTGGAAGAAGGAAGAGAGGAAGAAGAAGAATATGATACGCGTGATGAGGAAGAACAGCCCGACAACAATGATGATGAAGAGATTGGTGAAAGAGAAGAAGATCTCAGTCTGGATGAATACCTAAGTGACGACGATATTCCCGACTATAAACTGAGTACAAACAACCACTCCGCTGATGATGAACGCAAGGAGATACCAATGGTGGTTCAGGGAAATTTTCAGGATCAACTTTTATCTCAACTATATCAGCTTGATTATAATGATGTGCAACATCACATTGCCGAACAGATTATTGGGAGCATGGATGATGACGGATATCTCCGGCGGGAACTCAAGGCAATAGTTGATGACCTGGCTTTTTCACAAAATATCAATACCAATCTTACTGAACTTGAAAATATTCTTAAAGGAATTCAATCACTTGATCCGCCGGGCATAGGGGCAAGAACCTTACAGGAATGTCTGTTATTGCAACTGATGCGAAAGAAGAATAAGAGGCCATCCATTTCACTGGCTATCCGCATCCTTACAGACAACTTTGACGAGTTCAGCAGAAAGCACTACGAGAAAATAGCCCGCGAAATGAATATCAGCGAAGCCGAACTGAAAAGCGGGATAAATGAAATTCTCAAATTGAATCCGCGTCCGGGCGATACCAGCGCACAGGGAACGCGCTCCGCGCAACATATCATTCCTGATTTCATCATTCACAATCACGATGGGAAACTTGAGCTCACTTTAAATTCTAGGAATGCTCCGGAACTGAAGATCAGTCGTGATTACCGGGAGATGCTTGATCATTACAGTAAGGATAAAAAAAACTCAAAGGCTAACAAAGAAGCGATTCAGTTCGTTAAATCAAAACTGGATTCCGCAAAATGGTTTATTGATGCCATGAAGCAAAGGCAACACACCTTGTTCGAGACCATGCGCACCATCATGGAATACCAGCATGAATACTTTATGGAAGGCGATCAGCGAAAGCTGAAAAAAATGGTTTTAAGGGATATCGCAGAAAAGATCGGAATGGACATTTCGACCGTTTCACGGGTTGCCAACAGTAAATATGTTCAGACCCCTTTTGGAACCTTTCTGCTAAAGAGTTTTTTCTCTGAAGGTTTACAGACCGAAAGCGGAGAGGAAGTTTCAAGCAAGGAGGTCAAACAGATACTTTTTGACACCATATCGGCCGAAGATAAAAGAAGACCCATGACCGATGACGCTCTTACGGCAATTCTGAACGAGAAAGGGTATAATATTGCAAGGAGGACTGTCGCCAAATACAGGGAAATGCTGGACATCCCTGTGGCCCGTTTACGAAAAGAGCTATGAATCATACGCTCGCCAAATTCCTCTCCATCATCCTTCACCCTGTGCTGATGCCCAGTTATGCATTGTTTTTTCTGCTTCATCACAGTACATATTTCTCTATAACTACAACAATACATGAAAAATCAGCGCTGTATTCGATTGTCTTGCTTAATACACTGTTTTTACCCGTACTCATAACTTATGTTCTTGTCAGAAGAGGGCTTGTGCATTCATTTGAAATGTCAAAGAGGGAGGAAAGAGTCATCCCTTACATAAGTAATGCAATACTGATGGTGGTAGCTTATTACATGATGAAAAAACTGATGCTGCCAAAAGTATTTTACCTGATGATCCTTGGCGCTTCAGGCGCCGTTGTGATGGCAGTTATCATCAATCTCAAATGGAAGATCAGCATCCATATGATAGGTATAGGCGCTATCGTCGGCACCTTCTTCGGATTATCCCATTTTATGCTTGTGGACCTTCGCTTTCCTATCCTGGTAACCCTGATCATATCAGGGCTTTTGGGATCCGCGAGACTCACTCTGGGAGCACACAAACCCATGCAGATCTATGCCGGCTTTTTTATCGGCTTCTTCTGCGAATATTTAATACTCAGTATCTGAGAAACGCCAAACCGGGTTCCGGTTTACATGGTAAACTGTAAAGAAATACTGTACGGAATAAGTTCGGGGCCTTTCTCATCTTTGAAGATACCGGTGAGTGAATAATAGCCTCCGACAGCCATTCTGCCATATCCGATTCTGGATACAATTCCGTACTGAAATTTATTCAAATCCGGTATCCCGGATCTTTTATAGGTCGAATGTTTGTCCTTGAATTTTGAATGGCTTTGCAGGAGTATTCCCCCTTTAAGACCCGCACTGAATTTCAAAAGTGGTTTATTCTCCTTCGCTTTACTATGAAGTCTCATTTCGATCTGGGCATCAATAAAATTGAGCGAAAGTTTATTCAGGCTGTAATCAACTGAATCGGGTATCGGACTCAGGTAAGTGTAGGGTCCTCCCGGTTCGGTATTGAGCTGTGCATTATGATGAACATTTTGTGAGCTGAAACCCGGTCCGAAACCGATACCAAAGATTCCGGAAGCGGTCATTCTCTGGCTCATCATCAGAAATCCAAATTCTCTTGACTTAAGGGCGCTTGTTTCAATCTGATCCGGGGTGGCAGTCCAGTTGCTTACGCCAATGCTGAAGATGACATTGTCTTGCATGGAATTGACCTTCTTCAGTGAGGGAACTGTCTGAGCTTTAGCAGACTGGACAGCGCAACAGAATGTGAGCAACAGGAAAATGCCTGGCTTTTTCATCATGGAGAATTTCGTTGAGGCCGGCAAGATCAAGTACCGGCCAGATCCTTTGAAAATAAAAAATGAAAGGTGGGCCCTGTTGGAATCGAACCAACCACCCACAGATTATGAGTCTGTTGCTCTAACCGAATGAGCTAAGGGCCCGGTGTTTCTGAAAATGGGAGGTGAAATTAGTGCTTTTCCTCCAGTATGCAAATAGCAAGACAGAGTCTTGTATTTAATCAATCGCGTATTGATAAATTATGCTACCAATGAGCTGTTCTAGACAGGATTTTTTGTCTGTATCGAACTGAATAAAAAGGCCTTGGACATTATTCATTGAAGCGCCTTCAGGCCCGATAGCTATCGGGGGTTCTGTTGCTCTAACCGGATTTGTCAGGGGCAAGAAGCCAGTTTTGAATCTCCGGGTCTGCAGGGTGACCACTGCGGATGCCAAGCCCTGCAAACAGAAAAAATCACACCATTGGTATGTGAAAAATAAAGTCTTGTTCATTTATTTATTTTATTTCAATTTGGGAAATGAAAGAAAATGAATGCTCTTCACAGGTAACGCTCATTGCCAATAATTCATAAGAAACTTTTATGGAACTATCAGTTCATACTGTTTACTTTTGTCAACTGGCATTATATAGATGAATACCATACGAAATATCATTTTCGATCTGGGCGGGGTTTTATATGACATCAATTACCAGCATATTGTCGATTCATTCGCAACCTTGCAGCTTGAGTCATTCGACTCTTTATTTACACAGCTAAAACAAGATCATCTCTTTGATCAACTCGAAACGGGTCATATCAGCGGGGATGTATTCAGAGAAAAGATCCGGTCCATTTCAACCCGTCAGTTGAGCGACCCGGACATAGATACGGCGTGGAATTCTATCCTGGTGGGCTTTCCGGAAAAAAACCTGGAACTACTCCGTGACCTGAAAAACAAGTACCGTTTATTTCTGCTGAGTAATACAAATGAGATACACGAAAAAGCTTTCCGGAAAGATCTCCTGACCCGGTTTGGCAGACCTGTTCTTGATGAAGAATTTGAAAAGGTTTACCTCTCCCATCGTGTCGGTCTCCGAAAACCGGATCCCGCTATTTTTCAGCTGGTGATTAAGGAGAATAAGTTAGTGGCGGAACATACCTTGTTTATTGACGACTCACCCCAGCACGTGGAAGGAGCCAAAGAAGCAGGTCTCCATGCACTCTGGCTAAGGAACGGAACATGGGTAGGTGATGCATTGAAAGAATTGCTTCCTTAACGGAACCTGAAGGTCTCATTTTATTTCCTGACAAAGCTCAACAAGAACTCCGCTCGTACTCTTCGGATGCAGGAAACAGATCAGCTTGTTGTCCGCGCCTTTCTTCGGCTCATCTGAAAGTAACTGAAAACCAGATTCCTTCAATTGCTTCATCATAGACCAGATATCGTCCACTTCAAAAGCGACATGGTGCAGGCCTTCTCCTCTTTTTTCTATAAACTTTGAAACCGGGCCGGAAGAGTCAGTACTTTCAAGCAATTCAATTTTTGATTCACCCACGCTGAAAAAAGTGGTAATTACCTTTTCAGATTTAACTGTCTCTGATTTATAAGGAACGGCGCCAAGGAGCTTAGTGAAGAGTTCTTTCGCGCGTGCGGCATCTTTAACCGCTATACCCAGATGTTCTATGCGAAGTATCATGAAAATTTGATTTATGGTCTTTTAACTTAACTGTTAGCCGAACTATTCGAGGAGTCAGGAATACTTACATAAAAACTGGTTCCGGATCCCGGTTTGCTCTCGAAACGAATCTTTCCCTGCATTTTTTCGAGCGCGTTCTTCACAATAAAGAGACCCAATCCGGAACCACTTGATTCCTGATGTCCTCTGTAAAACATTTCGAAAACCCGGCCTTGAATATTTTCAGGAATACCAGGACCATTATCCGCTATCTCCGCCTGAATACCCTTTGCTGTTCTGTCCACCTTGATACGTATCCAGGGACTTTCTCTCTTACAATAATTAATCGCGTTATGGATGAGGTTTTGAAATACTGACAGAACAAGCACTTTATCTGCGAGGATCTCCGTCCCGCTGTCGATCTTCAACTCAAAATTAATCTTGTCAAAATCCTTTACGTGTTTCAATGAACCAAGAATTTCATCAATCAGTTCCTTCATATTTATCCGGCTGATCTTTGTACTGCCTTTCCTTGTCCTGGCCAGTTCAATGAGGTCAAGCAGGGTCCGGTCAAGTCGTTTGATACTTGTTTCTATCATATCAAAGTAACCCTCCATGAGTTTATCGGCGCTTTCAAGTCTGGCCAGATTGACAATACCCATGACACTTGCCAGCGGTCCTTTCAGGTCATGAGAGGCTTTGTAAAAAAAAGTATCCAGTTCGTGATTGGTCTCCAGCAGTTCTCTCTCTGTTTTCTTACGCTCTGATATATCAGTCTGAACTCCCCATGTTCTGTGCAAAAATCCGTCTTCGACGACGCCGATATTATTATTGAGCATATATCGTATGTTCCCATCACGGTCAAGTTCCTTGGACTCGGCGGAACTGATCCTGTAATTATTCTTAATAAATGACGACATCAGCTCTCTTGTCCTTTGCTCATCAAAATTATTTTCAACATGGTAAAACTCCCGGATCCGTTTTCCAATCAATGAAGAAGTGGAAGAGTAACCATACATTTTCGCCATGAATTCGTTGCATTCCGCGATCACACCGGTATCCAGCAGGAGATCAATCTGGGTATCTTCAGGCAGCTTGATGGAAATCGGGTTTTTATACTCCGCCCTCCAGATACCTACGGCGCTTTGCTCAATGAAGGTCCGGTAGCCTTCCTCCTTCTCTCTTAAAGATTGCTGAATAGCCTTCAATTCGCTGATGTCGGAAAACATGATCATTGAACCTGATTTTGGCTCTCCATAATCCTGATATGGAGAACCTGTCATCTGTACCCAAACGAGAGTGCCATCTTTTCTTTGCACTTCGCAATCGATCCTTACCGAAGATCTGTTCCGTACCTGTTCAAAAAATGCTTTGATGGTGTCCTTGTTTTCGCCCGGTGACAGAATATCAAAAACCGAACGATTCTTCAGTTCGTTTCCGGGATAGCCTGTGATTTCGGTAAAGCGTTCATTAAAATTGATCAGCCGGTAATCGTCGCTTACATAGATCAATCCGTTGTTCATGTTCTCGACCAGGTCAAGGTAACGGATTTCCTGATTCTGGATCTCCTGCTGATACTCTTCCTTTCGCTGCAGAATTTTATTCGACAACAGAGCTCCTGCATAAAGGGTTATCAGCGCGCTGGTATGTTCCGGCTTCCATTCCCCCTGCATCATCATGAGCAGGAGCATGGTGGTGGTGATCGTAAAGATGAACACAAGGCTTTTAAAGAATCTGTCGAAAATGAGAGAAAAGGTGAAAATTGATATGGAAAGCGGAAGCAGGAAATTGATCTCGAACTCCCGCAGAAAAGTCACATAGACCGCCCATAAATGAAGGATGAATACGGAAGCATAGGTGATATTGGTGAAATGTTCCTTGTACCAGGAACTGTAAAAGGACAGCAGATAGTTTGAGGTAAAAATCACGGACACGGCAAGACCGCTGACCAGGATATAGCCATCATGGTAAAATGATTCAAAGAGGAAACCCATCATGACCACGGAAATGGCAACCACCACATTGAGGGAACGCAGATTCCCCAGCTCTTTCAATCTTAGCTTCTCTTTAAAAACCGTAAGCATCCAGAAGGTTGTAAACCAATATAAGATCAGGTGTGCCGGTCAGGGAGACTTGTCCGCCGTTCATGAACAGAATTGAATGGCAAATGAAACGGATCACATTGACGGAACAAAAGTATTAAAAATAAGATGAGCCATTAAGGATACCAGGGTGATCGTTGGCGGTCAATAAAGGGCAGACAGACATATTATCACGAAGGAATGAGAGAGGAAGATGACAGTCCTGAATTTTTCCTGCTCAAGGAAAAAAGCATCCTTAGTTTGCACCTGATATGCCGGCAGAAGACAAAAACCCGACCCTGACACCTTGAAATCTGACACCGGGGTCATCGAATCGATTCATGGTTATCAACAATTTTAAAATTATCAAGCACATAAATTTCTTGTCATTTTTCGTTGATGTATTCAACAAAAAAAAATCAAACCTCTGCAAATCCTTTATTCATGCCTGTTTCGAAAGCATATACTTTTTTTGTTTTGATTTTTTTCTGAACGACTCATGCAAAAATCTCATCGGAGGAAATCAACAAATCATTGTTAAGAAAATATTTCTTCAAAATGGTGTAACCTTTTTATATTTATTATGTTTGAATAGTCATAACATTCAAAAACTAAACACAATGGCAAAAGCAAAAAAAGCTGCTAAGAAAGCTAAGAAAGCTACCAAGAAAAAAGCTACTAAGAAAGCAGCAAAGAAGAAGAAGAAATAATCTTCACGCTTCCCGCTCTAAGCGGTCGCAAAAAATCCCCCGGTTCATACCAGGGGATTTTTGCATTTATACACGTCATTCATTCTTTATCTTTGTTCTACTCCTGATTCAACGCACTGAATATTCCCGGGAGAAAAATTATATCATGCCACACTGGTCCGTCAGACAGATTAAACTTGACTTAAAGTACACCTGGAAGATCTCAAGAGGTTCCACGGATCAGAAGACAAACCTGATTGTGACAATCTCGGACGGTGAGCACACCGGCATGGGTGAAGCGGCGCCCAACCTCAGGTATCAGGAAAGTCCCGATTCACTTCAACAGGAATTTGAATCCTTCATCTCAACGGATCCCGGAATCCCGGAAAGCGCCGCTGAACTTGAAAAAATTCTGAAAGCTTGCGCACTTTCCAATGCACTTCACTTCGCTTTAGAATCTGCCTGGCATCATTTACAGGCATCGAAGAAAAATATTCCGGTACACGTTCAACTGGGACTGCCTGATCCCGGAACCGTAAATACCGCCTACACCATACCAATCATTGATCCCGGGTCGCTGAAAGGTTTTTATGATGAGAACAAATTACACAGATTCCCTTACCTGAAACTCAAGATCGACACCGAGTCCGGACTTGACTCATTAAAACAGTTGGCGGGTTTTACGCGACAATCAATCCTTCTCGACCCCAACGAAGCCTTCAAGGATGTAGAAAGCTTGATTTATTTTCTGGAGAAGCTGCGTTCAATGCCGGTTGAACTGGTAGAGCAGCCCATGCCTGCCGTTATGGAAGAAGAGTATGCATACCTCAAAAAGTATTCCCCATTTCCTTTGTTCGCGGACGAGTCAATACTTGGAGAAGCGGATTTTTCCAAACTAAAAAAAGGCTTTCACGGCGTTAATGTTAAGCTGATGAAAGCCGGATCATACCTGAACGCAATCCGACTTTTACAAACCGCCAGAGAACATGGTATGAAAACCATGATAGGATGCATGGTTGAAACAAGTCTTGGAATCTCTTCCGGCATGCAGCTCTGTTCCCTCTGCGACTACGCAGACCTTGACAGTTTTCTGCTTGTCAGGGATGAACCATTCCATCTCATTGAAGAAACAGGCGGGACATTAAGAATTCTTTCCTGAAACTGCTATTGAAGAAGTCACCTGAATATTCAATTCCTTCAATTGTTCTTCGGAGATAAGAGACGGAGAGTCGATCATTACATCCCGTCCGGCATTATTTTTCGGGAAGGCGATATAATCCCTGATGGAATCAGATCCTCCAAAAAGTGAACACAACCTGTCGAAACCAAAAGCTATACCGCCATGAGGCGGTGCACCATATTCAAATGCATTCATGAGAAAACCGAATTGCGCCCGGGCGTCTTCTTTAGTGAAGCCAAGCGTGGCGAACATTTGTTCCTGCAGCGTTCTTTCGTGGATGCGGATTGATCCCCCTCCGATCTCAACACCATTGATGACCATATCGTAAGCATTGGCACGAACTTTCCCCGGATCAGTTTTCAATAATTGTACATCTTCAGGTTTAGGCGAAGTGAATGGATGATGCATGGCATGCCAGCGTTTATTGTCCTCATTCCATTCGAGGAGAGGAAAATCCACTACCCAGAGCGGCCGGAATTCATTTTTATTTCTAAGTCCCAGCCGTTCACCCATTTCAAGCCTCAACTCACTCATGGCCTTACGGGTTGAAGAAGCTTCGCCTGCCAGAACCAGGATCAGGTCGCCGGGCTCAGCCTGTAAAAAAGAAGCCCATCCTTTAAGGTCATCAGGTGAATAAAATTTATCTACTGAAGATTTCACCGAAGCATCCGCGTTGACCCTTGCATAGACCAGTCCGCTTGCTCCGATCTGTGGCCGTTTCACCCATTCCGTGAGTTCATCAAGCTGCTTGCGTGTATATTCCGCACATGACTTCACACAGATTCCCAGGATAAGCTGAGCGTCTTCAAAGACCTTGAATCCTTTTCCTTTAACCAAAGAATTCATCTCCGAAAGTTTCATTCCAAAACGAATATCAGGTTTATCGTTTCCATAATTCAGCATGGCCTCCGCATAGGTCATACGCGGGAAAGGAGAAACTTTTATCCCTTTTATCTTTTCAAACAAATGGATGACCATCCCTTCAAATGTCTGCAGAATATCTTCCTGCCGTACAAAACTCATTTCACAGTCTATCTGCGTAAATTCAGGCTGACGGTCGGCCCTCAGATCTTCATCACGGAAACATTTAACAATCTGAAAATACTTATCCATGCCGGCAACCATCAGCAATTGTTTGAAGGTTTGCGGACTTTGTGGCAAGGCATAAAATTCACCCGGGTTCATTCTTGAAGGAACCACAAAATCGCGGGCGCCTTCCGGTGTTGACTTGATGAGAACAGGTGTTTCAACTTCAACAAATCCATGTTCTGTAAGATAATTTCTGGATTCAGCGGCCATACGGGAACGCAGCAATAAAGCTTCCTTGACCGGCGCTCTTCTCAGGTCAAGATAGCGGAATTTCATTCTCAGGTCATCGCCCCCGTCGGTGTTCTCCTCTATCGTAAAAGGCGGTGTTTGGGATTCGTTTAAAATTTCGAGGGAAGTAACAATTATCTCAATGCCTCCTGTGGGCAGTTTAGGATTTTTATTGCTTCGTTCCATCACCTTACCCTGTACCTTTATCACATACTCTCTTCCCAGCTTGCGGGCATCGGTGCATAGCCCCGGATCCGTTTCCATATTGAATACGAGTTGCGTGAGGCCATAGCGATCGCGCAGATCGATAAAAGTCATGCCTCCAAGATCCCTGGAACGGTGAACCCAGCCGCACAATTCCACCTCTTTGTTTACGTCTGCCAATCTTAATTCCCCGCAGGTATGTGTTCTGAGCATGCCTTTAAAATTTGAAAAGCGAAGGTAAAAAATATTTTAGCTTGGCTTTTAGCATGAATCCCTGTTCGTCTGAAACCCCATCCCTGATCGGGATGATTTCTTATTTTCGTTTTTTAAATTTCACCGGTATGTCAGGAATGGGAACGGATGATGAGATCAGGTATATGCGCGAAGCGCTGAAGGAAGCGGAACGGGCGCTCGGGTTGAATGAGGTTCCCGTTGGCGCTGTGGTGGTCTGTAAAAACAGGATCATTGGAAGAGGCCATAATCTCACGGAAAGACTCAACGATGTTACCGCGCATGCTGAAATGCAGGCATTCACCGCAGCGGCAAATTTTTTAGGCGGAAAATATCTGGATGAATGTACACTGTACGTGACGCTGGAGCCCTGTCTTATGTGCGCCGGCGCGGCATACTGGACACAGTTGGGTAGAATAGTGTATGGCGCGCGTGATGAAAAAAGAGGCTTTCTGCTGCTTCAGAAGAACATTCTTCATCCTGCAACCGAACTGACAGGCGGCGTGCTTGCCGAAGAGTGTTCCGCACTGCTCCGTGATTTTTTCAGGAAGAAACGCTGATCTTTTTTTCCGCAAGCAGGGCCAGTTCTTTCAGCGCTGACTGTGTAAGCGGTTTATCCATCTGGCGAAAAACATAAGGGTACTCCAGCGCCTGTTGTAAAAGTTCGGGCTTCTGAAAGACGGAGAGGATGATGATTCTTGTCGCCGAAAAGATCCCGGCAGGAAGTGCGGCGAATTCTTCCAGAAAATCATATCCGCTTTTACCCGGAAGATTCATATCAAGAAAGATCCAGTCTGGTGCCTCATTAGCTGAACGGCATTCATGTTGGAGAAAATGCAAGGCTTCTTCGGCGGAACCCGTAACTACCACATTTTTTGAAAAGCGGGTGAGTTCCATGAGACGACGGTTGACCAGTATATCGATCTCGCTGTCGTCTATGAGTAATACATTATTGAATGAAAAACCGTTCTTGTTCATGTATTCCTGAAGCCTGATGGCGCAAAGGTATTAAATCTTCCGCTGTATTCCATGAATGAAGGCCCGGAAATCCAATATTTACAGGCCTTTCACGGTAGTGGTTCGAAAAAAAGCCATCACGTGAAAATGTGGAGCCCTTTCAGATATTGATCGCCTCCAGAACGGCTTTATTAAGAGGCTTGTTCAGGAACTTGTAAACGTTTTTGTCCTGGTTCGCTTTGTTCAGATCCTTGAAACTCTCAGAGGTGGAAAGCATCACTACCTTCGACTTTTTCTTTGCCTCAGCAGGCAGTTTATTAAACTCTTCCAGAAATCCAAAACCATCCATATGAGGCATCATGATGTCCAGGAAGATAACATCCGGCAGAGAATTTATATCGGGTGAACTGCGTTTCAATTCTTCGAGTGCTGACTGGGCAGAGGAATGAACCAGTATTTTACCGGCAAAATTCTCGCTCTCCAACAGCTTTTTATTTATAAAATTATCGAGCTCATTGTCATCGACCAGCATTACCGTGTTATACCTGAAAGATTGGTTCATAGATCATATTTTGCGTAAAAATAAAAATAAAGAACAAACCTGAGGATAAAAAAAATGCCGGCACATGGCCGGCAGGACAAAATGGCGATTCCGGATTTACCTCACCAATGTCACGGAAGCGTTACGCGCACTCTTTGCCAGACCATGCGCGAAGACCTGGACCACATAGGTACCCTGCTCCGCAGGTCTTCCGGCATAGAGACCGTCCCACTGTTGTTTCGGATTATTGGTTTCAAAAATTTTCTCTCCCCACCGGTTATATATGTACAGCCTGAAATTCCGGATTCCCTCTCCCTTCACGCCAAAGGTATCATTGATCCCGTCACCATTGGGCGTGAAAGCATTGGGGATATATATACTTACAGGCGGAATTACTTCGGCGTAATTTGATGTACTGGTGATCAGGTTGTTCCCTTGCTTATAGGCGGTAACACGATATACCGGATTTTCAAGTACTTCCTGAGCGAACAGGCCGGCCGAATAAAGTAAGATGGCAGGCAGTAAAAAGAATGTTGCAGGCAATTTGCGTTTCATGTTGGTCCTTTTGTGAACTACCTGCAAATTAACCCGG
>CAZJDX010000047.1:0-12705 GCA_964544885.1 uncultured Flavobacteriales bacterium
TTCCCTGGTTCAGGCATATCAACTCATCGTTATAGGTTTTTTCAGGATCAAGCATCGCATACATGGCCCTGGCCCTGTACACCGCCTTTCCTCCGGACAGAGGACATTGTTCGGCGATGCCGAGCAATTCACTAATGGTTCCCTGATCAAGGACTGGGTAGGCGGCCACCTCAAATTCACCGGGAGGAGGAGGATTGCTTTGAGATAAGCCTGAATTTGTAAAATGCGAAAGAAAGTATTCGTTCACTTTTTGGGTGTTTTCCTCAATCAGGCTGGATGCCTGAACGATGCTGTTTTCCGTAAGGGCTGAATTCAACACCGCGAGGGCATTGTTCTGATACTGAACCAGCAATTGGTTAATAACTGTTTCCTGGGTTTCGATATCCTGCTGAAGATTCTGAATTTCCGTTTCAATCAGGAGGACTTGCTGCTCCCCGGCATTGGGAAGCTGTTGGTTCAGTAATTCAATGGCATCCTGGCTGAGACGTATGTTCTCCTGTTTCTGATAAACCAATGCCGATACGGCCGAGTCAAGGTTAAAATATTCCGAGGTCAGTTCCTGCACTTCTATAAAACCTCCGATGGGAGTAACGATATAGGCATTATAAAAATCCATAAATGCCTGGTTGTCTTCGAGCAGTTCGGGATTGAATTGCAACTTTTCGTACAGATCCATTTTCATGCTCCACATCAGCTCTTCATTGTACTCCTGAAATTGCAGGGAGTCGCGGATAATGTCAAGGTCAGCTTCTGTAAGTCCCCATTCATTCAGGTAAGACGGACCGCTGCAATAGCCTGCGATGGACACAGGACCGCTTAGAGAATTGGGGCCGCATTCGAAATTGTTTCTTAGATCGAACCTAAACCAAAATGGCGGATCAACCGTGGAAGCGGTGAATTGGATATAAGGCGCTTGATTGTTATAATTGTATACAAAGATATTCGGGCGGTTCTCACATATTGCATCCCATGCAAAGCAGCTTTCCGTCCATATATTACCGGGAAGCCGCGTACCGAAGTTTCCCGGTTGAGGACCTATTACCCCGCTTACACCAATGTGCAGGCCCGTATGGTGCAGGCCCAGGGTATTACCATAAATTCTGGTATCGTTACAAGGCTCATCAAAACGGAATCCGGCTCGGGTGTTTTTTATGTCGTTGCAGCCGAAACTGTTCAGCCGGGAGCGTTTCACTCGTATACCGGCCTGGTTGCTCAGTGAAGACAGATTGCCTCCTCCCGTTAATGCGGTAATCTCATTACAGCTTATCTCGCAGGCATCGGAGTTCTCCGCATAGATGCCGTAGAGATTGCTGTTCGAATTTGTCAGATGAATGATATTATGTTCCACATTAAAACTGTTGGCTCCTTCGAGACTTATACCTGAATTGGCGGCACCCACTAAGTTAATGTTATTCTGCGAGATTTTATAGGCCGGGTGAGGAATATTTCCATTTACTAATACCCCTCCTGCATCACTTACCCTTACCGCCTTTCCGCGTGGAACTGAACCACCCGCAGAACCTATATTTATAATATTTCCGCTCACTTCAACGGAACCAGATCCGCTGAACATCGACAGGTTCACCCCAAAGTTGACCGCTTCGATGTAATTATCAGTTAACAGCTAAGCGATGTTGTGTGTAAGCCCTTGCGTAAGCTCATTCCGCTTTAGGAAACATTGTCTGGACTGGGATTTTGGGGATTCATGGGATGGGTGGGATTTTTGGGATTTATGTGATTAATAACACAAAGTAACAAACTTCCTTTTCTTCTTCAGCTTAACTATTCGCTTTCCACCTTCATCACCCGCTCTGAATAAACTCCGGCTTTTGTTTTTACCTGTAGCACATACACTCCAACACTTAATCCTTGAGCGGGAATGGAATACTCTCCGGCTGGCATTTCTCTTTCAAAAACGACTTGTCCCTGGCTGTTGAAAAGCGTTGCGTGATAGGATTCTCCTTTTGCAAAATCTTCTTTCTTATAAATATGTATCCAATCTTTCACCGGGTTGGGGCTGATCGTAATTGGATTGCTTCGTGATGGCCTTTCTGAAATTCCTGTACTCAAACTATCGCATACGCTTCCAACAACAGGCCCGAGATTATAGTTAACCATATTGGGTAGACCATAAGTTGTGCGACCCCCATTAAGATAAAGGTGGTTACTCCTGTAATTGCATCCCGGACCAACAACATCCGGATTTAAAATGACATCTATGTTCTGCGTGTAAACCGTGTTGGAGTTAGGCCCGCTTCCGTTTCCCTTGGAGACATAAATTTTATTGTCTGCTCCAAGCAGCATGTGGCCATGTTGTACATATTGCAACAACCCCGTATCTGGATACATATTTATAATTTGCTTGCTGGCAGAAATATCCGTTGCGGTGAGGTCATATTGATAAACATATTTATTAGGATAGGGATACACATTACTCACATATAGTACATTTTCATTGGCAGAAAATGCGCAACCCAAATAGCTGTTCTCATAGGAGAAAACACCCGGGCCTATTTGGCGGTAATTGGAAATATCTCCTGTGCAGCGATCAAAATCCATCAACCCTATATTGCCATAGGCTCCTACTGAAACTAATTTGTTCCCACTCCTGGAAAAATAGGAAGTACCATAATACTCTTCCTTGGGTTTCGGGTTACCGGTTGCCTGCTTGAATGGCCCTTGTATTCCATCGGGCGTAATGAGAAACTTCAGATACTCATCCTGATCCCAGCGCTGCTGGATCAGCCACCAGTCCCGCCCGTTGGCATGCTTTACTGCTGTATTTCGTCGCGTAAGGCTGTCGCAGGGGATAACTGTATTTTTACTTAGCACTCCTCCCAGCCCGTTATCTAAGGTCATATCCACAATAGAATAGTAGAGATATATTTTGGAAGAATACTGCATTTTGTGAAAAATGTAATAAAGCATGGAATCTTCAGGAAAAGGGAGAATCAACAACCCCTGATCCATAGCCGGATGCCCTTCCAGGTCATCGCCATTCAACATGCTGGCATCGTTGCGGTTAAATACACGTACACCTCGGGAAGCCAACTGATCGGCCGCTACATAAAATAAGAGATTGCCGTTGAGGTCGGATATGGATGCACACGAAGCTTTAACTTGGATTCCGTTCAATCCTGAATAAAAAGATATAACGTTAGCGGTATCCCTAAAGTCAATCCCTGCATGATCACCAAAGATCCATATTCTGTCTTGTTTCTGGCCAAGACAGAATATGGATAATGATATAAAGAATAAAGGAAGAACTATTCTGCGCAGTGTTATCAATGTTAGCAGTAAATCCCGAACAAACGAAAGGACATTGCTGTGTTCCGTTAATATCCGGATTGAAGCCGGGAAGATCCTGGACAAAGAAAGTAGGTGAAGGGTTCGGTAATACACCAAGCCCCAAAATATTTCCATGGCCGGAGCTTGTTTGTTCGGTATTCGAATTAATGAACCAGAAATTATCCGAGGCATCGGTGGCGCTTCCCTGGTCACCGATAATGGCGTTTTCCAGCACCAGGTTATCCACGTTATAGATCAGGTTATTGCACCGAACCGTATTGATAACGGAGGTTCCGAAATAGCGTATGCCGGAACCTAAATTGTGAATATCATTTTCCAGCACATCGTTCTCTTCGCTGCGCTCAATGCTGATACCATGCATATTCCTTCCTAAGGAAAGATCAGGCTGAGCACCGGTGCGGTTCATCCAGTTTAAGGAGATGGTATTTTTTCTTCCTCCCAGAACGCGCACACCATACCAAAGCGTGGAAGGATTCAGACGGTCAAAATTAAACGAGTTGTTTTTCACTTCTGCAACCTCCTGATGAGTGAGGCTGATGCCTTGCGTATAGTGCTGGATGGAATTGTAAGTGATGGTTTTAAGCTGTGGGTTTGGATGGGTTGTTGTATTCCAAAGCGTGATGGCCCTTTCCCCCTGCCTTGCCGGTACTGAATAAAAATTGTTAAACAGGTTATTGTTGATGGAAATTTCAGCATCGCGGATATTGGAAAACCAAACTCCGTAATCCAGCCTGTTCAGCAGGTTGTCGTTCACCGTTTGAGTCGCATTGGAAGCAATCATAGCATATATTCCATAACTTTTATGTTGGTTCATGTATCCAATGTTGTTATACTCGTTGAAAGTAGCTGTCAGTTCAACATTCGTTTTTGTAAATATACCCTGTGTATTGTTATTGAAATAGCATGCCTCACTTTGGCTTCCTCCAACAATAAGTTCAAAGACTGAACCCGGATCACCCTGAGCTATGATTCCTGAGCCTTGTCCTGTATAACAATCAAATGCCCCTGGTAAACAGGGTTTTTGATTATTGTTGAAGGTACAATGCTGTACTGTAACATTACTGGTCAGGGAAAATATTCCTGCATAAAGTTCATTAAAACTATTCATGTCATAGGAGGAATTCCCTATGCCTGCGCTGTGCACGTTTTCAAGCTGTATTCCAAACTTGGGATAAAAGCCGGAGGCGCCGTTGAAGGTCGCTCCATCTGCTACGAAATTGGAAAATGCACCATCATGCAGGCGAATCCCAATGCCATTGTCTTTAAAGGTGCTGTTATGGATTTCCACAAGCGCGTCCGCCCCGGCATCAATACCAATTAAGGCGACTTCGATGCGTGAACCATGGATTAAAACTATCTGGCCATTTGCATTATTTAATACAAATCCCTGCCAGGGATCATTGCATGCTTTTAATTTGCTTGCTTCAAGGGCAAGCCTTCCATCACCAATTTCAATTTTTACTCCCGGACCAATGCTAATATCAGCATTACTTAATACAACCTGATTACCGTTTGAAATTAGAATGTCAGATAATATTATATAATCTCCCGCACCAATGGTATGACTGAAATTAAAATCTGATTGCGTCAATTCTGTACTAACTGAAATATTTACCGAATTTGAAATCCCTTCACAACCTGCAGAGTGTGATGCTATGCAATAATAGGTTCCGGACACTGTAGCCAGATACTGTGATGCAGTGGCGCCACTAATGGCTCCCTGACCATTGTACCATTGATATGAAGCTAGTCCAGCAGTAGCAATCAGATTGATGCTTCCGTTACAGAACGAAGATGCTTCATCAGCATAAATAGTTACTTCCGGTGAATTATTGATAATGATTGAAAAATCCTGATCAACGACTGGAGTTGCCGGTGGGAAATTAATATAAACCTGATAAGTCCCGACAACAGGATTGTAAATACGTACCTGTTCAACATTATCTCTGAAATTTGAACTAGTTTGTACGGCCGGATTTCCCGGGTTAGCAGGATCGAGCGTCCAAGGATATTTAAATCCTTGCGTAGGATGCAATATTCTTAGATTCAGGTCATTTTTTAACATAAGGTCCGGCGGGTCGACGTAGGTTTGAGGCGGTGTACCGGCAGGATCGTTCCACGCAATGGTAACACTGAGATAACAACTATTACTTTGAGGTACAACTACAGGAATAATGATGGTTTGACCATTGATAATTGACAGCTCTTGTATTGTGGACGAATTAACCTGATCGGCTGCAATTAAGTCTGCAGCTCTCTGGGAGTTCATTAATCCCCATCCAAAATGATAATCAGGTCCATTGGATGAACCGGCTTCATCTGCTGTCTCAATAAGTAAGGCCTTTAAAGTTGAAGCAAGCATAAAATCTCCGGAATGGGTGTTGGCGTAATGTTCCTGTAAAAGGATGCACGATCCAGAGACACTTGCAGCTGCCATGGAAGTACCATCTTGGTTTTTATAATTTAACGCTCCACATCCGCTTGAAAGATTTTCGGTAGATAAAACTTCCACACCATTGGAGACCAAATCAGGTTTTATTCTTCCATCGTCAGTTGGTCCTGTAGCACTGAAGTCGGCAAGGATAACATCCGATACTGATGTATATCCTGTAGGAATATCTTCAACTGCTCCAATGGTCAAAACATTTTTCGAGGCACCGAAAGTTGATATACAATCAAAACCATCTGCACCACCAACCTGAAGATGAAAATCATTCGTAAAGGGACCGATTATAGTACCATTGGACTGATTAATATGGTAATGCGGAGTTCCAGATGCAGGACCGAAGCCCCTAACATTCCCTGCACTTCTAACCATTAGATGGTAAGGTGCGGAATTGGCAATTATATCTGCATTCCTTGAATCCGAAGTATATAACCCTAAGTGAGGATCTTCCGGCCAATGTGGACTATAAGACCACGTCCACTCACCAGGATTAGGCTGATTCTCTAGCCAAGGTACATTATCCCTGCCCCATGAATGATTGGAAATCAATGTTGCATAGGTTAGAATATCAAGGGCCAGTTCACTTTCATAATTCAAAAAATCATAATACCGTAAACTGGCTTCGTGTGCCATTCCTTTAGCTAAAGGATTGACACCTTGGCCAAGCATTGTGCCTGCAATATGCGTTGCATGACCCTGGTTTGAATTAATAATAAAATTTTCAATTTGTGAATCGTGCATAACTCTATTAGCTAATTCCGGATGTTGATCACATACATTTCCACCATCCCACATCGCAATGCTAATACCAGTACCGCTGAGATCGTACCCGGAAATTCCCCCAATTTGAATTTTATCAGTGGAGATTGATTTTGCAGCATTAAGATTATGGACACTTAGGTAAACAGGCCCTGTTATAGAATCGTAATCACAAAGAACCTTCGTACTACCATTAGAATCTGTCTGGGTAAATGGGAATCCGTTCTGAAGAGCAAATTGTTCAGCAATCTGTCTTTTTTGCGTAGCAAATGAATCGGCTTCAATCGCAAATTGTTGAAGAAAACTTAAATCTGTCTCCTGAAGGATTTTGTATATTTGAGCGCTGTTTTGGGCGAGGCACTTTTCATTAAAAGCAAGATTAAAAATTAATAAAACTATTAAATTAAGAGAGAGAGAGAGAGAGAGAGAGAGAGAGAGAGAGTGAGTGAGCTCAAAACCTTTTTAGTATGTTTCATATAAAATTAGTTTATAATAGTCGTTATATTAATGTAAATTATATTTATTGTAATAAAATTACTATCTGACCCGGGCCAAATAGAACAAAATTATTTTACATACCAAAAACTTTAACATAAATTCAAGCGTATTCCTGAAAAGTGTCTAAAATTGACAAAAATTGTGATAGCATTGAGCCTACCGCCTCCATGACCTGTGAGTGAGATGCTTCCACAAAAAAAATTCCCACCCTTTTCAGAGCAGGAATCCTGTTAATTACAGTATAAAGACTTAACTTTCTTCAAGCCTGTTGAGTTCGTTTCTGATCTCCAGCAGAGAGGCTTTCATCTTTTCCAAGGAATTCATCATCATCATTTCATCCACGAGATTTTCACTTAAGGGCGTTCCGGTCAGCGGAGCTTCCACAGGATTATCCTGCAATTGAGGCTGCTTATACCCAAGGCTGTGACCTGTTTCGTCTTTCAGCCTGCTTTTGCTTTCTTTCAGTTCTGTCTTGGCTCCCTTTAACGTGAACCCCTTTTCCTTGACCAGATGATATATCTTTTTGAAATTTTCTATATCACTGATGGTGTAAAGCCTGTTGCCCTTTTTATTTGTTGCCGGCTTGATCACATCAAACTCCTTTGACCAGAAACGGATATGCGAAGTATTCATGCCAAACATCTGCGCCACTTCACCAATACTGTAATACAACTTTTCTATCTCTTTTTCTTTGTATGGCATATGCGATTAATTTAAACCGGTATTACGAATATATAAAAAATTGCCGCTTGTCCGCACCATTTACTCTGGCTTTTCAACCGGCCGGAGGGGAAAACTTCAAGCCTGATCTGACGACGTTTTCCGTCCTGTAATGCAGGCCTTTCAACTCTTAGCATTACAATATTACTATATTTTTTTCAATTGCTGAATTAATCAAAAGATTGTCCGGGCATGGAAGATAATTCCAGCACCTTTTCATATTCTTCCGGCGTAAGGTCGTTATAATAGAAGTTAACGGGATTAACCGGGTTGCCATTCTTACGGACTTCGTAATGCAGATGCGGTCCGGTGGAAGAACCTGAATTTCCCACATAGGCGATCAGGTCGCCGCGTTTCACCTTCTGTCCCGGCTTAACCACCGCCCTGCTCAAATGGCCGTAGAGCGTTTCATAGCCATATCCGTGATTGATGGTCAGATTATGTCCATATCCTCTCCCGTTCAACTCATACTTCGATACTGTGCCGTTTCCCGTTGCATAAATCTCCGTACCAACAGGTGCTGTAAAATCCATTCCGGTATGCATTTTCACCGTTTTATAAATCGGGTGCATGCGCATGCCATACCCTGATGCAACACGCTTCAGATCTTTATTGGCTACCGGTTGAATTGCCGGTATGGATGCAAGCATAGTGGCCTTGTTTTTAACCAATTCCCATACCTCATCATAGGATTTCGACTGGATATACAATTGCTTGCTGAGTTGATCAACCCGCTTGGTAAGGTCTGTCACAAATTCTGAATTATAAACATTCTTCAGGGCATTGTAGCGGTCCACACCTCCATAACCAGCTGCCCTGACAGAAGCTGGAATCGGCTCCGTTTCAAAAATGACGCGGTAAATGGTATTGTCGCGCTCCTGTATGTCGTTCAGGACAAGCTGCAACTGATCAGTTCTTTGCTTTAATAATTCGAGCTGATAGGTGGTTTCCTCCAGCGCGCGTTTCAGACGTTTTTCTTTGGGCGAATCAAAAAAATTGTATGAAAGGAACATAATAAGAGCGCCGAACACCACCGTAGTGGCCAACCATCCCATTGCCCTGAAAGCCCTCTTCTTCCAGCTGACTACAACCTTGTCATACTTGAGTGTATGAGTATTAAAATGATATTTTACCTTAGGCATAGACCCGCATACGCGTTTACTGACTATCTTCGCGTTTGAAATTATCTGCAAATATAAGTCATCTAAGCTTATAACAAACCTCATTTTATGACCTCAGAGGAAATCAGGAACGCCTTTTTGGAATTCTTCCGCGAAAAAGAACACCGGATTGTACCATCCGCGCCGATGGTGGTAAAAAATGATCCTACTCTCATGTTCACCAATGCCGGAATGAACCAGTTCAAGGATATTTTTCTTGGTAACAGTCCCGCTAAATATAAACGTGTAGCCAATACACAAAAGTGTCTCCGCGTCTCCGGTAAACACAATGATCTGGAAGAAGTGGGAATTGACACCTATCATCATACTATGTTCGAGATGCTGGGCAACTGGTCTTTCGGTGATTATTTCAAAAAGGAAGCCATTGAATGGAGTTGGCAGCTACTCACCGAGATTTACAAAATTCCCGCTGAACGCTTATATGTGACCGTTTTTGAAGGAGACGAGAAAGAAAAGCTCGCCTTTGATCAGGAAAGTTATGACTACTGGAAAAGTCATACTTCTGAAGACAGGATCCTGCGGGGAAATAAAAAAGATAATTTCTGGGAGATGGGTGATACCGGTCCGTGCGGACCCTGTTCCGAAATTCATGTTGACCTTCGTTCTGATTCCGAAAGAAAAAAAAATCCGGGGAAAGACCTTGTGAATAATGATCATCCACAGGTCATCGAAATATGGAATAATGTTTTCATGGAGTTCAACCGCAAAGCAGATGGAAGCCTTGAGCCTTTACCCGCCAGGCACGTTGACACGGGTATGGGATTTGAAAGGTTGTGCATGGCGCTGCAGGACAAGACCTCCAACTACGATACGGATATATTCCAGCCGCTTATTCAGTTTATAGCCATTCGTGCGGGTGTGAAATACGGAGCCGGTGAAAAAACGGATATAGCCATGAGAGTGATGGCCGATCATATCCGTGCCATTTCATTCGCCATCGCCGATGGCCAACTTCCCGGCAATAACAAAGGCGCCTATGTTATACGCAGGATCCTCCGTCGCGCTGTCCGTTATGCATTCACTTTTCTGAACCTGAAAGAACCCTTTCTCAGTAAACTCGTTCCCGTACTGAGTGAGCAATTCAAGAATGTCTTTCCTGAGTTAAAAGCACAACAGGATTTTGTACAACGGGTAATCATGGAAGAGGAACTCTCTTTTCTGAGAACTCTTGAAACCGGCATCAGAAAATTCGATGATGCCGGCACTGAAAGAATCAGTGGAGATTTTGCCTTTGAGCTTTATGATACATTTGGTTTCCCGATAGACCTTACCCAACTTATGGCGAGGGAAAAAGGCATGGAAGTGGACATGGATGGATTTGTTCAGAACCTGGAAAAACAAAAAGAACGGTCAAGAGCTGCGTCTGTTGTGGACACAGACGACTGGGTTGTCGTTCAAAAGGGAGAAGAAGTTGAATTCGCCGGATATGACTTGCTTGAATGCGAATGCCAGATTCTCCGCTACAGAAAAGTCAAGGCGAAAGGCCGGGAACTTTTTCAGCTGGTACTGAACCGTACTCCTTTCTATCCGGAAAGCGGAGGTCAGACAGGAGATACAGGATACCTCATCTCCGAAACCGAAAAAATAAAAATTACGGATACTCAAAAGGAAAACAATCTGATCATACACTTCTGCGACAAGCTGCCAACAGATTTACAAAGTACATTTATGGCAGTCGTTGACAAAGAAAGAAGGAGGCTCATCACCTCCAATCATTCCGCCACACATCTGCTGCATTCCGCCCTTAAACAGGTACTTGGTACCCATGTCAGTCAGAAAGGCTCCCTTGTCAATCAGGAACAAACCCGCTTCGACTTTGCACACTTCGCCAAAGTGTCGGATGATGAAATAGATAAAATTGAGGAGATCGTTAATGAGAAAATCCGTGAAAACATTCTGCTTGAAGAACTCAGGAATGTTCCCGTTAAACAAGCGATGGAGATGGGCGCCACAGCCCTCTTCGGCGAAAAATACGGAGAATATGTAAGGGTGATAACCTTCGATCCTGCCTTTTCAAGAGAGTTGTGCGGAGGCACGCATGTGGGTTCAACAGGACAGATCGGTCTGTTTAAAATAGTCGCGGAAAGCGCCGTAGCGGCCGGAGTCCGCAGGATCGAAGCGATTACTTCCGACAATGCCATATCCTATTTTGAAAAACAGTCGGTTCAATTGAAACAGATAGCGGAAATCCTGAAAAACCCGAAAGATGTGGTGCAAAGGATACAGGCTCTGTTGAGCGAGAATGAGGATCTGAGATCAGGAATCAGCGCACTCATAGGTGAGAAAGCGCAGGCAATTAAGAAAGATCTTCTTGAAAAAAGTAAAAACATCAACGGTATCAATACAATTGTTGCTCAGGTACAACTACCGGATGCAGACGCGATAAAGAATATTTCGTTTGAACTGAAAAACCAGGTTGACAATCTGTATTTTCTTTGCGGTGCAGAGATCGAAGGAAAGGCCCATCTCTCACTGATCCTTTCGGAAAACCTGGTCAGTGAGAAAAATTTTAATGCAACAAACATCATCCGAGAGCTCAGTAAAGAGATCCAGGGTGGTGGCGGTGGGCAGGCATTTTACGCCACTGCCGGAGGAAAAAAACCCGAGGGGATACGGGCTGCCCTGGACAAAGGCCTGAAAATGCTGCAATCATAAATACAAATTACCGAATCGCAGAATCAGAACCGTCCATGACCTATGGAACAAACAATAATATTGACGGATTCATAAGCTCACCTGAGATCAGTGAGAAGCTTTATGAATATGGCAAATTAAAGACCTTCGGGGAAGGAGAGACCATCCTCCAGGAAAATGCTTACATCCGTGCCATCCCAATCGTTACAAAAGGAACCATCAAAGTATTGAGAACTGATGAAGATGGCAGGGAGATCTTGTTATACTATATCAAGGCCGGCGAAAGCTGCATCATGTCATTTCTTGGCGGTCTTCACCATGATACGAGTAAAGTAAAAGCGATCGCGGAAGAAGAATCAGAGATACTCTTCATACCGGTCGACAAGGTAAGTGTTCTTATCAAAGAATATCCGGAATGGCTGGATTACATTTTCAGATTATACCACAGAAGGTTTGAAGAACTGCTTGAAGTGGTCAACGCCGTTGCCTTTAAAAAGATGGATGAACGACTTCTTGATTTCATCCGGAAAAAATGCACAATCACCAACAGCAATACTTTGTATATCACCCATGAACAGCTTGCAAATGAACTGGGCACTGCACGGGTGGTGGTTTCAAGACTCCTTAAACAGATGGAGGAAGAAAAAATACTTGTCCTTGGCAGAAATAAAATAACGCTTTTGTAACTAATGTAACCGTACTTCTTCACTTCCCTCCCGACCTTTACGTTGTTCAATCAGAATAAAATCGGTAAAATGGACAACAACTTTTTTCTTATAGCAGCGATCGGGACCATTGCAGGGATAATGGGAGGACTTTTCGGACTGGGAGGAGCCATCATTATTATCCCCTCACTCGTGATCCTGCTGGGCTATTCACAACAAATGGCGCAGGGAACAGCCCTGATCATGATGGTGCTACCTGTTGGAGCCCTGGCTGCCTTCCAATACTACCAGAAGGGTTATATTGATATAAAAGCGGCCATGATACTGGCGGTATTTTTCTTCGTTGGAGGGTACCTTGGAGCTAAATTCTCCACCCATCTGCCTGAACTGCTTATGAAAAGGGCATTCGCGTTGGTGCTCGTCGGAATCGCGGTAAAAATGTGGTTCTTCGATCATAAATAATTTTCTTATGTAACTTATGTAGCTGTACAAC
>CAZJDX010000048.1:0-12077 GCA_964544885.1 uncultured Flavobacteriales bacterium
TTTTATTGATCACACAGATAATGCCGTTGGGGAAATTTCTTGCAATCGCGCTGTAAAGCCTTTCACTGTCTCGCAGGGCTTCCTGTATGGTAGCCCTTTCCTTCATCTCATTTTGAAGGTGAGTGTTAGCCATGGCCAGTTCCTGTGTTCTTAATATTACACGGGCTTCCAGTTGTTCATTAGCCTCGCTTACAAGAGATTCCTGTCGCTTTCTTTCGGTTATGTCAATTATAAAACTGATCACAAACCTTTCGTCATTTATTTTGAATGAGCTCAGACTGATTTCAACCGGAAATTCTGTTCCATCACTTCTCCTGGCATAAAGATTCATTCCTTTTCCCATTGGCCTGTTGTTGGGCGAATTGAAATAATCCTTTCTGTGTGATGTATGCCGCAGGGCGTACTTTTCAGGTATCAGTTCTTCAACCGTTTTTCCCTGCAGTTCATCTTCATTGTATCCAAACTGAGATGCGGACCTGGGATTGGCCATAATTATCACTCCTTTCTGATTTGTGATAATGATGCCCTCCGTTGCGTGCTTGAACATGGCATTGAGGTACTCCGTACTTTTACCCAGGTTTTCCTGACTGTTTTTAAACTTGATAATGGAAAAGGTAAATGCCCAGGTGAAAAGCAGCGGCAAAAACAGGTTTACAATATTTTCTGTGCTTTGAAATGATTTATTCAGAAAAAAACCGATCATGATCAGCCCTGTCAGTGCCACACTTGCATCAAACGTGCTCCGGGTACCTTTGATCCAGATGGTGAGGAGTACGATCAGTGAATAGAGAAACTCAAAGTGGTAGGTTTCAGGACTGAAATAGCTGATAATGAATATCAGTAGACTTAAAAAGATCCCAAGTGCTTGTATTCTTCTTTCCATACATCTTTTGCGCCTCCGTGAGGCAGGAACTTCAAAATTAGCATTAAGGCTTAACCCATAAAATTTCTTTCTCTGTATCCCGGGCTGTGACTTAAATCAAGTGTAAAAATGATGTTTGTCATAAGGTACTGAAACCGGCTGGACTATTTTTGATAATCTAAGGGATTTTATTCAGGTTAGGGCTATGGTGAATTTCGGAGTCTGAATTAATTTTAATGTAAAATAGGAATTTGTCTATTCAATTCAATTATGAAAAAAAATTTTGATACAAATCCTGTTCGGCGACTGTTGATCCCAACAGACTTTTCTGAAAATGCGTGGAATGCAGTGAGCTATGGGGTGCAATTTGGAAAGGCGCTCAAGAGCAGAGTAATACTTTTTCACTCTCTGCATGTTCCGGTATTCGTTTCCGCTGAAATGGCCATGGCCACCTCGATGATTGAAGAGGAAAAGGATGCTGCTCAAAGACTGGAAGAATTGAAGACCAGGATTACCAGGGAATATAGTTATTCTGAAGTTGATACATTATTAAAGACGGGTTTCGCAGTAGATGAGATCAGTAAGCTGAGCAAGGATGAGTCGATAGACATGATCATCATGGGAACAAGGGGAGCAAGCGGTGCTGCCGGAGTACTCATCGGGAGTAATACCGCCGAAGTGATAGAAAAGTGCGCTTGTCCGGTTCTGGCGATTCCATCCGAAGCGGTTTTCCGGCCGGTTAAGAAAATTCTCTTCGCTACGAATTATGCGGACAATGACTTTCAGACCTTGTACCTGCTGGCGGAAATGTTTAAGCCATTTAACCCTGAAATAGTGGTACTCCATGTTGAGCTGAAGGGGGACAGCCGTACTGAAAACCGGATGCTCGAATGGTTTAAAGGCCAGGTCCGTACAACCATCCCTTATGACAATTTTATTTTTCAGCTTGTGAAAGGAAATGATGTGGAGGATACTGTCCACCAATTTGCTGTGCAGAATAACATTGAACTTGTTTCAGTTTCAACCCGGAAACGGAATTTCTTTGATAAACTCACCAGCAGGAGCCTTACGAAAAGAATGGCATATCATGTTGATATGCCCCTGCTTGCTTTTCATGCGCATTCTGTCGCTTCAACACCTTTGTTCTGAGATTGCGAATTGATACCATACGGTTTGATGATAATCAGGAGATGTAATGATTTCCGTCAGTATCCCTGATGTTTTATTCCATCATCTTTGACTGCTTAATGAAATCATTCTCTGATCCACGAACCATCGTCGCCCTGATTCTCTTTGTGACCTATATTTTGTTCAGTGCATGGGTGTATACTTCCGGTACAGACAAGGTCTCTGACTTGGGTAACATGAGTGAAGCGGCCTATAAGGGAAAATTGCTGTATCATAAACATAATTGCTTCTCATGCCATCAGATTTTCGGATTGGGTGGATACCTTGGTCCGGACCTGACCCATGTTATTTCCAGTCCGGGTAAAGGTCCCGCTTATGCTGCCGCATTTCTGAAATATGGCAGCGGACAAATGCCGGATTTCCATATGGACAGCCTGGAAACTGCTCAAATTATTGCCTACTTCATTCATCTTGACAGTACAGCGAGATTGGAAAAACAGAAGAGAACAGCCTCAATTATCAAATGATTAAAAGCGTGATAAAAAATAAATAAAGTGAAAAAGAAAAATTCTACGCAACGTTCCTGGGCGGAACCTTACAAGATTAAGATGGTCGAACTGGTTCATATGACCAGCCAGGCTGAAAGAAAGAAGGCATTAATGAGTGCCGGCTATAACACCTTTCTCCTTCATTCCAGGCAGGTTTATATTGATCTGCTGACGGACAGCGGTACTTCCGCCATGAGTGACAGGCAGTGGGCCGGTATGATGACCGGCGATGAATCGTACGCAGGAAGCGAGAATTTTTATAACCTGGAAGCTGCGATCAGGAAATATTACGGATATAAATATGTAATTCCGGCACATCAGGGCAGAGGAGCGGAAAATATCCTTTCGAAAATCCTGATCAAGCCCGGGGATATAATACCGGGTAATATGTATTTCACAACCACTCGCCTGCATCAGGAATTGGCAGGCGGAAGGTTTGTTGACATTGTCATTGATGAAGCGCACAATTCAACAAGCGAACATCCTTTCAAAGGAAATGTTGACCTGCGAAAGCTGGAAAAGCTGATCAGGCAGTACGGCAGTAAAAAGATTCCTTACGTTTCCATAGCCACTTCGGTCAATATGGCCGGTGGCCAGCCAATATCTCTTCAGAATCTCCGTGACCTGAGAGAGCTTACCGCAAAACATCGTATCAAAATAATACACGATATGACGCGTGTTGCGGAAAATGCTTATTTCATAAAACAAAGAGAGAAGGGATACAGCCACAAATCAGTGAAGGAGATCGTGAAGGAGATTTGTTCTCTTACGGATGGCGCTACCATGAGCGCAAAAAAAGATGCGCTGGTTAACATCGGAGGCTTTCTCGCAGTGAATGACAAAAAAACCTATGAAGAAGCCAGCAACCTTGTTGTCGTTTATGAAGGCCTGCATACCTATGGCGGTCTTGCGGGACGCGATATGGAAGCCATGGCAATTGGGATCGCGGAATCGGTTGATGATGATCACATCCGAGCCAGGGTAGGTCAGGTGGAATATCTGGGAAATAAAATGCTATCCATGAAAATCCCCATTGTGCTGCCCATCGGAGGTCACGGGATCTTCATCGACGCGAAAAGATTTCTTCCACACCTGAAGCAAACTCAGTTTCCGGCCCAGGCACTGGCCGCTGAGATTTATCTTGATTCCGGTGTGAGGTCTATGGAAAGGGGAATAGTATCAGCAGGCAGAAATATTGAAACCGGTGATCACTATTACCCGGAGCTTGAACTTGTCCGCCTGACTATTCCACGAAGAGTATATACACAGGCTCACATGGATGTGGTGGCTGAAAGTGTCGCCCAGGTCTATGAGGACAGAAAAAAAATTAAAGGACTCAGGTTGATTTATGAGCCCAAATACCTTCGTTTCTTTCAGGCCCGCTTCAAGCCGCTCTAACCGGAAACAGCTATGTCATTCAAGACCATCTTCGAACCCTTCAGGATTAAAAGTGTAGAACCTATTTCAGTTACTACTCCCGGGCAACGTGAACAGTTCCTGCGCGATGCACATTACAATCCATTTCTGCTCAAGAGCGAGCAAGTGCTCATAGATTTTCTTACTGATAGTGGTACTTCAGCCATGAGCAGTCATCAGTGGGCTGCCATTATGCAGGCTGATGAATCGTATGCAGGCGCGCTAAGCTGGGAGCGCTTTGAAAATGCGGTGAGGGATCTTACCGGTATGCCTTTCATCCTTCCCACCCATCAGGGAAGAGCGGCTGAAAGGATATTGTATGGACATCTTGGGGGAAAGGGTAAATACTTTATCAGCAATACTCATTTTGACACGACACGGGCGAATATTGAGTTCAGCGGAGCAAGTGCCATCGATATACCCGTGGAATATGCAAGGGAGTTTGATTCAGATCATCCCTTCAAGGGAAATCTGGATACTGATAAACTACAAGAACTGATCGGCCGCTACGGCGCGTCAAACATTTCGGCCGTCATCCTCACGGTAACGAATAACAGCGGAGGCGGACAACCTGTAAGTATGCAGAATGCGAAAGATGTCAGTGACATTTGCAAAAAGCACGGCATCCTGTTTGTTCTGGACGCCTGCAGGATTGCGGAGAACTCGTATTTCATCAAGCACAGGGAAATCGAACACAAGGGTAAAACGTATCTGAATATCGCTCAGGAAATGTGTTCGCTTGCGGATGCGATCGTGATGAGTGCAAAGAAAGACGCGCTTGTCAATATGGGTGGATTCCTTGCCTTGAGGGACCGGAAACTCTCGGATGCCTGTACACAATTGCTTATAATTACGGAGGGTTATACGACTTACGGCGGCCTGTCAGGCAGAGACATGGAAGCCCTGGCAGTCGGAATCAAAGAGGTTTTCGATCCCGGCTATCTGCACTACCGGATCAGCAGTACAACCTACCTTGGAACCGCCTTGCGAAACATGGGCGTTCCTGTTATCTATCCAATCGGCGGACATGCCGTGTATGTTGAGGCTGGAGTGCTATACCCGCATATAGCCAAAGAAAATTATCCCGGTCAGTCATTGGTATGCAATCTGTATAAAACCGGAGGGATCCGTTGCGTTGAGGTAGGTTCGGTAATGTTTGGCAAATACGACGCAAAGGGAAAACTCATCCCTGCTGCCATGGAACTGGTGAGGCTGGCAATCCCGCGCAGGGTTTATACTCAAAGTCATATCGATTATGTTATTGAAGTGTTCGGGGAGTTGATGAAGGACCGGGAAAAGGCCCGTGGTTACAGAATAAGGTACGAACCGGAATTCCTCAGACATTTTACAGCGCATTTTGAACCCATTTAAAACAGGTTCGGCCATGCTTCGCCGTGGTAATTAGTCTAATTATACTCCGATGATCCTGTCCGGGAATGAAAGAGAAGAAAAATCAGTTGGACCTGCCGAGCAGCGGATCCCTTCATTTTTCATTTCCCTCTCCCTGGTCTTTTTAAGTCTGGGATTGATATTCGGCTTGGTAGCCAGTTTGCAATATCTTTTTCCTTCCCTTCTGCGAATTGAGTTTCCTTTTTCAAGATGGAGACCCTTGCATGTAAGTATGGTTATATCCTGGATTTTCACCGCGGCAAGCGGTGGTTTGTATTATTATATACAGGACTATACCGGAAGAAACCTTTACTCAGTAAAACTAGGATGGATCCATGGTGTACTTCTGTCTTTGGTCAGTCTGATCATAATCATACTTTACTCGGCCGGAAAGTTCGGCGGCCGTGAGTATCTGGAATTTCCCGCCTGGCTGGGTATCCCGCTGCTGCTGTATTGGCTGATCTTTATGTACAACATCTTCAGAACAATGGAAAGAAAAGCCGGTCCGGTACCGGTTTATATCTGGATGTGGTCAACCGGACTCATTTTCTTTCTCATCACTTTTCTTGAATCCCAACTATGGTTGATCAGTTTCTTTGGCGAGAATCTGATCAGGGATGTTACAGTGCAATGGAAAGCTCTTGGTTCGATGGTCGGCTCATGGAATATGCTTGTGTATGGAACGGCATTTTATGTGATGGAAAAGATCAGTGGTGATGAGAAACAGGCCAGGTCTCCGCTCACATTCTTTTTCTATTTTCTCGGACTGACGAATCTGATGTTCAACTGGGGGCATCATACTTATATTGTGCCTGCCTCCCCTTGGATCAGGAATGTAGCCTATGTCATAAGTATGACTGAATTACTCATTCTGGCCAATATCATCTGGCAGTGGAATGTATCCGTCAGGAGCGCAAAGAAAAATTTTCACATCATTTCTTACAAATTTTTTATCGCCTCGGACATCTGGATCTTTCTAAATCTGATTCAGGCGATCGCTATGTCGGTACCGGCAATAAATTTATATACTCATGGCACTCATGTGACCGTTGCGCATGCGATGGGAACTACGATAGGGATCAATTGTAT
This sequence comes from uncultured Flavobacteriales bacterium, assembly GCA_964544885.1. Lineage (GTDB taxonomy): Bacteria > Bacteroidota > Bacteroidia > AKYH767-A > 2013-40CM-41-45 > QQVM01. Next base: position 6,433 of record CAZJDX010000048.1, read on the forward strand.
GATCCTGTTTGCGTCACTTTTTTATATGTCAGGGAATGACTTGGTGAATAGGAAAAAGGATCTGGCTCAAGTGACCCGAGGCTTCTGGCTCGTCAATATCTCCCTCTTGTTTTTCTGGCTTTCACTCATAACAGCCGGCATAAAAAAGGCCCTGCTTGTCGGGGCGATAAGTCACGCCCTGTTGATGAAAGAGCTGAATCCTTTTTTCGCATTGATCACGGTTGCCGGAATAGTCATGATCATAGGATTCCTCCTGATCATTACACCTTTACTTAAAATCAATATAAGGAAAATTTTCCGGTAATAAAAATTCTCAATCAACTGAATCATGATTGCTGTCATGTTATAATGAGTTCTGAAATCGTTATATTTGTATATATAAGAAAACAATGAAAAACTTCCCGCTATTCTTTCTTTCAGCGTTGCTGTTGTTGACATCCTGTTCAAAAGATGATGATGATGATAGTGCCCCGTTGGCTCCGGCAGATGAATTCGTTTACATTAATCTGGACTATGAAGTGGATGGACAGGCGCTTCTGTTTGACACTATAATTTATTCCAATGACGCGGGAAGTCAATACGGCGTCAGCCGGATGCTGTATTATGTTTCCCAGGTATCTCTGATTAAGCCGGATAGTTCACTTTTACAGATCAAAAATTATCAATACGTAGACGCGAGAAATTCAGGTACGAACCAGATAGCTGTAAAAAACGTAAGCAAAGGAAGTTACATTGGAATGAGATTCAACATTGGTCTTGACTCTGCACAGAATATCACCAACGCATTACCTCTCACAACGGAAAACCTGAATATGGAATGGCCCGTGCCGATGGGCGGTGGTTATCACTTTATGAAGTTTGAAGGACATGCGAGCGATTCGACCGGTAATTACGGTTTTGCCATGCATCTTGGCCTTAATGCATATCTTGTTCAGTGTACTGTTTTTGCCCCGATACAGGTCAGCAGCGGCAATACAAACATTGATCTGGTAATGAACTTAAACGAATGGTTCAGGAATCCTGAGGTTTATGATTTCAATGTGGATGGAAATTATTCCATGGGTGTAATGGCTGCCATGCTGAAGCTGAAAAACAATGGTACTGATGTATTCTCAATTCAATGATCATGATGAAACTCAACCGGACACTGCTGATTCTTGCCGCATCCCTTCTGATCTTTTCCTGCAAAAAAGACAGTGAAGAAGATCAGATTATAGAGAATTCTTATGAGCCTACGCCTTTGGCAATTCGGGTTCCCGCAGGCTGGCCGGCTCCGGTCATTCCCGATATGAATCCCACAACGGTTGAAGGTGTACGATTGGGAAGGATGTTGTTTTATGATAATATACTTTCCAGTAATGGGCTTTCATGCTCTTCCTGTCATCCGCAGGCTGCGGCATTCGCGGTTCCGTCACATGTCAATCCTGCGGGAGATACTATCGCTGTTCCGCCGGTTGTAAATCTGGCCTGGAATCCCGATTATGCCTGGTATGGACAACATCCTGTCCTCGAACATCTCCCATTGTCAGATTTCGGGCCTGAGTTTTTCAATACGAATATGGATACCCTTGTGGCACGGCTGAAAGCGCATGCTCTCTATCCCAGGTATTTCAAGGAAGCATTCAATGTGACTGACGTTGGCAGTCTCAGTGATCATGAATTGCAACTCACCATCACAAAATCTATTGTGCAGTTTCTCAGAACCATAGTTTCCGATGATTCAAAATTTGATAAGGTTTCAAGGCTGGAAACGGCATTCACGCCTGAGGAGATGGAAGGAGCAAGTATATTTTATTCAGAGAAAGGCGATTGTTTCCATTGTCACGGTTCGCCCTTGCTTACAAATAATACCTTCAATAATACAGGCCTGGACTCGGTTTTGACCGGTCAGAATCTGGGAAGATATCTTTACACCGGAATCAGCACTGACAGAGGGAAATTCAGTTCACCCAGTCTCAGAAACATCGAACTGACAGCTCCTTATATGCATGATTCGAGATTTCAAACCCTTGAGGAGGTTGTTGAGTTCTATAATTCCGGCGTTAAATGGAATTCTCCGAATATCGATCCCATTATGACCAAACCGTTTAAGGAGTATGGTTTGCAATTGACCCCGAGTGAGAAAGCCAGTCTGATCGCTTTCTTAAAGACCTTCACAGATACCAGTCTGCTCACAAATCCTGATATTTCAAATCCATTCTGATCGGAAAATCATATTCCGGATTTCAAGCGTGGTCAGAGTCAGGACCTTCATTTTCTGAAATTTCCGGATGCTTTATTAATCTCAGTTTATTTTTCCTGAACTGTCTTATGGGCGCTTCTGATAAAAGATGAAGGTGATGAGCCTTCTGTTATGCAGGACTGGGCTTTTCATCAGTTTATAAAGGGATATATAAATAAGAAGGATAAGATATTCAACATCCTCATGTCTGCATTTTCCATTTTACGAAATATCACTTTTTCAGTATCTTTAAAATATTATCAGCCTTCGCCTGTTTGTTATTAGTAGAAATTGACTGATGTTTATCATGTGAACTTGTCCGCTTACAGGATTCCTTCGTGAATTAAAATCCGGTTATGAAAGAAAGAAAAAAGCAGAACAACAAAATGAATGTGAAACAAACCAGTGAAGTTAAAAAAGAGGGACTCAACTTCAACAGATATTTTACCGAAGATACCTTGTCGCCCTTTGATCAGTTTAGCTATGAAGAACGAAAATCTGTAATCAGAAATCCCAAGGGTGATGCAGTTTTTGAGATGAATAATGTGGAGGTGCCAAAGGACTGGTCTCAGGTTGCTACTGATATCCTTGCTCAGAAATATTTCCGCAAAACAGGGGTGCCTCAGGAGGATGGTAGTACGGGCGCTGAGCACAGCATCAAACAGGTTGTACACAGAATGGTTTCATGCTGGACGAACTGGGGGCGGGCCAATCATTATTTTGCTAAGCCTTCGGATGCCCAGATCTTTTATGATGAGCTTGTATTTATGTTGCTCGGACAGTATGCGGCTCCAAACTCACCGCAATGGTTTAATACGGGATTGCATTCGGCTTATGGAATTGAAGGTTCCGGTCAGGGTCATTATTACGTTGATCCCGAAACAGAACGCGTACACATCTCCACATCAGCATATGAAAGGCCGCAACCGCATGCCTGTTTTATTTTATCGGTAGAGGATGATCTCGTGAATCCGGGTGGCATCATGGATCTTTGGGTGCGAGAGGCGAGAATATTTAAGTACGGAAGTGGGGTAGGTACTAATTTTTCGGCTATTCGCGGGGAGACTGAAAAGCTGTCGGGAGGAGGCCAGTCTTCCGGTCTGATGTCATTTCTGAAGATAGGAGATCGTGCTGCCGGTGCCATCAAATCCGGAGGAACCACACGCAGAGCTGCCAAGATGGTTTGTCTTGACCTGGATCACCCTGAAATTGTTGAGTTCATCAATTGGAAAAGAAATGAGGAGAAGAAAGTAGCTGCGCTGATTGCCGCCGGTTATCCGGCAGACTACGAAGGTGAAGCCTATTCAACCGTATCCGGTCAGAATTCAAATAACTCCGTAAGGGTACCAAACAGTTTTTTCAAATGTCTAAGTGAAAACGGAAACTGGAATCTTCTTTCCAGAACGGACGGCACCATTCTTAAATCCGTGCCGGCCCGGAAATTATGGGAGGATATTACGGAAGCAGCCTGGACCTGCGCGGATCCGGGTGTTCAATTTGATACTACGATCAATGAATGGCATACCTGTCCGGAAGCGGGTCCCATCAGGGCTTCCAATCCCTGTTCAGAATATATGTTCATTGATAATACTGCTTGTAATCTTGCATCGCTGAACCTGAGAAAATTCTTCGATGAGGAGACCGGGGAATTCAATGTATCCGCGTTCAGGCACGCCTGCCGCTTGTGGACTGTTGTTCTGGAGATCTCGGTTTTAATGGCCCAGTTTCCTTCCAAAGAAGTTGCTAAACTTAGTTATGAATACAGGACACTTGGACTGGGATTTGCAAATCTCGGATCGGTATTGATGGTCTCTGGTATTCCATATAACTCCGAAAAAGCCCGTGCAGTTGCCGCCTCCATTACGGCGATCATGACAGGTTCCGCTTATCTGACGTCCGCTGAAATGGCCCGGTGCCTGGGACCTTTCAAAGGATTTGAAGCAAACAGGGAGCATATGTTACGTGTGATCCGGAATCACAGGTATGCCGCTTATCAGGCTTCCGGCGCCTATGAAGGACTTGAGATCAAACCGGAAGGAATTGATGCGGCAAATTGTCCTGATTATCTTCTCAAAGCTGCCTGCAAGGTCTGGGATGAAGCGCTTCAGGGTGGAGAACAATTTGGATACAGGAATGCTCAGGTAACTGTGATAGCGCCAACAGGTACAATCGGCCTGGTCATGGATTGTGATACAACAGGTGTTGAGCCGGATTATGCGCTGGTTAAGTTTAAAAAATTATCCGGAGGCGGTTATTTTAAGATCGTGAATAACTCGGTCTCAAAAGCGCTTCAGGTTCTTGGCTATAGTAATTCTCAGGTCAGTGAGATCATCAGTTATGCCAAAGGAAGTGGTAGTTTTCTTAACGCGCCTTATATAAATGTCGAATCACTTAAAGCCAAGGGATTCAGCAAAAATGATTTGATTGTTCTGACTGATGCTGCTGAAAAGGCATTCGATATACGATACGTGTTTAATGTCTTTACGCTTGGGAAAGCCTGTATGGAGAGATTAGGATTAAGCGAGAAAGATTATTCTTCGCCCGACTTCAGTTTACTGAAACATCTTGGTTTTAGTGAGGAGCAGATCGAGGAGGCCAATCATTTCGTTTGTGGTTCGATGACAGTTGAAGGCGCGCCTCATCTGAAGGCGGAACATCTGCCGGTGTTCGATTGCGCCAATAAATGCGGAACCGGTGTAAGGTTTATCAAGGCGGAAGGTCACATAAGAATGATGGCCGCCGTGCAGCCTTTCCTTTCAGGCGCCATTTCCAAAACCATAAACCTGCCCAATGAAGCGACTGTTGAGGATATCAGCAAATGTTATGAGTTAAGCTGGAAACTCGGCCTGAAAGCAAACGCCATTTACAGGGATGGTTCAAAACTCAGCCAGCCATTGTCATCAAAGGCCATAAAAAAGAAGAAAGAAAATCTGGAAGAACTTGCTGCCATAGAAAAGAATCTGCAGGAGCATCTTACCACAGAACAGGTGCTTGAAGCCGCACGCAGGCTTATCAATCTTACAGAGGATACCAGCTTCAAGCGCCAGCTCAGCAATATTGTTCAACGGAAAAGACTTCCTGAGAAACGAAGTGGATTTACCCAGAAATCTAAGGTCGGCGGTCACACTATCTTTGTGAGGACCGGTGAGTATGGTGATGGAACCCTGGGTGAGATATTCATTGACATGCACAAGGAGGGAGCTTCTTTCAGATCACTGCTGAATTGTTTTGCCATCGCTGTATCTATTGGATTACAATACGGAGTTCCGCTGGAAGAATTTGTGGAGAAGTTCATCTTCACACGCTTCGAACCTTCCGGGCCGGTTGATCATCCGAATATCAAAACATCCACATCGGTGATTGATTATATTTTCCGGCTGCTTGCCCTTGAATATCTTCAGCGGACCGACCTGGTTCAGGTGCC
>CAZJDX010000049.1:0-11369 GCA_964544885.1 uncultured Flavobacteriales bacterium
ATTTTACTACTCCATTTTCCATTGTTACAAGTATTAATTAATTTCCGCAAAGGTAGCATTTATCTGAATCCATCCTAATAGAAAGAAAATTAATCACTTAAATTAGAAAAGCAGGTAAATAAGGCCTCTTTTTATCGTCTTTTCTGACCTTTTTTGCCTGAACTGATGAATGCGTATTCCAGTCAAAAGCCGGACTCATGCCTTCAGGAGATATTCCAGACGCAGCTTTTCACCCGTTGTTGCGCCCTGGAAACACATTCAGGCACTGATTTACCCGTATCAGGCAAATCTCTTTCTATGGTATAATCCGGATTCAACACTTATTTATTTGTTAGTAGTAAACGCTAAGCATGACTTTGCCAAGACAAAAAGCTGACCTACCAACAAACTCTTTTTTTCGTTGACTTGCTGACTTTTGGCCCCAAAAAGCGATTTTGACCGCGAAATACACGTTAAAATGGTAAAAAATACAATAATTTAACTGTAAGACCCTCCTTTTATTCGTAAATTTGTTATATTCAATGTTTCAAAAGCTTATCTAAAGAATTAGTCTATGAAATCGAAAAGCGAAAAAAAACAACAGACATTTGAAAAGGAATACAAAGAAATAATGAAAGGTTTCCAGAATCAAAATGTCCAAATTAATCAAACTCCTCAGTGGACAAATCCGAACGATTTCATTGTCAAATTTTCCTTATATCAAGAAACTCCAAACAGTATCACATCTACAGAAACTTTTGTTAACCTTGGTTATTAATTATGCCCAATTGGAAAGAAGTCTTAGATGAAATACAAGTAGAAGCAAAAAAGGGAACACCTAACGCTCTTGACGTAATCCGAAGAAAATACCTTTTCGAGATTCAGAAAAAAACCGGCAGAAATGTTATTGCCTATTATTCCGGTTGGTTACAGAGAGGAACTGCAATTGATGTTATTGTAAACGATAAAGACAAAAATGCCTTTATGGTTAACATTCACAAGCTCGACAGAACGAAAGGGCTTGACTTAATTCTACATACACCAGGCGGGGACCTTGCAGCAACTGAAAGTATAGTTGACTATTTAAATCAAATGTTCGGTAATAATGTTCGCGCAATTATTCCACAAATTTCCATGAGTGCTGGAACTATGATCGCCTTATCCTGTAAAGAAATTATAATGGGTAAGCAATCGAATTTGGGCCCTATAGACCCTCAAATGGGTGGAGTTGCTTGCCAAGCAGTACTTGACGAATTTGAAAAAGCAAAAACTGACATCAAAACAAATCCGCAAGCAGCGCCACTCTGGCAAGTAATCATCTCAAAATATCATCCTACATTCTTAGGCGCTTGCCAAAGTTCAATCGAGTGGTCCGAAAAACTTGCGTCAGACTGGTTGACAAGAAATATGTGTAATGGAGACGAAACCAAGACAAAAAAAATACTAAAAGAGTTCAGTGACCACAAAACAAATAAATCTCACGCCAGACATATTTCAAAAGAAAAGTGCAAGGAAATTGGAGTATCAGTTGTTGACATGGAAACCGACAATGATTTGCAAGATTTAATTTTGACAGTTCATCATTCATTCATGCACACCTTCAGCCATAGTACAGCGACAAAAATCGTAGAAAATCATCTCGGAGTTGCTTATGTAGAGGCTTTACCAATGCAAATTCAAGCGCAGCAAGTTCAGCCAAAACAGTTCATGGCTCAATAATATTTCTGTGTGATTTTAAACTATGTGGCAGCGCCTACCACTGAGATCACGTAAGGTCATTGGACGGAATCGGTCATCGTTCGCACGCAGACAAAAGGTCACTTTGTGAAATTCATTTGTGGCTTACTAATTAAGTAATTATCTGCTAATAAACATTTGAAATTATTGACAGCTGATGCTTCAAAAGCTAACAGCCAGTAGCCGCAAATAGTACTCAGAATATGTCATAGTCCCCAAAAGTGAAAAACCAGGATTTAAAATCCCTAATCCGCTCGGAAAGGACCGAATCAGTATGTATTCTGAGAATTAGGTCTAATTGCTGTGGTAAAAATTTCTCCGGAACTTTATAAAAACCGGCCTTCTTTAGAAATTGAAATTCCGGAGCCGCACCCTGCATCGCGCAGATGATCAATTGCAAGTCATTGTTCCGGCTGATGTTGAAGAGGTGCTGAAGAAGATTATCCGCAGCTTTCTCATCATGGCAAACAAAGTCCATCAGGATAAGACATTTCAGTCCGTAGATCTCCCTGGCCCTGACCACTGCCATGGCTTTCATTTCGCCCGACTCAATATATTTCAGCAGGTAATATTTACGAATGGGAATGCTTATATATCTCCAGCGTAAATAGTCAGCTGAGCGGTACACAGCAACCTTTTTCGTTTCCCTGAATTTATTCATGAATGGCCGGTAAAGTTCAAGGTCCTTGTCAGGGTCAAAGAAAGAAACACCCGGATCAGCGGCGGTGGGGATCTCTGACAGATCAAGTTCTATATCTGTCCCTTTTTTTGTCCGCTTCTTGGTGAAGAGATTCCACAGCACACTCTGCGGCTGAAAGGTCTTCAGCAGGAAGGGTACCCTGCCCAATGCCTGGAAAGAAAGTTTGTCAATGAAAACAGGATAAGAGTTGGCATTGGGTACTCCGAGAGTGAACAGACATTTTTGCTGAATGCAAAGCAGATAATTGAGTTCCGCTAATTTTTGGAAAAGCGAATTTCCCCGGTGCATGGGGTGTGTCAGGGTGTTCACTGAAAGCGAAGCTTTGACGATCTCGCCATCCACCTGAAAATCCCGCGGTATCACCAGGTATTGGGCAACACATTTTTCACCTTCGAGGGCTACATTGATAAGCGCTTTACCGGCCGGATTTTGTTTGTATTCCCAGTCAAGGTATTGCTGGTCAGATATCTCTCTTCCCGGATAGCTTGATTCTGTCAGACGTATCAGACGCGAAAAATCCCTGTCTCTAAACTCCTCCAGACTATAAATGACTTGTTCCTTCATTTGATTCACTCAAAACCCGGAGGTAGGACGATTTAACCTTTTCCCAGGTATAAGCAGATACAAAACGCTCATACGCAGCTTTCCTGAACTGATCTTTCTTCGCTTCATCCATACTCTCCAGTTGGTGGAATACGCTGATCAGTTCATCCGCATTACGAAAATACAATTGTTTTGAAAATGTCACCTCATGGTTATAAACATTATCATGGCAAACACAAAGGCAGGAAGCCGCCATGGCTTCAAGCAAGGATGGATTTGTACCTCCAACGCTATGGCCATGCAGGTATGCAATTGAGCCGCGACGAAGAGAATCCAATACAGCTTTGTCGTAAATGGTTCCGGTATAGATGAGTCTGTCATCTTTGAAGCTTTCCAGTTTCCGGCGATAAGAGCCCTGAGCAGCGTAACCCACCAGCACAAGTCTGGAAGCAATTCCTGCATTCAGAAAAGCCTGAATGATCGTATGAATATTATTCTCCGGAACAAATCTTGCCACAACAAGGTAATAGGCCGAAGATTGAAGTTGATACCTTTCCAGATGATGCAGATCCAACTCACCCGCCGGATCAGCCCCATATGCGATACACCTTACTTTTTTCGCCGCGGCAGGAAAGGTGTGTTTCCAGTACTTCGATACCTCTTCTGAATCCGCAATGATGCAATCACTTTTCCATGCCGTGAAATATTGCGAAAGCCGGACGAAGGCGCGTGCGTAAAATGGATATTTCGTCCTGAGATGTTCCATTCCGTCAACATTGGTGATCAGAAAATTTCTCTTTCGTTTCAGAAGAGGATAAAAGACCGCCCCGCCGACTCCGCAAACCAGCAAGGTGTCAAACTGGTCTCCTGCCTTCCTTAGAGAGTCAGCATAAAACCGCAGTGGATCACTGCTTTTTTTAAAAGCGGATTCAATAATCTGAATCCCGTCTCTCGTCCTCATATCCTGCGCATTACCTTTTTCACCGATAACAGAAAGCTCATGTCCTTCAGCGGCAAGCAAAACAGAAATTTTTTGGGCAAAAGTTTCAAAGCCTCCGTATTTAGGAGGAATGCCTCTCGTTCCAAGAATGGCGATCTTCATCTCAATGCACTATTTTCAAATACTCTTCAGCGATTTCATCCCATCCATGCTTTGTTCTCATGGTTTCGATGGATGCGGAGGCTATTTTTTCTCTCAGTTCCGCGTCTGAACTGAATTTACCGATAGCCGCGGCAAGCGACTCCGGATCATCTTTCTTAAACAGAAGACCGTTTACTTCCGGCTTGATTATCTCGGTGAAAGCTTCCAAATCACCGGCAATGACCGGCAGGCCGAAACTCATGGCGCTGATCAGAACTCCGCTCTGATATATCTTTGAGTAAGGAAGAACAATCATATCGGCCGCGCTGAAAAAAATATTTCTTTCCTCATTACTGATATGACGAATCAAGAAACGAATATCAAAGTTACTCAGTTCATTCCTGATGAATTCCCGGTACCTGTCAAAGGGTTCTTTTCTGGTACGCCCGGCAATCAGAAGCACTTTATCCGAACCGGTCTTTTTCCATGCGCTTAGGAGAGTACCGAGTCCCTTGTTTGGTTTAATCATACCAAAGAACAGAACACATAGTTTATCCTCCGGCAGTCCTGCCATCTTTCTTGCAGTACTTTTATCAATCCTTCCCCGAACCAGGCCTGTATAACTTCCATGAGCAATGACGCTGATTTTCGCAGAAGGAATTCCGGGTAAAGCTTTCAGCAGTTCATCACGGGAGAAGCTGTTATGTACCACAAGCCGGTCGGCATAGTGCTCACAAATCCGAGACCTCAGGGATACGGAAACCGGCCCTGTGAAACTTTCAATATCATGAATGATCAGGAGCACTTTTAATCCTTTTCGCCGGGCCATCCTTATAAGCCATTCATCTAATCCTGTGAAATGAAATATGTGCAGGAACACCCAGGTGCAACCTGAAGAAAGGGCATGATGAATGGCTTTCCGGTACCGAAAAGGCAGAGTGAGCAATGACCAGGTCCGGAAGGAGTTTTCACTGCCGAAAAATCTGTACGAATGTTCCGGCCTTTCTTCCGCGACAAAATCAGAATAGACATTACACCCTGCACCTTTCATCATCAGGGAAGCCTGAAGTCCGGAATCATACAGATCCAGTCCGCCCTTTGAGCCGACCGGATCAATCAGTGCCACCTTTACCTTATTCATGACCAGGATTTGAATTTCTCCAGGATGAAAGGTCTCTCCCGATCAGCTCCTGTAATTTGACAATATCGTCATGGTAAGCATTCCGTAAGTTTATTCTTGTTTCGGATGACAAGGTGATGGCTTTTCCTTTAAGGGCATTCCAGCGGTCAAACTGCTGTCTGATCCCCTTCTTCCATGTATCCGGCATGTTATTCAGTATCCTGAACTTCAAGCTGCTTTCCGTAGTGACCAGTCTTCCAAGAAAATTCCAACGGGGAACGTAAGATGGATTCACCGGCTGAACAAAATCAAAGACATGCTGATCATCCACCTTGAGAAAGCGGCAGACGGAACGGAGCACGGCAGGTGTATCATTAACAAAATCATCAAAGAGTATTACTTTGACTTCCGGGAAAGAATTCAGATAAGCCCTGACTTGTGAATAATACAATCCACGGTCGAAATAAAAATAATCGAAACTATACTGTTCCTTCATCCTCTGCTTCTCCATGCTGATGGCCTCCTCGAAATCAAGTTCTTCGCGTCCATCCCTTACTCTCCACATGAATTGCGAGAAGGCTCGATCGACAGGATCACGAAGTATCATGAGTATCTTGAGTTTTTCGGGAGAAGGATGATACTTTCTGATATTACTGATAGTTTTATCATAGAGATACAAATAAGGTGTGCTGACTTCCCCCGCGACCCGGTCCTCTCCGGCCTTCTGAAACAAGCTGAAGTATTCGGAAGCTTCTCTGACCACGAAAGCAAACCGGCCTTTCTTATACTCCTGATTATCGTCCGCGAATGAAAAAAAAGATGGCTCTTTCCGGCGGGGCAGAAACAAGGAAGGGTGTTGCCTCAGGTAATAATGCAAGGAGGTGGTTCCCGCACGGGCAGCACCGACAACCAGAAAATCAGGCGCTCTCATGAACAGGAGTTTGATTGTCGCGGACAGCCGGACCCGACGTGAAATGGTAGTACCTGAAATAATACAGAAGGCATACCAGGAACATGATACTGCTTGAATCCCGGATGTTGACCGCCGAAAAAAACATGCTGAGAAAAAAGAACAAGAGCATATACTCAATGGTCTTGAAAAAAACATGATTGGACTGGACAGCACGCGACATGCTCAGTGAAAAAAAATACGGAAGATAAATGATTGCTGTACCCAAAATGCCGAACACAAAAATATTTCCAAGAATTCCTATATCCACAGGATAAAAATAACCCAAAATTTCCTGCCAGCCTCCGTTCCACTGATTACTGATAAATCCATTTCCCAGCAGGGGATTTCTGGCTATATATTCAAGCGCGATGTTGAACTCCATAAACCTGACGGCGGATGACGCTTCATCAGGTGATTCACCTATGAATACATTGAATACGTTTTTGTAAAGAACGTGGTATTTTTCGATCAGCGATGTATAGCCCAGGGTAACCAGCAGCACTATGGTCAGAAATATGATCCCGCCGTAGATCAGCGTATTTTTTACCTTTTCCCTGAGTGAAAAATTTCTGAAAAAATAGATGAGAAGGGTGAAGGCAAGAACAACCAGCGTAGTTCTTGACTGGAGAAAATAAACAAGGTAAAACAGGATGAGTCCTACGATCACCAGGTAATAACTTTTCTTCTCGTGCGACACCTTAAATAAAGAATAAAATAGAAGCATGAGTACCAGGGCAAACTGAAAGCGGTAGCGATAGCCACGGATGGGACTATAGGCAACGAATTCCATCTGTGTGAAATTGGCCGGATTGACGAAGAGAAAGAAAAAATAAAATACGATAAGCAGGGTCAGTGAAAGCGCTACGAATGATCTTTCAACCTGCCCTATGCTTATCAGGTTTTTCCTAAGCATGGAGATGAGTAAAATGCCGGACAGGGAAAGCAGCACAGATCGTTGAGCCATGATGCCATAATAATAAGGCTGATCGAAGACTTTATGTCCCTGATAGGCTGCAAAAAAATTGACCATTACAAAAACCCACATCAGCAGATCCAATCTGGTGATTCGGTGCTCACGGAAGTGCGCAAACAAGTTGAACACATAAAAAGCGCTGAAGGCCAGGATAGCTACGGTCGATAATGTCTGATGCAGCGACTCAAGCGGGAGTGTCGCGAACACGCGAAAGGTGGAAGTAAATATCAGGACGAGAATGCAATAGGCCAGTACCGGCGGCAAGCGCGTCTTATCCAGTGAATAGTTTGACATGGCGACAGACGGATGTGAACACCCGCAACGAAATTACAAATATGGACTCAAACACAGGTATCAGGCATATCAGCGCTTATCGCAGCAAGCCGCTGTAATTCCGGAATCGGTGAATCAGTCCTTCCTGAAAATAAAGGTAAAGAATCCGAAGTGCTTTCTGACGGCAATAACACATGAAACATTCCAGATCAAAATGCCAATTCCCTGCGCGAGACTCACCCCGGCAATTCCATATTCGGGTATCAACAGGAAACAGGCCAGCACATTCAATACCGCGGAGCCAAGAGCTATATTTCTCAGGACCTTTTGCTTACCGGTCATATTGAGTATCTGTGCCGGCAGCCCTGCAATGATCACAATGAACTGGCCCGCCAGGAGTATATACAGGGAGAGTTCGTTCCCGGGAAATTCCTTTCCGAATACATCGAGTATAGTTCGGGGGAAGAAGGAAAGCGCAATGAATATGGGAAGCGAAGTGAGAAAAATAAGTTTTGCCGCCTCCTTGGCCTGCGACTTGAGCAGCTTCGTGTCTCCAGCGGCAAAGGCCTCAGCAAAGCGCGGCATAGAGATGCTGTTAATGGCAAGAAAGGTAATATTGGTGAAAACAGAGATCCTGACGAGCGCGTTGAACACACCTACATCCGCCTCAGTTGCATAAGCGGCAAGAATCAGGGTTCCGGCCCAGGACATGACCAGTTGCATAATAGTCGTGGTAAACATCGGAGCCGAAATCTTCAACAAGGCAGGGGAAGCAATGGCGTACTCCGCTTTATGTTCACGCAGGCGGCTGTATCTGCTCCAGTTGAAAAAGCTGAAGATCCCTGCCATCGCTATACTGATGAACTGAATATAAACCGGTACCAGCATATGCAGCTTACCCGAAAAATAGGCTGTGATAAGCAAGACCAGAGCGATGGTTGATATTGCGGCCGTTTGATAGAAGGTATAACTTCTTACCTTTTTCAATCCGCGTACACACTCTGAATGGATAAGCAGAAGAACCAGCGGCATGACCAGCCATGCATTTATACGCAATATTGGCCCGAGGTAAGGCTTATGGAATAACTCAGCAGCCATCCAGTCCGCCGCGAAAAACAACAGTGCGGAAAGCAAGAGCGTGGCGGGAAGTATCATCCGGATGGCGGTCAGATAGGTTCCTTTAATGGCGCCATATGATTTTTTCACCGCGAACTCAGCGACAAAACGCATCAGGGAAACGTCCATTCCCAATTTTCCAAAGTTCGCGGCAAACACCAGGATAGCCAGACAGATAGCGACGATTCCCAATGCGCCCGCACCAAAATACCTGGAGGTTACGAGGGTGACGAGAAACCCGGTGCCGGTACCGATCATCCTCACCAGTAATGAAAAAAAACTGGATGAGATCAGTTCACGGTACTCCGGATCAGATCTGTACTTCGATATAAATCTTCTGAACTCAGCGGGCAACAAACCAATCATTCACCAGATTCTTTTTATTATATGTCAGTTCCTCACCCGAAGGATAAAGAAAAATATTCTTACCGGCGGCTTTCAGTATGGCATGTCCCGCGGCTGTATCCCATTCCATACACGGACTGAATCTGGGATAGAGGTCAGCTTTGCCTTCGGCCATCCACCCGAACTTCAGCGCGCTCCCTGCGGATAAAAATTCCATCCCCGGAAAACTTTTTTCAAGCTCAGCGAGATAGGCCCTTGTCTCCTTCGAAAGATGCGACCGGCTAACCAGCACCCGGAGCCTTGATTCTCCGGACTTCGCTTTGCCGGGTATGATCCGGAACCTTTCCATATTCTCCTTCATGTCTATGAAATTTTTTTCCGCTTCTTCCATCCGGTATAATTCATCATTCATGGCAGCGTACAACAGATCTTTTACGGGAACATAGATAACGCCAAGTATAGGCGAATTATTTTCGATAAGAGCTATGTTGACGGTAAATTCTCCATTCTTCTTCACGAACTCCCTTGTTCCATCCATAGGATCAACGCACCAGAATCTTTCCCAGTTTTTACGCAACTCATAATCCAGCTCAGCTCCCTCCTCGCTCATCACCGGGTAGCCAGTTTGCTCCAATCCCGCACTGATCAGCCGGTGCGAATTCTCATCAGCCAGGGTGAGCGGTGAATTATCTTCCTTGACCCCTACCTCAAAATCCGTCTCATAGACCTTCATGATCTCCTTCCCTCCGCCCAGGGCAAGCTCACCGGCAAGCAATAAAAGTTCTTTCAGATTCATTTCAGAATACCGGCAGACCGGATCAATGGATGAAATATTTACAGGATCATGCCTGCAGCCAGGGTTTCATTCGTGAACTCATCAATGAGAATGATACTTCCCGTAATTCGGTTACGACGGTAACTGTCATAATAAAGAGGTTGTGCGGTGCGTATGCTGACTCGTCCAATATCATTCATCGAAAAAACTTTGTCCTCTTCGATTCGACGCAAGCTATTGATGTCGATCTTATAGCGGACCTCTTTGATAAAACAACTGGTTTCTTTCGTCGTGTGTCGTAAGATATACCTGGTTTTGGGATTCAAAGGCTTTTCATTCAGCCAGCAAAGCATAATTTCCGGCTCCTGACCGCTTTGTGGAACATTATTCTCCCTTACGATCATGTCGCCTCTGCTGATATCGTACTCATCCTGCAGGCGAATGCTTACGCTCATAGGCGCGAAAGCTTCCTCCAATTCCATTCCAGCCGATTCAATAGCGCTGATTCTGGTCTTATAGCCGGAAGGCATGATCATAACATGGTCACCTTTCCGGAATACTCCTCCTGCGATCTGACCGGCAAGACCTCTGTAATCGTGGTACTTGTCCGTTCTGGGTCTTATCATGTACTGAACCGGAAAACGACAGTCGATATGGTTCAGGTCACCGCTGATGTGGAGATGTTCCAGGTGAAAGAGAAGGGTGGACCCTTCGTACCAGTCCATCTTCGTGGAACGTGAAACCACATTATCACCAAATCTTGCGCTGAGCGGAATAAACTGAATATCCTGAACATCCAGGCGGGAGGAGAAGCGGCTGAAATCCTCAACGATCTTATCATAGGTCTCCTGATCATAGTCAACCAGATCCATCTTATTGATACAAACCACCATATGAGGTATTCTCAGCAGGGAAGCGATGAAAGCGTGACGGCAGGTTTGTTCCACCATTCCTTTGCGGGCATCAATCAGGATCAAGGCAAGGTTTGCCGTAGATGCTCCGGTGATCATATTTCTGGTATATTGAATATGCCCCGGAGTATCGGCAATGATGAATTTTCGTTTTGAGGTACTGAAATAACGGTAGGCAACGTCAATGGTGATGCCCTGCTCCCTTTCTGCTCTCAGTCCGTCTGTCAGCAGGGAAAGGTCAACTTCGCTGAGACCTCTCTTCAGGCTGCTTGCCCTGATGGATTCGTACTGGTCGGTCTGAATGTTCTTCGTATCAAAAAGCAGTCGCCCGATGAGCGTACTCTTTCCGTCGTCGACACTACCGCAGGTTGTGAATCGCAGGAGTTCCATATGCTGGCGGCTTGGCATGATCTTATTGATTCTTGTTTTTATTCCTGAATGATCCTGAGCTCAGAAGTAACCTTTCCTCTTCCTGTCCTCCATGGCGCTTTCCGACCTGCGGTCATCATGACGCGTACCCCTTTCGGTAGTACTCAGCCCTGTGATCTCTTCAATGATCTCTTCCACTGTAGAAGCCGATGATTCGATCGCGCCGGTGCAGGTCATGTCGCCGACGGTCCTGAATCTCACTTGCTTCTCGAAGGGTATTTCACCGGGAGCGAGCGTAATGAATTCAGCGTAGGCAAGAAGATTGTCTTGGCGCTCAATGACCTTACGTTTATGTGCAAAATAGATGGAAGGAATTTTTATTTTTTCTCTGAGAATATAATTCCAGATATCCAGCTCAGTCCAGTTGCTCAGCGGAAAGATCCTGAAATGTTCTCCCGGGTTCTTTCGCGCATTATACAGGTTCCATAATTCCGG
>CAZJDX010000050.1:0-10532 GCA_964544885.1 uncultured Flavobacteriales bacterium
CGACGGTAGATGTCTGTGACAGTTATACCTGGAACGGAACAACCTATACCGCATCAGGAACTTACACCTACAGCACGACCAATGCAGCGGGCTGTGATTCGACTGCGACGCTGAACCTGACGATTTATCCTGCAGTGATTGCAAGTGTATCAACTGTTGGAAGTATACAGTGTTATGGAGGAAATGTGGATGTCAGTATATCAATAACAGGAGGAACCGGGCCATTCATAGTTAGCGGTGATACTACGGACCTTGTTGCCGGCTCCTATACGTTTATTATTACGGATGTCAATGGATGTTCAACAAGTAGCAGCATCACCATAAGCGAACCGGCTGAATTGATCGCAACAGCAACAGAGGTTTCTCCGATTAATTGCTTTAATGGAAATACCTGTGTGCTCATCAGCGCAACAGGTGGAACCGGAACTTATACAGGAGCGGGTACTGAATGCAGCATCATGGCTGGTTATAATACTTTCCTGGTGACTGATGCCAATGGATGTACAGCTACAGCAGCCATCACCTTATCGGAACCTCCTAAGATTGAAGTTACCTTCAGTATTACTGCTCCTACCTGCAGTACGGCAAATGGCTCTGCAACTGCTAATGTTACGGGAGGAGTTCCGGGATACAGTTATTTATGGTCAAACAGCCAAACTACTAAAACAGCTACCGGATTAGTACCCGGAGTTTATAGTGTGACAGTTACGGACACAAATGGTTGTTCTGTTGTAAGCAATGTGACCATTGTACCCGGATTGGTGTTGCCTTCTACTCCGGGTGCGATCATGGGACCTCCGGGAGCTTGTCGCAATACAAGTGGAATCGTTTATTCGATTGCGCCTGTGTCAAACGCAACTTCTTATAACTGGACACTCCCTCCGGGCGCCAGCGGCAGTTCCAACGGCACCAGTATTACCCTAAGTTTCAGTTCGACCTATAATGGAGGATTTATTTGTGTGGAAGCTGTAAACAGTTGTGGAACCAGTATGAGCAGTTGCCTGAATATCCCTGTACTTTCAGTTAAACCTGCCAAGCCAGGTCCGATCAGCGGACCGGCAATTTCCTGCGGACCGGCCATTCATACGTATTCAATTGCTCCGGTACCCAATGCAACTTCTTATAATTGGACAGTTAGTGGAACTGGAGTAACAATTATGGCAGGGCAGGGTACGACCACAGTGCAGATCAGCGTACCATCTACCTTCGGTCAGGGAATCGTTGGCGTGACGGCATCCAACTGTATGGGTGTATCAGCGGTATCATCCATGTATATTACCGGTTATCCACAGCATAGCAGTCCCTTATTCGGACCAGGTTATGTCTGTGCCGGCACCCTGGGAGTCAATTACAGTATTTCAGTGGTAAGAGGTACAGCATATTATGACTGGGAAGTTATTTCAGGTGATATGACTATTGTGTCAGAGACCGATAATACCTGCATCGTTGACTTTGGGGCAGGCTGGACTTCCGGAATCCTGAGAGTGACCACCTATAATGCATGTGGCGGATTCAGCAGGGATTATAATGTGAGATCAACTCCTACTCAACCCTTGTCTATAACCGGTCCTTCTTCCAACCTTTGTAATCTGACGGGTGTTACCTATTCCATAAGCCCTGTAGCTGCAGCTACGGGTTATACATGGACGGTTCCAGCCGGAGTGACCATAGTAACCAATTCAGGAACCAGTATAGTTGTAGACTTTGGTCCGGGCTTTACGGGATCAGGTAACATCTGCGTAACTGCAGATAACGCATGCGGACAGAGCATCGCCCGTTGTTATAACGTTACCGCAAGACCACCTCAGTCCGGTGCAATACAAGGACCGTTCTCTGTATGTAAGTCTCAGTCGGGAGTTCAGTATTATATTACACCGGTTGCCGGTGCCACCTCATATTCATGGTCCGTTACCGGTGGAGCAACGCTGACCTCATCCGATACACTGGCTATTCTGAACTTCAACAGCACTACAAGTTCTTCAGTAACCCTTACCGTTAATACTGAGAATAGTTGTGGTCTAGGATCACCGACGCGGGTAACCATTCTGGTGAATCTTGGATGCCGTGAGAGAGAATTCACTGCTGATCCGAACTTCACACTTTCTGCTTATCCAAATCCTGGCAACGGAAAAGTTGAATTGTCCATAAATTCTGTAATGGATGGTAGCGCCAGAATAGAGGTTATGGATGTACCCGGTAAGATTCTGGTTTCTGAATCAACTGAGTTAAAGAACGGAATCAATATTCTTCAGTTGGATCTTTCGCATCTTTCAAAAGGGATCTATCTTCTGAATGTAAGGGATAATCATGATAATTCCAGCCTGGTAAGATTAGTAATAGAGTAAGACCGGCAAAATGAAAAAAGAGACTGTGCGGGATTACGCACAGTCTCTTTTTTTTGAGATAACTTCCAGTCTTTTCATTCTAAGTTCTTTTAAAGAGAAGGTCGAAGTAGAAACGTGGTTTACCAAGGCGGGATCTTTCCCCTACGTCTTCGAACATACCTGTAATGAGCTTTCTAATTTCGGAATTTGAAGCGGCTTTTTTTACCACCAGATCAAACAACCAGGAGTTTGCTGACAGTTTTTGTAAGGTCCTGCTGAGTCTGAGTTCAGCCCAAAGTTCACCATAGACAACAGAGTCGTATTCAGAAAGGAAATCACCGGTGAAGTTATTTTCTTTTTGCGCTTTCGCTGTTATTTGAGCAGCTATTCTGCCACTCACCATGGCATTACCTATACCTTCTCCGGTAAATGGATCAATCAATGAGGCGGCATCACCAACCATGAGAATATTATTTCCCGATAATTTCTTCTTTTGTGAACCCAATGGTAATCCCCATCCTTTGGCTGAGCCAATCATTTCCGCATTACTGAAGCGTCCCTTGAAACGGGGATGACGCTGTATAATCTCCAGCAACCTATCCCGCAGGGAGACCCTTTTACGCTTAACGACTGAACTTAACATTCCAACTCCCACATTTGCCATTCCATCGGGAAGAGGAAATATCCATAGGTAACCCGGTACAAACTCAGGAATAAAGTGCAGCTCTATAAAATTCTGCTCATGCATTCCACTTACCCCTTTAAAGTAGGTTCTGATGCCGGCGCAAAACTGTCTGTCATCTATCTTATACAAACCCGACTCACGTCCAGCATGAGTTCTTTCACCTTCCGCACTGATCAGCAACCTGACATTCATTATAAATATGTCCTCATTGCCTTTTGCCTTTACTTCAATGACATTCATTTTCTGTCTGACTGAAAGCAATTCAGTTCCTTCAAGAAATGTGCAATAATCCGATTTGAGTTTATTCACTAAAAACTGATCGAACCGGAGACGCGGTGAGAGGAATCCCGGTGCATGGTTCAGTGAATTCATGTTTTCCCTGAATGGAATGTCAACAGCGTAGCCGCCCGGTGATGTAAAACGAACGCCATAACTTCCCAGAAAGTCATTCTTTTCAGTGTTTAACTCCTGAATAAACATCGGATTGATGCGCTTTAGTTCCTGTACTACCTTACCACTCAGTGCATCACCGCATATCTTGTCCCGGGGAAAAACAGCTTTGTCTATTATTGTATGATGGATACCCATTTTTGACAAATGGAGTGATGCGCTGATACCGGCAGGACCGGCGCCGGCAATCAGAATCCTGGTTTCATTTTCTCTCATAGGCTGAAATGTAGGCAAGATAAGAATCATTTGAGCTTAGTATTGCCTGTAATTCTTGATCTTTACCTCTTGTATCATAATTTCATTCGATAGAAAGAGTCCAATCAGCTTCATGACTTCCTGCAGGATGACTCAAGGTTCTATCGATTTGAATGAAGAGATGCAGGTGTTCAGGCCCATCTTTATATCAATCAACACCAATTTGTATGTTCTGATTAAGTATTTTCGCAATCATTGGCTTAAATGAAAAACTTGAAGAAAGGAAATTTCATAGTACGGGTTTACGGATTATACATTGATGAGCAAAGGAGAGTATTGTTAAGTGATGAGTATGTATTTAAAAGAACGATGACTAAGTTTCCCGGTGGTGGACTGGAATATGGTGAAGGTAGCATACAGTGTCTGGAAAGAGAATTACTTGAAGAGACAGGACTGAAATTTGAAGTTCTTGATCATTTCTATACGACCGACTTTTTTGTACAATCTGAATTTCATGAAGAGAGGCAGCTTATTTCCATTTATTACTTTGTAAAGTGCAGCGCAGCAGCGGAACTGAATGTCAGTGCATTTAAAAATGATTTCAAAGAACGGATTGAGGGAGCTCAGCGCCTTCGCTGGAAAAGTCTGAGTGAGCTTGAAGAAAGTGAACTGACTTTTCCTGTAGATCGGCACGTGGTGAAGCTTCTGAAGAAATATTTCAGTCAGGAGAAGTGAAAAATGCAGCTGCTTTGTTTATTATTTCTTGAGAATATGTGCCCTGTGATAGCCATCCGCTTTTAGCATGTTTACAATGGAGTCACATTCTCCTGTGCTCTTCAGACCACTTACAATTATTTCATATGCTCTGTTGCCGGGTTTTCCCGCGACTCGTACACCTACTTTTTCAATTTTATTATCAAGGGAGATCTTACCTGCAGTATAAAACGCATGTTTCCAGTCTTCTCCTATCCATACCAGAACATTTTTATCTTCAAGATTCATTTTGTTGCCGTAGCAATCCCAGATATCATTTTCTGCGAGTAGTGAATCTGACAACGGAACATAGTCGAAAAGTGTCAATACCTGTATCCGTACCGGTACAATACCGAATGGAATCATTCCAATTTTTTCAGCGGCTGATCTGCTGAGATCAATGATCCTGCTTTTCAGGAAAGGACCCCGGTCGTTGATTCTCACGATAACGCTTTTTCCGTTAGTTTTATTCAATACATGAACAATTGAATTGAATGGCAGTGTGCGATGTGCGGCGGTAAAATCATTTTTGTCATATATTTCACCATTACTTGTGAGCCGGCCATGGAACTTGTCATGATAAAAGGAGGCTTTCCCGATAACCTGGCTTGTATCATCGTTCCGGCTTGCAGGCAACAGCACAGAAATGCTTAGCAGGATCAGCGTAACGGTAAAGCGTGCAAGTTTGTGAAACATGAAATTATCAGCTATTAACTGAAATGGAGTTCCGGGATCAGTTAAGCCTTTTCGTGATTAATGTCTCAATTTTCAGAAAGAGGTCATTCGGATGAAAGCTTCTCCAGTTCATTTCGTTTAATTCCCCGCCGAATACCAGGTAATAATCAAGATTATACTTTGACAGTTCCGCCAGCACATGTGGTCTGAAGTTGACGGCGGCAATCCAGCCTTCTTCAACGTCCTGAAACCATTCTTCGTAGTAACAATCGTCAGAGGCATGGAAGTTAAGTACATTTTCTCCGATCAGGATAAACTTGTTAATTCCCTGTGCAAGCATAGGCTCGACAAAATCCCTCTTGAGAAACATGATATCATTGTACAATGCATCATTCCATTCGCCCATGAGTTCTATGATAAGATATCCTTTGTCATAATCTGCAAACAATAATTTCAGATATAATGTCCGGGACCCAAATTCATCCCATTCGGGATGTATGTAATAATTATATACGGTATTGGTGCATACAGAATCACTATGCTCAAGACCGTGGAATGGCGAGTTTTCATCCTCGGATGCGATATAAAATTCACGCCAGTTATAGTATGGCTCTATGTATTGCAAGGTCTCAGGAATTCTGAATATTACTTTACAAAGTTATGAAAACTAAATCACCTGGAATATTCCTGGCCGGGTCAGGCACCCACGTAAAAAAATCAGAACCTCTTCTCAATTACCAACAGGGTTTGAAAAAATATAAGAACCCTAAAAATTATACAGAGGAATCGGGGTTTTGCCGGCTTTTCAATGCTTTCCTGACACTACCAAATTTATTGAGTAGTTCTCCCGCTTCAATGGCAGTGATGTTTAATTCATTCATTAAAATTCGTGTTCCACGACCGATCAACTTATTATTGGTTAACTGCATATCCACCATGCTGCTTCCTTTTACATGGCCAAGCTGGATCATTACTGCAGTTGAGATCATATTCAGTACAAGCTTTTGTGCAGTTCCTGCTTTCATTCTTGTACTTCCGGTGACCACCTCCGGTCCCACAATAACCTCAATCGGGTAGTGGACATTTTTAGACAAGGGAGTATCCGTATTACACGTAAGTCCGATGGTGAGTATACCATTTTCCTTACATTTCTTCAGCGCACCGGTCACATAAGGTGTTATGCCCGATGCTGCGATACCCAGCACCACGTCAAACTGACTGATATTTTTTTCTTCCAGGTCATGCCATCCCTGATCGGGATTATCTTCGGCAAATTCAACCGCCTTACGAATTGCTCCGTCTCCGCCGGCAATAAGGGCAATGACCCGGCCTTCTTCAAGGCCATATGTCGGTGGTAATTCAGAGGCATCCACCACTCCGAGTCGGCCACTCGTTCCGGAACCAATATAGAATAGCCTGCCTCCGTTTCTTAATTTCTCGGTAATAAGAATGACTACTGTTTCTATTCTGTGTAGGACTTTGGAAATAGCGAGTGGAACGGTGCGGTCTTCCTGATTGATAGCGTGCAACAATTCATACACGCTCATTTTTTCAAGATGTTTATAGGCGGATTCCTTTTCGGTAATGTGTTCAGTCATAAAATTTATTCCGGGCAAAAAAATTTGAATATTTTGCAAATATAAAAGTAATGATTTGAATCACATTACATGATTTCTGGAAATTTATCAGGATTATATTCACGCATAATTGAATAAACGGTATCTATTACGTCTTCTGTATTAGGCTTGGAGAAGTAGTCCCCGTCAGATCCGTACGCCGGTCTGTGTTCTTTTGCAGTCAGCGTAACAGGTTTCGAATCAAGGAAAGAGAAGGCATTTTGTCTTTCAAGTATTTGCTGGAGAATAAATGCGCTTGCTCCTCCGGGAACATCTTCATCGAGGACAAGTAATTTATTGGTTTTCTTCACCGACTCCGCGATGATTGAATTCACATCGAAAGGCAGCAGTGACTGAACATCAATAAGTTCAACTGATATTCCCAAAGCCTCAAGTTGCCCGATCGCATCCCATGCGATTCTGACACAGGACCCGTAGGTGACCAGGGTCAGGTCAGTGCCTTCTCTCAGGATCTCCGGAACGCCCAGAGGAATTCTGAATTCACCCGGATTGGCAGGCATTTGCTCTTTTAACCGGTAACCGTTGAGGCATTCAACAATGAGTCCGGGTTCATCACCATCCAGCAGAGTATTATAAAATCCTGCCGCGCGGGTCATATCTCTTGGTACAAGTATATGTATTCCTCTTAAGGCGTGGATAATCATGCCCATGGGAGAACCGCTGTGCCATATACCTTCGAGGCGGTGACCACGGGTGCGGATGATAACAGGCGCCTTTTGTCCGCGTCTCGTACGGTAAGACAGCGTGGAAAGGTCATCACTTAAAATCTGAAGCGCGTATAAGAGATAGTCAAGGTATTGGATCTCCGCGATCGGTCTGAGTCCGCGCAGAGCCAAACCAATTCCCTGCCCGGCAATAGTGGCTTCCCTTATTCCGGTATCAGTAATTCTTAACTCACCGTATTTAGCCTGTAATCCGGCGAAACCCTGATTCACATCACCTATTTTACCGAGATCCTCTCCGAATGCCACTATTCGAGGATCTTTTTTGAAGAGCGCATCAAAATTTGCCTGTAACACTTCGCGGCCATCAACCAGTACAGAATTCTGGTCGTAGCGGACTTCAATACCTTTCACCGTTTGTGGTGAGTCAATGGTTTCGCTGAAAAGTGCTGAATTATATCTTTCAGCGTTTATGGCCTTATATTGTTCAAGCCAGCGGATCATTGCAGTTTTTTCCGGTGATATTTCATTTCGTACCAACAACATGATCTTGTGAACGGAACTGAGAATATCCCGTCTGGCTGGGTCCGAAAGTCCATTTAGTTCATTACGGATACTGAGTATTTCATCCCCATGCCTGCTTGAAGTGATAAGTTGATCCGCCAGAACTGAAAAAGTCTGCATTTCATCACGGACAGGATCCATGAATTCCTTCCATGCAGCTTTTCTGGCTTCATTTACCGTTGTTTTTGCTTCAACTTCGATACGGTCACATTCTTCTGCGGTAGCAAGAGCAGATTGGATGATCCATTCACGCATCTTTTTTATACAGTCGAACTCGGCTTCCCAAGCCAGACGTTCCGGTGATTTATACCTTTCATGAGAACCGGAAGTGCTGTGTCCTTGGGGCTGGGTCATCTCCCGGATATGAAAAAGTACGGGTACGTGTTCTTCACGACAGATGCTGATTCCTTTCTCATACATTTCACAAAGTCCCGGGTAATCCCATCCTTTCGCTCTGAGAATGACAAAACCTTCACCTTTTTCATTTCGTTCAAAACCTCTGAGAACCTCAGAAATATTTTGTTTGGTTGTCTGGTATTTTGATGGAACTGAAATTCCATACCCATCATCCCAAACCGAAATAGCCATTGGAATTTGCAAAACGCCTGCGGCGTTAATCGCTTCAAAAAAAACACCCTCCGATGTACTGGCATCACCTATGCTTCCGAATGCAACCTCGTTTCCTTTATCTGAAAATTGAGTGTAAACATGCAAGTCCTTATTCTGTCGGTAAAGTTTGGATGCCCAGGCAAGTCCGACAAGTCTGGGCATTTGGCCAGCTGTAGGTGAAATGTCAGAAGAGGAGTTTTTAAGCTGACTTAATTCCCTCCAGCTTCCATCTTCATTCAGAAGTCTTGTTGAGAAGTGACCATTCATTGATCGGCCTGCTGATGATGGTTCTGCATCCGCATCGGGATTTGCATACAATTGAGCAAAGAATTTTTTAATGTCCGATTCACCGATCGCGAACATAAAGGTCTGATCCCTGTAATAACCGGATCTGAAATCGCCCTTACGGAATTGCCTGGCCATCGCAATTTGTGCTAATTCCTTTCCATCGCCGAAAATTCCAAACTTGGCTTTCCCGGTAAGAACTTCTTTTCTGCCCAGGAGACTTGCCTGCCTGCTTTCATTCGCCAGACGATAATCATTCAATATTTCTATTTTGAATTCCTCAAAGGCTATTTCCTGTTTTTCTCTGATGCCGGCAGCTACTTTCATTTTGAAAAATTAATATTAACAGTTCGACTTACCAAACAAATATAGTGAAAATCGATGTTGAAGCTAAGCTTCATCCGGAATTTAAGGAAGAATTTTGCATGCCCGACTATGATTTTGTAAACCTCAAAGGCCTGATATGTCATTTAGCTCCGGAGAAAAGCAATGAAGAATGTTCAGGTACCAAAATCCACACTTTCAATGAAGGCCAGAGTCCGGGAATTTTTAAAAGCATTGGTTACATACGATTATAACAACGATATTTGCAAAAAATTATAAAAACATGAAGTCTTTAAATTATTCAATGCTGAAGAAGTTTTCGACCTTGATTATTCTGAATGCATTGCCGGTGCTGCTCTTGTTCAGCGCTTGTAAGCAAAAGTCAAATGAACCGGAACAAAAAACTCCTCCAGTGGAAGAGATGGCCGCCACTTCTTCCGGTCTTGAAAATTTCGATCTCACCCAGCTCGTTTCACTCACCGATACGATATGTGGAATGAGTCTTGAGGATGGTGTCGCTGATACTTTATTGGTTGGGACTTCAATCTACGGCTTCTGCAGTGAGGGCTGTAAAGTGAAATTCAAGTCAATGCTTGCTGAGAAATGAAAATTTTCAGGTCTGTATTTTTCAGGTTTTTTCTTGTTGGGTTGGTTGCTCTCGGGTTCATGTACTGGGGGTACAGAATTTCGCATCCGCATGATCATGATCGGGAGATTCTGCCTGTATTCGGACCTCCCGGTGAAGACGGAAAGGGACATTTCATTTCTGATTTTTCGTTCACAAATCAAACAGGAAGATCCATTACGAATTCGGATTTCAAAGACAAGATTTATGTAGCCGATTTTTTCTTCGCCAAATGCGAAGGTATTTGTCCTGTTATGGGTACCCAGATGGAAAGAGTGCATGATTACTTTGAAGGCAATGACCGTATTCTGTTTTTATCACATACAGTCAAGCCCGAAGAAGATTCGGTTTCAGTGCTTAAAGAATACGCAGCAAGACACGCGGCAGATCCTGATCGCTGGCATTTTGTTACCGGAGATAAAAAGGACATTTACCATATGGCACGTACATCTTATCTGGTTACGGTTTCTGAAGGTGATGGCGGACCCGACGATTTTGTTCATACTCAGTTTTTCGCCCTTGTTGATCCGAAACGCAGAATCCGTGGATACTATGACGGTACCGATTCCATTGAAGTAGGGAAATTGATCAGTGATATTGAACTGCTTCTGGCGGAATGATATGTATCATGATCTCCGGGTCCTTGCCTGAAATTGTGTTAAAATTCCAGTTTTATGAGACTATTCATTATTTACCAAGCCAGGTACTGCATTGGCAAAAGCTTGTGTTGGTAAAAATTCGACA
>CAZJDX010000051.1:0-10294 GCA_964544885.1 uncultured Flavobacteriales bacterium
TTTTCCGGCTGCTTGCCCTTGAATATCTTCAGCGGACCGACCTGGTTCAGGTGCCACCCGTGCAGACGGGAAAAAGAGAGGTGGGAGAACATACTTTGCTGAGCAAGGAACGTGTCACAAGCGAGGATAAATCAAAAGTCACCGCTGCGGATGCCACACAGGATTATCTCGGATCAATGATGGGTGATGCACCTGTATGTTCAAACTGCGGTCATATTACCATTCGCTCAGGTTCATGCTATAAATGTCTCAATTGCGGGACCAGTCTTGGCTGCAGTTAAGGTTCAGAAAGGGTTGGCGCTGATCTTCACCAGGCCTTTAAGAATTTACTCAACTGCCGGGTGTAATTGTATTCACTGGGTTCTGCCTTGGTTTTAATGAGCTGTCTAAGATCCTGCTTGTCTTTCGTTGTGAATTTTTTCCTCAGATGCCTCTGATAAATCAATGGAAGCAAACCTAGATAAGCATGTTTCTCATCCGGATTTTTAAAGGCGGATGCCACTATTCCACAAGCGCTTTTTAATTCCTTTTCGTAGAAATGTAATGCCTTCATCCTGTCTCCCAGGTGGGCATCTGCAATATGAGCAGAGATTGATTTGGAAATAGAAAGATTGTCGGGAAGATCTTCAGTCAGAGAGGTTCCGGGATTCATTGTGTCAAGAAACATCAAAGAATTGGCCAATTTCCTCAATGTTTTCCTGTCGCTACGATAACCTTTATTTTCTTTTATAAGGCAGTATTCCCGCTCAGCAAGATCTCTTAGTGCTTCCTGATGAGGTCTGAACCCGAGTTTATAATAAAACCAAAAAGCCCCTGATTCTATTCCTTCCGGATTATCCTTGCCGATCTGATAGGGCTCCGCTTCAAAGTAACGAACCCTGAATCGTAATTTGTAGAGTCTGATAATCTGAAGAAACAACAGGACTGATTCACCTCCCCTGAATGCCGGGAAAATATTCAAGCCAGTCTTTGCTTTGTTTCCAAAAATCCATGATCCCCCGTAAGCGCATGGAATCCGGTTCTTAAAAGTCATATAGCCGGCGTAGGTTTCGAGCGTGTTACGTCTTTCCGGAGGAAGGTAAAATAACGCTATGCTTATACCTCTGCCAAGATCATAGACTTCCAACCCTTCAGGCTTTGCATAGGTTACTGTATCCGTTTCCCTGCTAAGATGGAGTAATGCGAATCGGGCAACCCGGAGATATTCCTTTCTTTCTTCATGACTTAGTTTTAACTGAGAAGGTAAACCGGAATTCAGGATTGTTTCTGATTTGGGTTTTCTGATCAATTCGTCAGTATGATAAAATAATTTTCCTCTTGGAGTTCTAAGTCCTGAAACGGAGTTTGCATGACCTTTTATGTCAAATGAAATGAAGAGTTTTAATGCATCATACAGCAAATCGCGCAGAGGATATGGCATGCCATGGAACTTCACCGATAGTAATACCTTTTCAAGTGATGAACTTTCCGTGGTGGAGAATGCCGCATTCATCCAGGAATCAAGTGGAAGATCTGAATTTTCCATTAACCAGTTTTCTGCCGGCAGTAGTGAAAGCCCGAGTATTTCCTGCGGAAAAAAGGCTGATTCTCCATAGCTGTGAAATGCGGTGCATGCCGGAAAACTATTCAGTAACCATTCACACATGCTATGACTGAAGGATCCAATGAAATAAGTTGAATCAAAACCGCTGTTTGAAAATGCGATTGCTTTTGCTTCAGATCCATTTTGAATGATTTCGGACACCAGGCTGTTCAACCTTCTTAATTCAGTATGAACAAGCCGGGATTGACTCAATGATTCCGGATAAGCAGCCATGAAAAGCAATAAATCCCTGTAGCCGGTCAGGTCCCGGACACTATGCAGATCCGATCCTGAAATGGCCGTGATGAGGCCTGACTTTTCCTGGTTTTTACCGTTGCCCGTGCTGTATATCAATTGCCTTAATTGGTTGATAAGACCGGATCCGGATTGAGATGAAGACATGATTAAATCCCTTATGTTTGATTTTCGATATGGATGACATGAATCAGCGTATCTGATGACGCAGGTCATTCATCTGTGGAAAGTAAATGTAATATTTTGTCTTCCATAAAAAATGGCAATTTATCCTTAAGAAAAAGGCTGTAAGTTATTTGGTCTTTAATTTTCATTGGATATTTCCACGGTTGAAAATCATAAGCAGTAACATCAGAAGTTTAGAATCTGTACATATATGAAAAAACCCGTTTCAGGAACACAAACCATTCGTTGCGCTGAGTGTAATACCAGGAATTGTTCCGTATTGAAAAATTGCAGCCCGGAATGTCTGGATCTCATTTCAGACCTGAAAAGAGTTGGTTATTTTATTGCTGGTCAGCGGATAATAATGGAAGGGAGTCTGGCTAAAGGAATATATTTTATTGAAAGCGGCCAAGTTAAACTTTTTAAAACTGACAGTCGCGGTCAGGAATTGCTGTTAAGGTTTGCCGCACCGGGGGATGTGATAGGCTACAGTGTATCCGAAAATTCAAACGAGTACGAGGTGTCCGCCATGGCGGTTTTGGATACTCGGGTGTGTTTCATTGATTTTAACGCGTATCTTAATCTTACAACCCGTTTTCCCGAATTCGCATTCGAGTTACTGAAGTTTTACAGCCGCGAACTTAGTCGAATGGAGCAGAAGTCGCTTAAACTGGCAACAATGACAGTACCACAAAAAGTGGCTGACGCAATTTTGGTCATGGAATCCGCCTTTGGTTCTTCAGGTGAGATGAAACCTTTGAACCTCGTACTGAGCAGACAGGATATTGCAAATCTGGCAGGCACCACTAAGGAGCAGGTTTCCAAAGTGATCTCAGATCTTAGTTCCAGAGGCATTGTTGATACTAAGGGCAAGCTTATAAGCATATTGCAACGGGATAAACTCAAAGAACTTGCCAGAAACTGATCATTCATTTGCTTGATCACATTCTGATAAATTGTTGTTTAGTGATGTTGGATTCAAGGATAAGTAGTTTCATTTTGAAGCATAAGGTGATGAGTATTGCATCTTGTATTAACGATGTACCCTATAGCTGCAGCTTGTTTTACGCTTTTGATGAAATGAATATGTGCATGTACTTTCTTTCCTCACCTTCCAGCAGGCATGGAGAAGAGATCATGCATAACGGAAGGGTCTCAGGTACAATCCTTGGTCAGCGCTTGATGATTGCACACTTGAAGGGGATACAGTTCACGGGAATCTCCAGCCTTGTGGATACAATTTGCGAAGCAAGCGCAAGAAAAGTGTATACAGGAAGGTTCCCTTTTACCTCCTTCAGTAAGGAAAGGATCTGGGTACTTAAGCCGGATTGGATCAAGATGACCGATAATTCCCCCGGATTTGGAACAAAGTTCATTTGGGATGCTAAACTGTCAAAATAAACATGGTTTTGTTGCAAAATCATTTAGTCTCCAGTATGCTTATCATTAAATGTATCTAACTTTATAAAAAATAATTTACCATGAATCCTGTTCACGTCCATCTTATCCTGAATCACGTAGCTATTCTCTCAGGCTTGTTCTCACTAATCATTTTTTTTGCAGGATTGTATTTCACCGAGAAGGTTCTTCTGCGTACAGCTATGATTGGTTTTGTTTTCTCCGCCTTGATTACCATTCCGGTTTTCCTGACGGGAGAACCCGCAGAGGAAGTTGTTGAAGAATTGCCCGGAATCAGCCACGCGGTAATTGAATCGCATGAAGACGCGGCGGCATTTTCTATCTGGGTTGTTCAGTTGCTCGGCCTGGTTTCTTTGTTCGGTCTTTTTGCTCCTTCAACTTATGATCGTACCATTAAATATATGATCTCCGGATTTGGTATCGTTTCTGTCGTGTCAATGATTTATACCGGTTTGGAAGGAGGAAAAATAAGACATACGGAAATTCAGGGTCAGTCTCAGGGCGCGGTGATACAGCCTGTCGAGTCTGATCATGATGAGGAACATGAGCATTGAGGATCCATTCCATTTTCAATCATGATCCGTTCCTTCGCCACTTCATTCCCAGTCACTGACTGATTGATGGCAATGATCAGCACAGTCTCATGCTATTAATGATGCCGGTCATATTTCACCAATTTCTTATCCGTAAATTTGCCCTTTCTTCATGCAATGGAAATTCGCCTGAACAGAAGATTTCAATTTGAAATGGCACACGCTCTTATGGGCTATGACGGTCCTTGCAGGAATATTCATGGCCATTCCTATCAGCTGGAAGTAATGGTAGCCGGTGAAATCATCAGTGATGTTGGTAACCCGAAGCTGGGTATGGTGATTGATTTTTCCGTTTTGAAGGAGATCGTAAACAGGGAGGTGATTAATGAATTTGATCATACCCTGCTGCTGAATGAGATTGTAAGGACTGAAGCGGAAGCAGTGATCGAAGGTGTTGGTTCCAGGGTCAGGTTTGTGCCTTACCAACCTACCTGCGAGAATCTTTTATTGGATATCAGAAAAAGAATCATCAGCTGCCTGCCGCCTGAGATTCGTCTGGTAAGACTCCGACTTCATGAAACAGCCAATTCGTATGCGGAGGTTCTTGAAGAGTTGAACAAGAACTGATTCCGCTTTCGTTCTATAAAGAATTATCTTTTTTTTATTTGAACCTATGGATGCAGAACTGATAAGAAAGTATAATGTCGCGGGTCCCAGGTATACCAGTTATCCGACAGTTCCCTATTGGGACAGATCTCCATCGGAAGAAGAATGGATGGCACTTGTCCGTGATTGTTTTTCCTCAAGTAATCGGGAAGGGATCAGTCTTTACATTCATTTGCCATTTTGTGAGAGCCTTTGCACGTATTGTGGATGTAATACACGGATCACGGTCAATCATGCTGTCGAAACTCCCTACATTAATACATTATTAAAGGAGTGGAAGATGTACCTGAAGCAATTCCCCTCAATACCAAGAATACGGGAGATTCATCTGGGAGGAGGAACACCTACGTTCTTTAGTTCTGATAATCTGAAAAAACTTATTGACGGACTGTTTGAGAAGGCCGAAAGGACTGATGACTATGAATTCGGATTTGAGGGGCATCCGAATTATACCAGTAATGATCAGTTGCAAAGTTTGTATAACCTTGGATTTCGACGAGTAAGTTTCGGAGTGCAGGATTTTGATCCGCGTGTACAGTACATAATTCACCGTGAACAAAGCGTTGAGCAGGTCGACAAGGTCACGGTCGCTGCTAGAAATATCGGATACAATTCAGTGAACTACGATTTGATTTACGGTCTACCACTTCAGACCCGTAATGGAATGATAGAAACCATAGGTCATGTCACCAGACTGCTGCCTGATAGAATTGCTTTTTACAGTTACGCGCATGTTCCCTGGATCAAGCCGGGGCAACGGAAGTTCACTGAAAAGGATCTCCCTTCCGCAAATGATAAGCGGATGTTATATGAAACCGGCAGACAAATGCTGGAAGAGAAAGGCTACATTGAAATTGGTATGGATCATTTCGCGTTAAAAACGGATGCTCTCTATAAGGCAGCGATGAATGCCGGCTTGCATAGAAACTTTATGGGTTATACAACAAACTCAACACGTCTGCTGATCGGTCTAGGTGTTTCATCTATCGGTGATTCCTGGACAGGGTTTGCACAGAATGTCAAAGTCTTTGAAACCTATGTTCAATTGGTGGAATCCGGAAAGCTGCCTCTTTTTAAAGGGCATATACTAACTGAGGAAGACCTGATCTTACGAAAACAGATTCTGAATCTGATGTGCCGTTTTGAAACACGATGGACGGATGATGAGATCGAACCTGATTTGGCACAGGAAATCCTGGACCGGCTTTCGGAAGCTGAGAATGACGGATTGATCAGTATTCACAATAATTCGATCCTGGTTACGGAAAAGGGACGTCCTTTCCTTCGGAATATTTGCATGGCATTCGATGCCCGCCTCTGGAGGAAGCAACCCGGATCAGTCATTTTCAGTCAGACGGTTTAGATTAAAAAATAATTCCCTCGCTCTGATCCACTACATAACTGAGTGGAAGGAAGTTTTCGAGCCTTGGTTGATCTGAAGCCATTCTGATCTTTGAGTATTTCAGATTTTCAGAAGGATCCTTAAGGTCGATGATCTCTATGTTCAGTTTTCCTGATATGAGATCATAAGAAAAGGAGTAAGTTTCATCTTTCCCTTCTCCCTGAGAGGTAGCCTGAATCAGGTAGAAACCATCCTGGTGGTACCTGAACCGGTAGGAAAGATTCCATTTAAAATCATAGCCTCCCTTAAAACTGAAGTACAGTTCCTTGTTCAGAATTTCCATTCCGCTGAACGGATCTCCTGCAGTATCTCCGTCAGACTCAGGCATAATTGCCTGATTAGCCTGGCATCTTTTCAAAATACCCTTATCCGTAGTACCTGAAACAATCACCAGCACTCTGGGCCTGAGTTCTTCCGTCATTGTATCATCACCTACAATTTTACTTAAAAGCAAAGTGTCATCCAGTTGAATCACCATGGCCAGATCTTTCTCAGAGCTGTCAGTCAGAAAACCGGAAACAGAATCCTTCAGGCTCCAGCCCGCAGGAATAAATTCATTCATGCTGGCGGCTTGATCAGGCAAGTCAGGGTAAATTTTAAACGGGTCGGGATCCTCCGCAGTGGCTGTAATAACGGACATTAATATGATCAGAAAAGTGATACTAAGCCGGTAAAGCATGTGCGAATTTGTTGGGATTACGAATTTAGAAATATTTTCAGTTCCGCCAAATCTGATATTCCCGTTTCAAACCGACGATTTGAAAGCAATTTCGGACTTTTTCCCTTTTGTTTTCTGCTCTTTGATTAGATTCTGACATTGATCATGTTTGGACTTGACCTTTCTCATCGGCTTATGGAAGCGGTCTGTGCATTTTTGTGAAAAATATTTGCCATGGCAACAGCAGAAAAAATTACCCATACCTATGAAGTGAATCTTTCATGGGATACGGAACAGGATCAGGCTCTCCTTAGGGCGGGAAACAGAATGCCAATTCTTGT
The DNA here is from genome assembly GCA_964544885.1 of uncultured Flavobacteriales bacterium. GTDB lineage: Bacteria > Bacteroidota > Bacteroidia > AKYH767-A > 2013-40CM-41-45 > QQVM01. The sequence continues at coordinate 7,022 of CAZJDX010000051.1, forward strand.
GTCAGCTCCACCTGAATTCAATGGAACGGATACAGTTTGGTCGCCTGAACACCTGATCTGCGCTTCCCTTACTTCCTGTTATGTTACCACCTTCATGTACTTCGCGAAATTACTGAAGGTCAGGATAAGAGATATGAAGGTGAACGCCACAGTCGAAATCGAAAAAGAAGGTAAAGCCGTATTTGAAGCGAAACGTTTTGTGTTGCATCCATCCATTGAATTTGAAAACAGTCCGGGTGAACATGTCGTTGATAACTTACTGGACAAAGCGAAGAGATACTGCATCATCAGCAACTCTGTGAAAGCTGAAGTGGTGGTTGAGCCATCTGTTCGTTTCAATTGACACTGGTCTGATCCGCAAGCATTCGGAATTTCTGCGATTCCCGAAACATTTTATAGAACTCAGGCGCTTGTCAAGCCCGCTTGTCATGACTTGCTTATTAAGGATTGCTTTGATATTTTCGGGAGATCTCTCCCATTTAAGGGATTGCATTTTAATAATCTGAATTAATTTTACCATGGAACCCGGAACCCAGGTTGACCTTACATGTTTTCACTGCGGGGATAAGTGTCAGGATGAACGTATCAGTTTTGATTCACATGTATTTTGTTGTGAAGGTTGCCAATTGGTTTATGAGATTTTATCAGAGAATAATCTAAAGACCTATTACAAGTACAATTCCTCCCCCGGAATTAAAACCATTAAAGAGAGTTCGACCGGCAGGTTTGACTTTTTAGATGATCCATCGGTCCGGTCCGGACTATTGAATTTTACTGACGGACAAACAGCCATTGTGAGTTTGTACATACCGCAGATGCACTGCAGCAGCTGTATTTGGCTGTTGGAGAATCTGAACACGCTTATTCCAGCAGTGGTCAGATCCCGGGTTGATTTTATCCGCAGAACCACAACCATTACTTTTCAGGAAAGCAAAATAAGTCTGAAAGAACTCGTGCAAGTCCTGACTAAGATCGGTTATGAGCCTCACCTTGATATGGCTGATTTGGAAGGTAAGGCAGTAAAAGGTACAGCGAAAGCAATGACTTTCAGGATCGGAATAGCCGGTTTCGTTTTTGGGAATATAATGCTCTTCAGCTTTCCGGAATATTTTTCGCTCTCAGGTTACTCGGATCCGGGTTTTAATACGGTATTCAGTTACCTGAATTTGTTTCTTTCCATTCCTGTGCTGGTATATTGCAGCGCACCTTTTTTCCGCTCTGCGGTGAAAAGCCTCCGTCAGAAGTTTCTCAATATTGATGTTCCGATAGCATTGGGTATCGCAGTCATGTTCATCAGGAGTTTTATTGAAATTGTTTCAGATTCAGGACCTGGTTATCTGGATACGATGGCGGGGCTGGTGTTTTTTATGCTGGTAGGTCGCGCCTTTCAGGATAAAACCTATAAGACAATTTCTTTCGAGAGGGATTACAGATCATTTTTTCCTATTGCCGTCATGTCGAAACAGAAGGGGAGTGACGATGAACGTTCGATGCCTGTTTCCAAACTGGAAGTTGATGACCACATTATCATCAGAAATAAGGAGCTGATACCGGCAGATGGCATCTTATTGAAAGGAAAGGCCAGGATCGATTTTAGTTTTGTTACCGGAGAATCGGCTTTGCATGAAAAGAAGGCCGGTGACTTGATTTATGCTGGCGGCCGGCAGATGGGTGAAGCCATTGAATTGAGGATTACCAAAAAAGTTTCTCAGAGTTATCTGACAGAACTGTGGAATCAGGATAGTCTGAGAAATCCCCAGGAACAGGCTTCTTTCCAGACGCTGGTAAACCGGATAAGTCATTACTTCACTTTCGCCATAATTCTGATTGCCACTGCAGGCTGGGCATTCTGGTTGTTTCAGGGTGATTTGTCTAAGGCATGGAATGCCTTTACCGCCGTGCTCATCATCGCATGTCCCTGCGCTCTTGCCATATCATCACCCTTTACCCTTGGCAACATTATCAGAGTATTCGGAAGAAGAAAGTTCTACCTTAAGAATGTAAATGTTATTGAAAAGCTGGCGGATATTAATACAATTGTTTTTGATAAGACCGGGACACTTACACACCGTGAGAGCGCTTCGGTAGGTTTTGAAGGTCATGATTTGTCGCCTGAAGAACGATCCATGATTGCCGCCCTGGCGCATCATTCTTCGCACCCATTAAGCCGGATGTTGTACTCAGCCCTGGAAGTTAAAATGCAAGCAGAGGTTTGTAAATTCAGGGAAGTAACCGGTTCAGGTCTGGAAGGTGAGGTAAATGGTATTCAGATCAGACTTGGTTCCGGAAAATTTGCCGGAGTTAATGAGTTAGATGGACAGGCAAATACAAGCCGGATTTATGTAACCATTGACGGACAGCAAAGGGGATATTTTAAAGTGGGTAATACTTATCGGCCGGGACTTGAGCAATTAGTCACTTCGCTCAGGATAAATGGATATAAACTTGAAGTACTCAGTGGTGATAATGAAGGGGAAAGGGAGCAGCTGGAGAAGATATTTGGAAATAGTGTGGTATTTCGTTTCAATCAATCACCAATAAACAAACTGAATGCCATCAAAATGCTTCAGGAAGAAGGCAGGAAGGTTCTCATGGTCGGTGACGGTTTGAATGATGCCGGAGCATTGAAGCAAAGCGGTGCCGGAATTTCGGTTTCGGATGATATCAATAATTTCTCACCCGCATCTGATGCGATTTTATCTGCGGAAAATTTATCCAGACTCGACAGGTTCCTTGCCCTTTGCCGGATTAGCCACAAAGTGATCCTGGCAAGTTTCGCGATTTCACTGATGTACAATCTTGCCGGCTTGTTTTATGCGCTTCAGGGAACACTCTCACCGGTTATTGCCGCTATTTTGATGCCCCTGAGTTCAGTCAGTATCATAGTCTTTACAACCGGAATAACTAACCTTATAGCCGGAAGAAAAGTCTACAGATGATGAAAAACTTCATAGCCCTGTTTAAAAATTCTCCATGACGAAAATCATATTGATTTCGTCGTGTAATCATAAATGAGGAAATGTAAATTAAAATACATTTGAGCTTTAATTTTACTGATGAGTGTCATCTTTCTGCTGATTATATTCAGTCTGCTGCTGGCCATTGGATTTCTTATCGCCTTCATTTGGAGTGTGAAAGATGGTCAGTTTGATGATGATTATACACCCTCAGTCAGGATTTTGTTTGACAATGAGCCTGATGATACTTCCACGAACTCTTCACCAAAAACCACAAACGAAGATTTATGAGCATAGAAAAATTCAACTACGACAA
>CAZJDX010000052.1:0-9765 GCA_964544885.1 uncultured Flavobacteriales bacterium
CTCCAAAACACGTTCAATTTGTCCGGCACGGGTCAAATTCTTAATTTAGCCTGCCTGAAATTCTTGAAATGCAATCCGAAATTACCCTTTCTTCCCATGTTCTCTGAGGGGTTGAATGGAATTTTTTGATTCATTTATCCGCCAGTCCGGTACTCTCAAAATTCATCAGGTGCCTGAGTCAGGATTATCCGGCTACAGCCATGTAATTTTGTTGCATCCGGTCATTTTCACCGGTCATCATCATGAACGGTCTGCCGGATATTAAAATTGAATTTAAAGTCAGGATTATTGGGTATTCTGTTCAAAAAGACCATGCAGCCGGAACTTAAAAAATGAAAACAAGACTTTAAAAAAGATGAAATAAAATACCGGCTTATGCGGTGATTATAATCAAACCGGTAATTGATTTTAATCATGGCAAAGCCAGCCGAAATTCTTACTTTAGATAACCAAAAAAAAATAAATGGACAAGCTGAGCGAAGTGGAAAAGGAACAACAGTTCAATGAACGAATTGATAAGGGTGAGATCATAGAACCCAAGGACTGGATGCCGGAGCGTTATAAAAAACAACTGATCCGGATCATGAGTCAGCATGCCCATTCGGAGATCGTCGGGATGCTTCCGGAAGGGAACTGGATTACCCGTGCGCCAAGTCTGCGACGTAAAGCGGTCTTGCTGGCGAAAGTGCAGGATGAAGGGGGTCATGGACTTTACATATACAGCGGTACCGAAACATTGGGAATCAGCCGTGATGAAATGACCCACGAATTACTCACCGGCAAAGCCAAATACTCAAGCATTTTTAATTATCCCACCTTAACCTGGGCCGACATGGGCGCCATCGGCTGGCTTGTTGACGGCGCTGCTATTGTCAATCAGACGGCTATGGCAAAGTGTTCATACGGACCCTATGCGCGGGCGATGGTAAGGATTTGCAAGGAGGAAAATTTTCATCATAAACAAGGCTATGAAATTCTGGCAACCTTAATGAAAGGAACGCCGGAACAGAAAGAAATGGCCCAGGACGCGGTCAACCGTTTCTGGTGGCCGTCATTGATGATGTTTGGGCCGACAGACAAGGATTCGCCTAATACGAAAGAACTGATGAGATGGAAGGTAAAACGTTATTCGAACGATGAACTCCGACAGCGTTTTATTGACCGCACCGTTCCGCAGGCGGAAAATATCGGTCTTACACTTCCTGATGACAAGTTGAGGTTCAACCCTGAAACGCAGCATTACGAACACGGGGAAATCAACTGGGAAGAATTCTATAATGTTGTTAAAGGAAACGGCATCTGCAATCATGAGCGACTCAAAGCCCGGAAGGATGCGCATGAAAAAGGCGCCTGGGTAAGGGAAGCAGCCAGTGCCTATGCATTAAAAAAGACAGGAAAAGTTATGGCGGCCTGATAAACGTTGGCTGAACAGAACCTGAACAAAAAATATCCGGTAAAATTAATTTTTATGATAAAGAACGAATGGCCTTTGTGGGAAGTATTTACACAAAAAAGAAGCGGAGCTCCTTTTGAGCATGCAGGCAGTTTGCATGCGCCTGACCGTGAAATGGCATTGCAAAATGCAAGGGACGTGTATTCAAGAAGAAACGAAGCAACATGTATTTGGGTAGTTATGACCGAGAATATTATTTCCAGTTCACCGGAAGATTCAGGGCCCTTTTTCGAGCCTTCCAATGATAAAATATACCGGCACCCTAATTTTTACAAAACACCCGGAGCTAATTTTGAATGATTATAAGCGTGCCGCAGTTTGACGGAAGGTTAAAATTGAATCTATGACTGACAAAGTAAAAACAGCGTTGACCGATTACAGCATAAGACTAGGAGACAGTCCGCTCATCCTGGGTCAAAGGCTTGCCGAATGGTGTGGACACGGACCAGTACTGGAAGAAGATATAGCCCTTACCAATATCTCACTCGATCTGATTGGTCAGGCCCGTGCCTTTCTGACCTACGCCGCAGAATTAGAAGGCAAGGGAAGAACCGAAGACGACCTCGCCTTCCTGCGGAACGAGCGGCAATTTAAAAACATGCTCCTTACGGAACAAGTAAACGGCGATTTCGCCCAGACCATTCTTCGTCAGTTCCTCTACAGTTCATTTCATGTTCTGTTTTACAGGGAACTTGCGAAAAGCAAGGACAGTACTTTCTCCGCCCTCGCACAAAAGTCATTGAAAGAAGTGACGTATCACTTACGCCACAGCAGCGAATGGGTGATAAGGCTTGGTGACGGTACGACGGAAAGTAAAAACCGGCTTGAGAACGCCTTGTCAGAACTTTGGAAATATACGGGTGATATGTTTGACAAGGATGAAACCGACACGGTGCTTATCACCGAAGAAATTGCCCCTGATCCGGACTCCCTGCGGAAAGAATGGATGGAGACGGTGAACGAAGTATTCAGCACTGCCACCATCAGTGTTCCAAAGGATGTATATATGATTAAAGGAAGCAGGCAGGGAAAACACACAGAGCAACTGGGACATCTCCTTGCTGAGATGCAATACCTTCCGCGAACCTATCCCGGTGCAGGCTGGTGAGGTAAATTTCACAAATGATTCATAGAAAGGAAGACATCTGGTCAATTCTTAAAGAAATTCCCGACCCGGAAATTCCTGTGATCAGCATTACGGACCTTGGTATAGCCAGAGATGTTTTGATCGAAGGGGAAAAAGTTATTGTAAAAATAACTCCAACATACAGTGGATGCCCTGCCATGGATTCAATAAAGAATGAGATCCTCGAAAAACTTCATCAGGCGGGCATCCAAGAGGCAGAAGTACAAATGGTGTATTCACCTGCCTGGACAACAGACTGGTTAAATGATGAAGCCAGGGAAAGATTGCGTGCGTATGGAATTGCTCCACCGGAAAAAAGCAGTGCTGATAAGCTGTCCCTGACCGGAAGATCGAAGAAGATCCCTTGCCCTCGTTGCGGGTCTGAGCAAACCATCCTTGTCAGTCATTTCGGATCAACCGCGTGTAAAGCATTATACAAATGTGAGACCTGCCTTGAACCTTTTGATTACTTTAAGTGTCACTGATCAGCCGGAACAAGCTGCATCATTGGGATAATACATATAAAATACAAAAAAATGGATTCGCGTTATATACTTCATACCTGTGAAATGGGCATTATGCAGATCCATTTCAACCGGCCGGACAAGTTCAACAGTTTCAACCGTGAGATGGCGATGCAATTGCAGACCGCCCTGGATGAAGCACAGGATGATGCTTCGATCCGTGCTGTTTTAATAACCGGTAACGGAAAATCATTCTGCGCCGGTCAGGACCTGTCCGAAGCGATCGATCCTCAGGGGCCGGGCATAAAAAGAATTGTTGCAGAACATTACAATCCCATTATACAAAGGATCAGGAACCTGCAGAAGCCGGTTGTTTGCGCGGTCAATGGTGTTGCAGCAGGTGCAGGCGCGAACATAGCGCTTGCCTGTGATATAGTGATCGCGGCGGAGAGTGCGAGCTTTATTCAGGCATTCAGCAAAATAGGACTTGTGCCGGATAGCGGAGGCACTTTCTTTTTCCCTCGGCTGGTTGGGTTTCAGCGGGCATCCGCTTTAATGATGCTTGGAGACAAGGTGAGCGCAGGCGAAGCGCTGGCAATGGGGATGCTTTACAAAGTGGTAGAAGACAAGCGTCTTCAAGACGAAGCCATGTCTGTTGCGACGATCCTTTCGACTATGCCGACAAAAGGTATCGCACTGACCAAACAGCTGTTAAATTCTTCATACGGTAATTCGCTGGATGATCAGCTGGAGATGGAAAAGACTTTGCAGGAAGAAGCCGGTATGAGTCATGATTACCGTGAAGGAGTGCAGGCATTTCTGGATAAAAGAAAACCAGTTTTCCGGGGTGAGTGACAGGCGTAAACAGATATTCCCTGCTTACCTGCCCTGTACTTTTGTTTTTTTAGCCCAACCTGAACGGGGATGTCTGCCCTGAGAACCATTCATACGTTTAGGCTTATGGTTATGCTGAACCTTTTCTTTCGCGGGTTGCGGGCTGGTTTCAAGCATAGGAAAGGGATGATCTTCAATAACCGGTATGTTCTTGCCAATCAGTTTACAAATGTCCTTCAGGTAAGCCTGCTCTTCAAAATCGCAAAATGAAAATGCGATACCACTTGCTCCTGCCCTTCCCGTTCTTCCTATACGGTGAACGTATGTTTCCGGAACATTTGGCAATTCATAATTAATCACGTGCGAGAGATCCTCTATATCAATGCCCCTTGCGGCGATATCCGTTGCCACCAGGACAGCCGTTTTTCCCGACTTGAAATTAGACAATGCACGCTGTCTGGCATTCTGAGATTTATCTCCATGAATTGCCTCCGCTTCAATCCCCGCCCTCTTCAGATCGCGGGCAACACGATCAGCGCCGTGTTTCGTTCTGGTGAATAACAAAACCGAATTGAGATGATTATTTCTGAGAAGATGGATCAGCAATGATTTTTTATTTGACTTGTCGACCTTATAAACTGCCTGTTGAATCGTATCGGCCGTGGAAGAAACCGGTGTCACTTCTACTTTCACCGGCTTGATCAAAATGCCGGAAGCAAGTTTAACAATCTCTGCAGGCATCGTCGCGGAAAAAAGCAGTGTTTGCCTTTTAGCAGGCAATTTTGCGATTACCTTTTTTACATCGTGTATAAATCCCATGTCAAGCATCCGATCGGCTTCATCGAGTACGAAGAATTCTATATCCTGTAGTCTGATAAAACCCTGATCCATCAGATCCAGCAATCGACCCGGTGTAGCGACAAGAATATCGACACCCTGATGCAAGGCATCTGTTTGTGGTTTCTGAGGTACTCCGCCGAAGATAACCTGGTTTCTGAGAGGGAGTTTTTTACCATAGGCGCTGAGACTTTCTCCGATCTGGAGGGCCAGTTCACGCGTTGGTGTCAGGATCAGCGCTTTGACTTTTCTCTTTCGTTCCATCTCCGTTTTTCTCTGGTGCAGAAGTTGAAGAATGGGAATGGCGAAGGCAGCGGTTTTACCGGTTCCTGTTTGTGCACAGCCCAGTATGTCGCGGTTTTCCAGAATTACCGGAATGGTTTGCTCCTGAATAGGTGTGGGTTTCGTGTAACCTTCCGTTCGTAAAGCATCGAGAATTGGCTCTATGAGACCCAGTTCGTTAAATTGCATGTAATTGAAATGATTTTTTAGGAAATACGCCGGGTAATTTTGTTCAAAAAGAGAAAAGTAACAGGCGATGGAAGCACAAAGATACGAAAGAAATCGACTATGGAGCCATCAGGATAAAAAAAAAGCCCCGTGAGCTACGGAGCTTTTGAATCTTAACAGATGCTTATTTCACTTTTGATGAAAGTTCAGCTCCTGCTTTGAATTTCGCTACTTTCTTAGCGGCAATTTTGATCGGTTTACCTGTTTGAGGGTTACGACCATTCCGGGCAGCGCGTTTAGCGACAGAGAAAGTACCGAAACCTACCAGCGCAACGCGCTCACCTCTTTTCAGAGATTTTGAGGTAACGTTCATAAATGCTTCAAGAGCGCGACCAGCATCTGCTTTAGTGATCTTTGCTTCTGATGCCATAGCATCAATCAATTCAGCTTTGTTCATTGTAATTGGTTTTAGTGTTTGTTTTTAAATGACAGGTTAAAAGTAGCTTCAACACGGAGGCAATGCAAATAATTGCAGGATAAAAGACTTGATTTGTTGATAAATACCAGCGTTTGTTGAAAACTTTGGATTGAAATCCGCATCAGAAGCAGTCTTCAACAGATGTACAAGATCTGTTTCAGTATTGACAAGGCTTTCAGCAAAACTGAATTTGTAAATGTTCAGGCTGATGAATCTCCAAACAAAATAATTTTTCAATCAATCAGGGTTTGTGTATCCCTGTTCCGGCCTATCTCTTATCTTTGTTACCTTATCTCCATTATGGAAAAATATATTGTATCAGCCAGAAAGTACCGCCCTGTCACCTTTGACACGGTAGTGGGTCAGCCATCCATAACCACCACGCTGAAGAATGCGATACGAACCAATCATCTCGCCCAGGCTTATCTTTTTACCGGTCCCCGTGGCGTAGGTAAGACAACTACCGCCAGGATACTTGCAAAGACCATCAATTGCGAAGCTATCTCTGACACCGTTGAGGCTTGCAATCAGTGTTCATCCTGTGTTTCGTTCAATGAAGGCCGCAGCCTGAATATATACGAGCTGGATGCGGCGTCTAACAATTCCGTTGATGATATCCGTGCGCTCGTTGACCAGGTCAGGTATGCTCCTCAACAAGGGAAATACAAGGTCTATATCATTGACGAGGTACATATGCTGAGTGCCGGAGCCTTCAATGCATTCCTGAAGACTCTGGAGGAACCGCCATCGCATGCCATTTTTATCCTTGCCACCACCGAGAAACAAAAAATAATTCCAACCATTCTATCGCGTTGCCAGATATTTGACTTTAGCAGAATTTCAGTTGATGACATTACCAAACATCTTGCTCATATTGCAGAAAAGGAAGGGGTACAGGCAGAACTTGATGCGCTTCATATCATAGCTCAGAAAGCAGACGGAGCGCTCCGTGACGCATTGAGTCTTTTCGATCAGCTTGTCAGTTTCGCCGGAAATTCACTTGGTTACAAACAGGTAATCGAAAATCTGAATATCCTGGATTACGATTATTATTTCCGCATTACTGACGAATTGAATGCGGGAGATATTTCAGCAGCGCTCATAACTTTTAATGAAATCGTGAACAATGGATTCGATGGTCACAATTTTATCAATGGTTTGAGCTCTCACTTCCGCGATCTCCTTGTCTGCACCGATGAAGTGACCTTGCCCCTACTTGAAGTCAGTCCTTCGATAAAAGAAAAATACAAGGTACAGTCTCGTGTTTGCACCATACCCTGGCTGCTGAATGCTCTTGAAATTACAAATACCGCCGACTATCGCTATAAGGCCGCGAAGCATCAGCGTCTTCACGTTGAACTTTCACTTATCAGACTCTGCCGTCTTAATCATGGCAGTACGGAAGACAAGCCGGTTGCTAAAAAAAAAGTTGAACCCGGAATTGCCATAAAATCTGTTCAGCAGGAAAACAAAACGGTTGGAGCTGTCTCTAAACCATCTAACACTCCCGCCTCCGAACCAGTAGTTCAAAAATCAGCTGAGCCGGTTTCAACCGGTCACTCACAAGCTACGATTCAGGCTGCGAAACAGGGCGGCACCGGAAGCTCGAAAAAAACAATTTCGATCAGCGGAGTGCTAAACAGTAAAGCGGTAACACAAAAAACTGTTTCGGATGCAAGCACACCCACAGATGCCAGGAATTCTTTCACTGAGGAACAATTAAATAATGTCTGGAACTGCTTTGCAGAAGAGCTGCAAAAACAAGGCAGACTAACCTTGCATGCCGCATTAAGTAAGCGAAAAGCAATTCTAGCAGATAACTTTGTGATCCGATTTTCCCTTGACAGTTCGGCCATTGAAAAGGACCTGAATGAGATCAAGCCGGAACTCCTTGCTTACTTAAGAAAGAAATTAGAAAATTATTCCATACAACTTGAAACGGAATTAACGAACGGTGAAGTGAATGGATCCATTCCTTATACACCATCGGAAAAATTTAAAAAACTGGCGGAAATAAATCCGATTCTCAACAAAATGAAATCTCAGTTCGATCTCGAAATTGAATACTGAACCTGACAGAAAGAAACTCTTAAAAAACGTCCCCTTATCTTGTTATTCTTCAATTATTTTTCGCTTCAATTTTTACTCTTCATCACAAGATTTTAAATTGAAATCAACTTTCCGGTGTTTTCAACCCATCTTGTCGGACTGATCATGAAGCTTCATTTATAATATGCTTATTATCAATGTTTTAAATTCAGCATTTGGTTCATTTCCCTGTCCGTAAATAATACATCTCAGAGGTCCAAAACCTTGCAAAAACGGGTTAATTTTTGTAAATTTACAACATAGCAAAAGCTGATAAAAATTCAGCTTTTTTCTTATCCGGACATTTAAATGAAGTTCCGGAATTGACAGTCAACGGGGGGGATAATAATTTCAAAAAAGAAATGAGTGAATTGACAAAAGAGAAGGTGGAAAAATCCGAGCACATCACATCAACAACCAACAACAATCACAGCCCGCAGGAATATTCCGCGGACAGCATTCAAATACTTGAAGGACTGGAGGCGGTGCGCAAGAGACCCGCCATGTATATTGGCGATATTGGTGTAAAAGGTCTGCATCATTTGGTTTACGAGGTCGTGGATAATTCCATTGACGAAGCTCTTGCCGGATTTTGCAAGAACATTGATGTGTTCATCAATCCGGACAACAGTATTACGGTGAAGGATGATGGACGCGGGATTCCTACTGATATACATCCAAAAGAAAAGAAAAGCGCGCTGGAAGTTGTTATGACAGTCCTGCATGCGGGAGGCAAGTTCGATAAGGACTCATATAAAGTTTCCGGTGGATTGCACGGGGTCGGGGTCTCTTGTGTAAATGCCTTGTCTTCGCATATGAAAGTTGAAGTTTACCGGAATGGCAAGAAATTCATTCAGGAATACTCCTGCGGTAAGCCACTTTATGAGGTAAAGCAGGAAGGTACAACAGAACGAAGAGGAACGGATGTCACCTTCCTTCCCGACAATACGATCTTCATACATTCCGTTTATCATTATGACACACTGGCAACGAGATTACGTGAGCTTGCCTACCTGAACAAGGGTATACGACTGAACATAACCGACCTGCGCGAAAAAAATGGTGAAGGACAGCATCCTCACGAAAACTTTTACAGCGATGGAGGTCTCAAAGAATTTGTAAGTTATCTTGATGCAAACAGGGAAAAGCTCATCCCTGAACCTATCTATATGGAAGGGGAGCGCAATGGCATACCGGTTGAAGTTGCCATGCAGTACAATACGTCTTTCAATGAGAACGTCCATTCGTACGTAAATAATATCAACACGCATGAAGGTGGTACTCACCTTGCCGGTTTCCGGAGAGCGCTCACGCGAACATTGAAGTCTTATGCCGAAAAATCCGGACTTCTCGACAAAGTGAAATTTGAGATCAGCGGTGATGATTTCCGCGAGGGCATGACAGCGATAATTTCCGTAAAGGTCGCCGAACCACAATTCGAAGGACAGACGAAAACCAAACTTGGCAACAGCGAAGTGATGGGTGCTGTAGATCAGGCTGTGAGTGACATGCTGAGTAATTATCTTGAGGAACATCCTCGTGAAGCCAAACAAATTGTCGACAAGGTGATCCTTGCCGCTACAGCCAGACACGCCGCCAGGAAGGCGCGTGAAATGGTACAGAGAAAAAACGTACTCACGGGCACGGGGCTTCCGGGAAAATTATCAGATTGCTCTGACAACGATCCTGCCGCCTGTGAACTTTTCCTGGTTGAGGGAGATTCTGCCGGAGGGACTGCCAAACAGGGAAGAAACCGGCAGTTCCAGGCTATCCTTCCCTTGAGAGGTAAGATTCTCAATGTGGAAAAGGCGATGGAATACAGGATCTACGACAATGAAGAGATTCGGAATATTTTCACAGCCATGGGGGTCTTTCGTGATGAAAACAAAGAAGGACGTCCGCTCAATATGGACAAGATCCGTTATCACAAGATCATCATCATGTGTGATGCCGACGTGGACGGCAGCCATATCACAACGCTGATACTTACCTTCTTCTTCCGTCATATGAAAGAAATGATCGAAGAGGGATACCT
>CAZJDX010000053.1:0-8289 GCA_964544885.1 uncultured Flavobacteriales bacterium
CACGGATCGGCAAATTTCGAACAAAATGTTCCTGCAACCGATGAAACGATTTATATACTTGCTTCGGTATCCAAACTTGCTGCCGCCACTGCTGTTATGCAACTGTGCGAACAGGGGTTAATCGACCTCGATGAAGATATTAATCATTATTTATCCTTTCCGGTGAGAAATCCACATTATCCTGATGAAAAAATCACCGCCAGAATGCTGCTGAGTCATCGCTCCGGGCTTGCCTGGCCGCAGAATGAGGACCCCAATTTTTATCAAACTTATCCCGGTGATTCTGCGCCACCACTCTATCCCTGGATAAAAGAGTACATCGTACCCGGCGGCTCACAATATGTCGCGGCGATCTGGAAAAATAACGCCCCGGGCCAGCAGGAGCTATATTCGAACATTGGGGTGGCGCTGTTGGGTTATCTTGTGGAGGCTGTCAGCGGTAATGATTTTAATGAATATTGCAAAACGCACATCTTCCAACCACTTGCTATGCCCAATACCAGTTTCAGGTTAAACGATCTTGATATTAACCAGGTAGCGATGCCTTACCAATCCGGTAATAAACCCTATGGGCATTACAGTGTAAAACCCTATCCTTCAGCATCCCTCAGAAGTTCAATCAACGATTTTTCTCATTTTATCGTCGCTTATATCAACGGCGGTATTTATAACGGTAACAGAATCCTGCAAGAAAGCACGATTAATGAGATGCTGCGCCCCCATTATCCTGATACCCGTGTCGGTTTGATTTGGATGTGCTACGACGGCGGCTGGTATGGACATGGTGGTGGTTTTCACGGCACGAGCACCTACGTGGAGTTTCACAAAGAAAACCAAACCGGCATTCTAATCTTTTCCAACGGAGAAAACAATGAGAGTAATCCTCTCGGTTTGATTCATCTTTTGATACGGGCGGAGGCGGGTTACTAATGATGATTTTAATTGTATGTATAATCGAGAGTTGGCAGTTCCACAAAAGAGACGTTTTAATCAAGGAGTTAAACTAATACGTACTAAAGTAATAAATGGAAAACATAAGCAGAAAATTTAGAACATGTTAAAAAACAGCGGTATGATCTTAAAAATTGTTGCTCTATTCATTGTATTTTCTCTGATGATCAGTTGCCAGTCTCTCTCGACGCAAACCAAAGCTGATCAGATCAATGAATTAATATTACGATACCATGATATCGGTAAATTCAACGGCTGCATATTGGTGGCTGAAAACGGGAAGATCATCTATCAGAAGGCGCTGGGGTTCGCTGATGCGGATCAAAAAGAGAAACTAACTCTCAATCACGCTTTCCGCCTGGCTTCGGTGTCCAAGCAGTTTACTGCGGCAGCGGTAATGCTGCTTCAAGAACAGGACAAATTGAATTACGAAGATGACATCCGAGAGTATCTCCCGGAACTTCCATATTCAGGTATTACCATCCGTCACCTGCTGACCCACACCTCCGGCTTATCATCCTACCTCCCCTTGTTGGATCAATATTGGGACACAACCAACACCGGAAAACCGGCACGGAAGGTCGCCTCGAATATAGATGCGTATGATCTGCTCCTGAAACATCGCCCTCCGGTTCTATTCCAACCTGGCGAGCGTCACGAATATTGCAATACCGGCTACATGCTCCTGGCTTTGATCGTGGAAAGGGTAAGCGGGCAGCGATTTCAGGATTTTATGAAATCCAACATTTTTAAACCGCTGGGAATGATCCATACTTATGTGAACGAACCTTCCGGGATCTTGCCGGAAAAACAAAGAGCACAGGGTTTCAAACCCAACACCGAGGGGAGCGGTTTTGTGGCGGATGATTTTCACTATCAGAACGGCATGTACGGCGATGGAGGAATCATCTCTTCCGTCAAAGATCTGTTTAAATATGATCAGGCGCTTTACGGTGAAAGACTGCTGCAGCAATCCACATTGAAAGATGCATTCACCCCGGCAACGTTGAATGACTCCAGCAAAACCGACTACGGCTTCGGGTGGTCGATCATCCCTGGTGAGAAGGGGACCATCATCGCGCACGGCGGGGGATGGCTGGGCTTCCGCGCTTTTTTCCTGCGGGATATCGTCTCAAAAAATACTGTTATCCAACTTTGTAATATGCCCGGCATTCATAAAGGAGAATTAGCATTCGCGATTTACAATATCCTTCATGGGCAGCCCTATAAACTTCCGATAAAAGAAGCGGTTACATTTCAAGTGGATATGCGGATTCCTCTCCAAAACCGCATCTTTCAACCACAGAAGGGTGACCGCCTGGTGCTGCGAGGGAATTTCAATGATTGGTCCGGGATTGCCCAGGTATTGAACGATGCGGAGCGGGACAGTATCTATACCATCACCCACGAAATTAGCGGATTCATAGGGGATACTGTTCAATATAAATTTGTCATCCGTAAAAGTGATGATACGGATATCTGGGAACCCCATCCGGATCCCGACAATCCCCCTGACGGCAATCGCCGGTTTGTTCTTTCCGATCAGCCACAAACGCTCCCTCTTTCCATCTATCAAATCGACAAATATAGTTTTAGATTTATTAACCGGGCGGTGGAATTCTCCGTAGCGGAATTGCAGGAGGATTTCCAACAGATGCAGCGCTTACTGGAGGAACTGCATCCCTCTCTGTATGAATATACCGACAAAGAAGCCTTCGATTCCCTTTTTGCACGGCAGTATGCCTTAATTGACAAACCCATGCAACCCCATGAGTTTTTCCGAATCCTCACCCCTCTAACCGAGCGAGTCGGCTGCGGACACACCAACCTCTGGATGCCGGGAGATTTCTGGAATATCGACCCGGGCAACTTATTTCCCTTGCAACTGAGGATCATGGAAGGTCAGGTGGTGGTAAGCGGTTCTTACAATGGTATATCGCAAGTCCCGATTGGCAGCGTCATCGTGGAAATCAATAAGCGACCGGTTCATGAAATCATCACCGAACTGAAGTCCGGTTATTCGGCAGATGCCATGAACGAGAATTTTAAAATATCGCAGGTTGAGAGAAGGTTCCCGATGCTGTATGCCCGTATCTACGGCTTCCCGAACAAATATGAAATTACCTATCTTCCGCCCCATCAAAGAACCAGATTCAAAACCGAGCTTACGCCTGCCAATATCAAATCGGTAAGAGCGGTGGTGTTCAAAGAACCGATCCTGAAACTTGAATTGCGGGAAAAAAGAAGCGCAGCCATCCTGATAATCAACAGTTTCATTTATTATGACCGGGTGCCAATGTTCCGGGCTTTTATTGACAGTTGTTTCAATGAAATTCAGGAAAAGAACATTCAAAATTTGATTTTGGATCTGCGCGGAAACGACGGCGGCGATCCTTTCTGTGCAGTTCCGCTTTTCTCTTATTTGGAACGCAAAGCAGTACCCTATTTCGCGGAACGATACGGGAAATATGCTGAATTTGCCGACCCCATTCCGCGAGCAGAAAAAGCATATAGCGGGAATCTTTTTACTTTAATCGACGGGCGTTGCTTTTCAACCAACGGGCACTTTTGCTCCCTGCTTAAATACCACCGGATCGGAAAATTTATCGGAAGCGAGACCGGGGCGACTTACACCTGCAATGCCGCGCAGAAAATCCTCAATTTGAAGAATACTCGCCTGATGTTCTATGTTGCCCACGGAACCTTCCGGGCTGCGGTGGAGGGTATGGACAAAACCCGCGGCATCATTCCGGATTATCCGGTAGAACCCTCGATTGAAGATTTCATTGAGGGGCGCGATACCATCTTAGAATTCACCTTGAGTTTGATTAATAATCCAGGGGCAAAAATTTTGTGAAGAATTAATCAATCAAAACTGTTTCAAAATTTATAAGAATCTAAGGAGACGAAAGATGAAAACCTCTAAGCTGCTTTTTGGCATGTTAATCATGTTATCGGTCTTTCTATTCACACTCTCCTGTAAAGATAGCACCGATCCGGGTAACAATAATGGTAATGAATATACGTATTCGGTTCCGGAACAAGTAAATGATGGCTGGGAAACCGCATCGCTTGCTGATGCAGGAATGAATCCGCTCCCGCTAATTATTATGATGAATGAGCTTTTAAACCGCGAGGACCATCAGGTTCACGGAATACTAATCGTCAAAAACGGAAAACTGGTTTTTGAGGAGTATTTTAGCGGGGAGGATTTGGATATCAGCAGCGGTCCGCAATATGTTCACAGGGATTTTGATCGCAACACCCTGCACTACCTGGCCTCGGTGAACAAAAGTTTTACTTCCGCCCTGGTAGGAATCGCTGTTGACCGGGGTTTGATTACCGGTGTTGACGAAAAACTGTTTTCCTTTTTTCCGGAATATGCGGACTTAAACAATGAAGAAAAGGATAAAATAACCGTTGCCCACACACTGGCGATGGCTTCCGGCATTCCCTGGGATGAATCCACTCCCTACAGTGATCCCCGCAACGATATGCGGCAGATGTTTATGAGCAACGATCCGATACGCTATGTGCTGGCAAAACCGTTGTTCGCAACTCCCGGAGCCCAATTCCACTACAATAGCGGAACGACTTGCGTTCTGGGCGAGATCGTAAAAAAACAATCCGAACTAAGTTTGAAAACCTTCGCTGAGCGGTATCTCTTTTCCCCCTTAGGGATTTCCGACTACCAATGGCAAATGCTGCCGAATAATGTCACCCTCGCTTCCGGCGGTCTCTACCTGCGTCCCCGGGATATGGCAAAGTTCGGCCAGTTATATCTTCAAAAAGGGATATGGAACGGTGACCGGGTTATTTCCCGAGAGTGGGTGGAAGCATCTGCGCAGGAATCCATTGCGCTTCCTTCCTCTAAGAATCCCTGGCCGGGGTTTGCATACGGGTATGGTTACCAATGGTGGCTGGGAAACTATAATACCGGAAATACCCATACCTGTTTTGCCGCCGGTTGGGGCGGCCAGTATATCTTTGTGTTACCGGATCCGGAAATGGTCGTCGTAATTACCGCCGGCGCATACGAAGCAGGAGATTATGACATGTTCTACCGGATTGTTAATGATTATATCCTTGGTTCTGTGTTGTGAAATTTTAATATGATAAAGGCGGGCGCAACACAAATTGCACAAATTATGATAATGAGTAGCAACCGATAAGAGAAAACATAGATGGAAACCTTCACAGAACCAAAGGAGTTGTTGCAAAACCCGCGCTATAAAGAGCAAAGGCAGCAAACTCTGGACGGTCTAAGCGATGGTATGATTGATGCTCCCATCATCGATGTCATACATGCTTTTAACAAATTGCCGTATTGTTTCACTTTACAGAGCTGCTATGGGCATTTTCTCTACAAAGGCCAGAACGATCTTCATAACCTGGAACCCTTGCCAATTACCAATAACATTGCCAGGGTGGCGTACCGGATTGCCTACATTGCTTTTTGCATAAAGAACAATGTTTCCGGTAAAGGGCTATTGCAGGCTCTCAAAGAAATGACAGCTATCGATCCGGAAAACATCCAATTCTGTTGTGCGGAGTGGTTTTGGAAGAAGCAGGTCAATTCTTACGCGTTGCAGGTCGTACCAAACAGGTTTAAGCATAAAGACAGGGCTATCCTGGATTACCGGGAAGCATTGCATATCGAAAAGATACGAAATGAATTCTTTGTTCGGCTTCGGGAATCATTGCAAAAACAGATGAAGAGAAAAAAACAAGTTTGAACAATCCGGTTCACCAGGAGTGCATGAATCCATTCTCAAATAGATCATACAGCATGAGGAGAAACGAAAATGAAGTACCGGATTCACCGATTCGACATGAGGATGACCAGGGAACAGGACAAACTCGAGCAATTTCTGAATAGCCTGGAAGGCGAAGTCGTGGCGATCATCCCTAACGTCACGATGGGGTTTTTCTGGATTCCCCGGGTGAATTTTCTTCTCATTGTAGAAAAGAGAGTTTTATGAGTATTAAAAAACATTTTATTCTACTCGTTCTCACGTTCCTGTCTGCTTTTATCTTTTTGAGTTGTCAAAATTCGAAGGAACTGAACGAGGCAAAGCAGCTTTCTGAAGAACTTCAGGCGCTAACAAACAATATTATCGATGTTGAAAGTGAAGACCCGATCCTCAACGCGGTATTGCTCGTGGAATCTCCCAAAATCAAATGGAAAGGCGCTGCCGGGTTGGCAGACGGAAAGAATGACACCATGACTGCCGACCATAAAATAAAGATTGCCAGCATCACCAAGACCTTCACTGCAACAGTGGTACTTCAGCTTATGGAAGAAGAATATCTCAATCTGGATGATACCATTGATAAGTTTTTAGACAATCCGGTAGTCAGGTTAGACAGCCTGCATATCTGTAAAGGGATTGCTTATGGTCGTCAAATCACTGTTGAGCAGTTGCTGAGCCACACCAGCGGAATAGCCGATTATATGGAAGATCCCCGATTTATTCCCGACGTAATAGAACACCCGGAAACGCAGTATAATTCAACCAGAATTTTGGAGAAATACTACCAATACCAGACAAACAAAAACGCCAAATTTCCACCCGGGGAAGGCTATAATTACAGTGATGTAAACTATGTGCTGCTGGCAATGATCATCGAACAAGTGACCGGTGAAACCTATCATGTTCAGTTAAAAGCACGTATTTTTAACCAGTTAGAAATGGAAAACAGTTACCTGGAATATTATGAGGAACCGAGAGGAGACAAACCATTATCACATGCCTTCTTCAGCACTATGGATTTAGTTACGGACATAAACACTTCTTTCGATTGGGGCGGCGGTGGAATCGCGTCCACCTGTGAAGAGTTGAATACCTTCTTCAGAGCTTTGATTAACGGAAAACTGTTCCGCGAAAAATCGACCCTGAAGCAGATGCTTGCCGCAGCTGATAAAGGCAGAGGAGGAACTGATTATGACTATGGCCTTGGCATTATGAAAAGATCCATACATGGGTTAACTTTCTATGGCCATGGCGGGGCATACGATTGTGATGTGTTTTACTGCCCCGGAAAGAACATCAGCGTTTGCATGAGCCTGAATCAAATGATCACTCATGGCAAAAGGGACGAATTTCTTCAGAAGGCGATAAAGATTGTAATGTGATATATATTTTGGAAAGTCGAAATCATTCTCGAAAGTGATAAATATGGTATTCGGAATATCTGTCTTTACGCATGTCGCTCTTTTTATTCTATTGTCTGTGTTTCTGGTAATTTATTCCTGGCGATCTTTGCGCGACTTCAAATCCCATGGCTTTTACCGTTTCTTCGCCTGGGAAGCCATGTTGGCCTTGATTTTATTAAACCTGAATTACTGGTTTTTTCAGCCTTTCAGCATCCACCAGATCATTTCCTGGCTCTTGCTGTTCACCTCCCTGTTCCTGATAATTGAAGGGGTGCGCTTATTGCGGATGGTGAAAAAATCGGAAAGCCGGCGGAGCGACCCCTCCTTGAGAGAGTTTGAGAAAACTACCGAACTGGTAAAGATAAGCATTTATCGCTATATCCGGCATCCGCTCTACAGTTCCTTGCTATTTTTGTGCTGGGGAGTGTTTTTCAAACATCCGGATTGGCCGGGTGTAGCGTTAGCGGTGATAGCCACGTTTTTCCTGACCATCACTGCTAAAATTGAGGAAGCTGAAAATATTCGCTTCTGGGGGGAAACTTACCGGAAATACATGAAACAGACCCGGATGTTTATCCCTTTTTTGTTCTGAAAAGATTCATCGAGGGCTGACCAGGTAGTTAGTCCCAAACCTTCAGGGGGTGAGATAACATTTGGCAAAGCCATCCCGGTACTGCGGAAAAACCTCTTGTTTTTGAGATGCTTGAATTACCAGAGCTTCCAAAATAGAATTCGGGAAGTTTTTTATCTCACCCCCTGAACAAAATAAACCCACAATTAAAAGGGGAGTGCGTCATGAAAAATTCAACTTTTTTACTCGTTACCATCGTAGCGTTATCTTTAACGCTGCCCTCCGGCGCGCAGACGTATTACCTCGGCGTCATCGGGGGCTGGAACTCCGCTGACCTCACTGTAAAAAATGAGGAAGGAGAGAAACTGGAGGTAAATACGCGAAATTTGTTTGGCGCTGGCGGGGTTTTGGGCATCGGCATCAATCAATTGGTATCCGTAGAATTGCAGCCGATGTATTTGCAGAAAGGCGGCACCTACCTGCAAAATGCGCCCAGCCCCGATATCGATCTTAAATCGACTTACCTCGAAATACCGCTGTTCTTGAAGGTTGCTGTTTTCCGGGAAGGATTTCAACCCTACTTCCTGGGCGGCCCGACCTTCGGGTTCCT
>CAZJDX010000054.1:0-8036 GCA_964544885.1 uncultured Flavobacteriales bacterium
ACGCTCAGCGCGTTAGAGAGAATCCTGTAGTTTCTTTTGTTGTTTCCGGAGATCGCCACATTGCAACAAATCAGAAAATCAGCCGGAGTAAGGTCTACATTCTTCAGTGCAAGGTCTCTCTGTAAAAACTTCACATTGGACGGCGAATTGACTTTCGCACGCTCGATACATTTTCTCGATATGTCTACCGCGGTGATGCCCGCGAAAAGCGGCGAGATCAGCGGAAGCGCGTTTCCTATTCCACATCCGAAGTCGATCGCTTCCTTGTCAGTCCCTGAATTCTTCCTGACATACTTTCTGATTACACCTTTCTTATCATTCCTGAATACATTGAACACATCTTCCTCATAGGTGTCTGCATTCTTATCCCATATTGTTCTGTCATTCATGGCTGCATGATTTTAGGGGTTATAGTCTTCAAACATAATCCTCTCTCAGGCAGTTCTGACGAAGAAAATAAAAATCATTCAACAATGTGCCTGTAGATAAATCATCCGGCATATTTCAAATCAGGAAACCGGATCAGCGCCTTCAACTTATTTGCTTACAAACAAATTGTGACTATCGCTTCAGTAAAATCTTTTTAACCTTCACGGAACTGCCATCCAGCCATACAACAGAGTAAATCCCGGCAGACAAATCCGAAACAGCAATCATAAGATCAGACTGATCACCGGAACTAAGCGAAACTTCTTTCATAACTCTTCCGGTCATGTCGGTGAGCATAATGTTTCCCTGCTTCCTGCCGGTTATTTTCACCTCCAGAAAATCACGCGAAATCTGTGTGACTGAAAAAGCAGTCTGGTCATCCACCCGTTCTATGCCCGGCATAATGAAAGAAAAGGGTGCGGAGATGGTTACGCAGCCATTGGTATCCGTTACTTCTACCGTATAGTTTCCTGTGGCGAATGGCGTCATGTCAATTCCGGTTTCGCCGGGTATGGTGCCCCCGTTAAAATACCACTGATAGCTTGCGCCGGGTGTTGAAACAAGGAGTATTCCCAACTGGTTGATCACAGGTGTACTGGTGGAATAATTACTGATCACAACCGGATCTGAAACTGCACTGAGCCCGGTGACGCTGTCGGTAACAATAACCGAATAAGAACCCGGCAAGCTGACATCAATGCTCTGAGAGAATTCCGAAGTTGACCACTGATACTGATATCCGGGTGGCGCACTGATGGTGATGATTTCGCCGGGACAAACAATTGCCGAAGGACTCACATTGAGGCAAACCGGAGGAAGAAGCCGCAGCAGACTATCAAGTTTCAATACAAATCCATAATTGGCCATGCCATCGTTAGTACTTCCCGACAACACGAATCCACCATCGTTACAGGGTCTGAGATAATTTGCTTTAACGGTTCCGAGCCCGCTGTACATTGTACTCCACAGGGAATCACCGCTTGAATTCAGTTTTATAAAAATAATTGTATCAGAAACATCTATCATGCAAATACTTCCGCTGTCTGGGGTACCGAGCACTGAAAGAACCTGGGCGCTCTGTCCCCAGTCAAGCTGCTTTTGCCAGACGACATTTAATACATTATCCAGTTTGACCAGATAAGGATAGTCATATGTTGACGCCATCGGTGATACAGTGCTTCCCAGAATATAAGTTCCATCAGCAAGATTATCCGTTACGGCATTTCTGAAAAACAAAGCCCCGCCCTGAAATGTATCGGGCACAACAAATGTATTTATCAGAAGTCCGTTAATGTATACTTGTCTTAGTGCAGGCGCGGTAGCACCGGTATTTCCATAAGAGCTGAATGCATATTCATTTGAAGCGTTGATACAAACCGCTGCCGGACTTATATCACTTCCTGCACCGCTGACACTCCACACATCTCCCAAGGCAAGATCGAATCTGGAAAATGCGGATGCATTAGAACCGCCAACTTCATCGAGATATACTCCAGCGACATATCCTGAATCAGGGGTTGTAAGAACGGAGCTCACATGACCTCCCAGAGATCCCGGAGCCAATATCCGGTGAGCGACTTTATTTCCATTGGCATCCAGCAGCAGAAGGGTCGGTTCATTATCATAAACCCCGCTGGTATCAGGAGAACTGCCACCTGCAAGAAAACCTCCCGTAAACGGATCATATACGACGGACCTGATTCCTTCTCCGCTACCTCGTACAGAAGGAAAAGCGGTCCATAGTGGCAGCCCGCAGGCATCAAGCTTCATAATGCCATCCGAAGTCGAATCAAAACTGAGTATGTATGTCCCATCGGGATTCTGCTCCACCCCATGAATATTCGTAACATTGAGAATGGCCTCGAATGTTCTTTGTCCTATGGCAGACTGACTAAAAAGAATAAGCGGCAATACCAGCTTGAGTAAAGTAGATTTTTTCATGATGATGGATTAGTTCATGCGAGTTTACGAAAATATTTCAATGCAAACTGAAAGACGTGCGATATTAACAGTTAAAAACCGGTGCATTTCAGACCCGGTAAGCATCCATTAAATTCAAAATCAATACTGACGAATTAATGATTCAGGCTTGAGAAAAACCGGAGACCCGATCCTCAGAATGAACCGGGTATTTCGAAAACCCTGATGGTGTTCATGATAAGCCATGTTTGTAAAAATCGAGGCATCTCTTTCTGGCAAATTCATAATCCACGACAGGTTCCGGATACTGTTTCGTTCCGAATTCCGGAATCCACTTTTTAATATACTTCAGCTCCGGGTCGAATCTTTTTGTCTGACTTTCCATACTGAAGATTCTGAAATAGGGAGCCGCATCTACTCCTGTTCCTGCGCTCCACTGCCAACCACCATTGTTTGCGCTCAGATCAAAATCGATCAGTTTTTTCGCGAACCAGGCTTCGCCCCAGCGCCAGTCAATCAGAAGATACTTTGTCAGAAAGGTGGAGGTGATCATTCGCAGCCGGTTGTGCATGAAACCGCTGGAACTCAACTCACGCATGCCGGCATCCACGATGGGAAAGCCTGTCCTTCCATCACACCAGCGTTGAAAATTTTCCTCATCCGCTTTCCAGACCAGTTTATCATAGGCCGGTTTAAACGATTTTTCAGTAACATGAGGGAAGTGCCAGAGAATGCTCATATAGAATTCACGCCAGATTAATTCATCAGCCCATTTGTCGCTGAGCATCCTGGCAATACTGAATATATTTCTTATGCTGACGGTTCCGAACCTGAGATGAACACTGAGATGCGTGGTACCGTCGAGCGAAGGAATGTCCCTTGTGCTTGCGTAATTACTTATCTTCTTTCTGTCAGGAATTTTGGGGGGAATTTCCATTTCGAATTCTTCAAATCCGACAGATTTCAATCCTGGAATTTCAATGTAAGGACACTTATGGAAATTTGCCCGAAAATTTTCTGAAGAATATGGCTTGAAGCTTTCATCCGAAGCAAGTGCTTTCCATTTTTTACTATAGGGTGTGAACACGGTATAAGGCGTGCCGACTTCTTTTACTACGTCGTCTTTTTCAAAAATAACCTGGTCCTTAAAAGTATGAAAGGGAATGTTCCTGCTTTCAAGATATTCCCGGATCTGCTTATCCCGTTTTAAAGCATAGGGTTCATAATCGTGGTTGGTATAAACAGAATCAACCTTGTACTCACGGGCAAGTGTTTTCCACACCTCAAGCGGCCTGCCATGTTTTACCAGCAATGCAGCTCCCTGTTCTCCCAGCAACTTGTTGAGTTCCTTCAATTGATGATGAATAAATACAAGTCTTCTGTCGTGTTTATCATCGAGCTTATCCAGAATATCCGTATCAAAAATGAATACGGCCTGTACAGGCTTTCCTGAACGTAAAGCATGAAACAGGCCGCAATTATCCTCAATCCGCAGGTCCCGGCGGAACCAAAAAAAAGTAATAGTCTCTTTCATTGAAATCAATATTCCTTCAACAACAACCGGGTTCAATAAAGGTGATCCAGTGCATCCTTCAGATCCTTATACCTGCATTCAAATCCGGTTTCTGACAATTTTCGTCCCGATACTCTTTGCCCGTGCAAGACCAGATCGGCTTTTTCTCCAAGAATCGTTCTCAGTAAAAAAGAAGGAATGTTGAAGGGCCATAATGGCCTTTTCAGTTTTTCAGCAAGGATCTTAAAGAACTGATGATTTGTGAGCGGCTGTGGCGCTACTGCATTGTATATCCCTTTCATACTCTCGTTATTCATGGCGTGAAGAAAGATCCTGCAGAGGTCATCGATATGGATCCAGGAAATGTATTGATTCCCTCTTCCCAGCGCAGTGCCGGCAAATAATTTCACCGGTAATGACATGAGAGGCAATGCCCCTCCTCTGCCTGACAAAACAAAACCAATCCTCAGAATGACCAGACGTATTCCCAGTTCCTCAAAACGCGAATTTGCTTTTTCCCATTCTTTGCAAGTGCTGGATAAAAAGGACTGATCTCCCGGGGCCTCTTCGCCAAGCCATTCATTTCCACTATCTCCATAGTAACCAATGGCAGAAGCCGCAATAATCGTTTTAACCTGATGCTTTTCCCCTTTTAATTTCTCAAACAATAATTCTGTGCTTTTTACCCTGCTCTCGATAATCTCTCTCTTTCTTATGGAAGTCCAGCGCTTATCTCCAATACCCGCCCCTGCCAGATGAATCAGGGTATCACAATACTGAAAAACTCCCGGTTCCAGGATGGACCTGACAGGGTCCCAATAAATGTAGTTTGCATTCTTCTTGTCCGGATCACGGCTCAGTAAGAAAACCCCATGACCCTGTGCCTTCAACAAGTCTGTAAGTTTGCTGCCGATCAATCCACTACCTCCGCTGATGATTACTTTCTTCATTCTAAACTCCCAGGCAGGAAACAACTTTTTCCCTGATGGGTTCAAAAATTAGAAATTATCTGCTTCGGCTTTGCATTCAATGCAAATTATCAGGATTAAGGCTTCAGTGATTTTCAACATATTAATAAAGGCCCGGAATGTAAAGCAGGTGAAAAGAATCCTCTTATACTGATGAGAATTTCTTCAATTCTCCCGGTATTTCAGTCTGAACCGTTGATGGAGACCGGGAACCGGTCCAATTCTCCTAAATAACTAAATTTCAGTGTTTTATAGTTCCGAATACGGGTATTAGGATCATTTCCGGACATGTGAACCCCGACGAATCTCTCAAAAATTATGACCAGGAATGAACATCCGGATTTCACAGCCGCGACCCCTTAATAATAGCTGGTACATTTTTACAGGCTAATTGCGGCTTTATTAACCCCGCCATATGGAAGAATTATTTAAAACATATTTGGAGAAATACAGATTTTTCCTACTTTTGCAACCCCTTCGGGGAATTGTAAAACATAGAGTAACCCTTTAAAAATCATTGAAATTGGACGCCGTAAGCTATAAGACAGTTTCTGCAAACGCGAAAACTGTGGACAAGAAATGGGTGATCGTGGATGCAACCGATCAGGTTGTAGGCCGTCTTTCATCGGAAGTCGCTAAGATCATCCGTGGCAAGAACAAGCCAGGATATACTCCTCATGTTGATTGCGGAGACAATGTCATCATTATTAATGCCGAAAAAGTCCGCTTTACCGGCAAAAAGATGAATGAAAAAGAATACGTACGTCATACAGGTTACCCTGGCGGACAGCGTATCGCGACTCCGGCCGAATGGATGAAGAAGAACCCTGCATTGATTCTGGAAAATTCCATCCGCGGAATGCTTCCAAAGAATCGCCTGGGACGTCATTTGTTCACAAACCTGCATGTATATGCGGGAGCGGAACATCCTCATGCAGCTCAGAAACCTACACCAGTAACAATATCTTAATTAATATTATTCTTCATGGCAACTACTCTTCACGCAATCGGCAGAAGAAAAACATCCGTAGCACGGGTTTATATGGAACCCGGTAACGGGCAGATCAAAGTGAACAACCGCGATTATAAAGACTATTTTCCAACCGGCCCGCTTCAATACATAGTGACACAGTCGCAGTCACTGGTCAATGCAAAAGACAACTACGACATAAAAGCCACAGTTGACGGAGGAGGTATTAAAGGACAAGCAGAGGCTATCCGCCTTGCGGTTGCCCGCATCCTGGTCAGCGTTGACGAACAGCATAAGAGCACATTGCGTAAGGAAGGTCTCATGACACGCGATCCGAGAATGGTGGAGCGTAAAAAGCCCGGTCAGAAGAAAGCCCGCAAGCGCTTCCAGTTCTCCAAGCGTTGATCTTTATCCGCACATCGCATAATATTGTTTCTAATAACATTCTTTCAATATCTCAAATCAACCCAATGTCAAGAGTATCCTATAACGATTTACTCGAAGCAGGCGCCCACTTCGGACACCTGAAGAGCAAGTGGAACCCAAAGATGGCTCCCTACATTTTCATGGAAGCACGTGGTATCCACATCATCGACCTGAAT
Organism: uncultured Flavobacteriales bacterium; assembly: GCA_964544885.1. Lineage (GTDB taxonomy): Bacteria > Bacteroidota > Bacteroidia > AKYH767-A > 2013-40CM-41-45 > QQVM01. The sequence continues at coordinate 6,403 of CAZJDX010000054.1, forward strand.
AAAACGGTCGCGAAGATCGACGAAGCCGCCAATGCCATGAGACAGATCGCGAAATCCGGAAAGAAGATCCTTTTCGTCGCGACTAAAAAGCAGGCAAAGGATATAGTCTCTGACGCCGCTACCAAAGTGAATATGCCATTTATCACTGAGCGCTGGCCTGGTGGAATGCTCACTAATTTCGCCACCGTCAGAAAGTCTGTAAAGAAAATGACCGGCTTCGATAAAATGGCTACCGATGGTACTTTTGAAAACATCTCCAAGAAGGAGCGTTTACAGATCACCCGTCAAAAAGCCAAGATGGAAAAGTTCCTGGGCAGTATCGCCGATCTGAGCCGTCTTCCTGCAGCGCTTTTCATCGTTGACATCAACAAGGAACACATTGCCGTGGCCGAAGCCAAGAAACTGAACATCCCGACTTTCGCGATCACTGATACCAATACGGATCCCACGCAGGTTGATTTCGCCATTCCGGCGAACGACGATGCCACCAAATCAATAGCCTTAATTATTGATACCATGGTGAAAGCTATTGAGGATGGTTTGGCAGAGCGTAAACTTGACAAAGAAGCCGAGAAAGACCGTGAAGAAGAAGGCAGCGCCGAAGAATCAGGAATTCAGGTTGAATATGTAGGCGAAGAGGAAGAAGGAGAAAGTACCGAACCAGGTACTGAGACCAGAAAGCCCGGCGCCCGTAAAAGGACCACTGCGAAGAAATAAGGATATCATGGAGGTCGGATGACCTTCCGGATAAAACAAATCCGCTGAATTCAGCAAAGGGAAATTAGCCAATTCAAGGATTGGCTAATTTTTTAACCAATAATCAAATCACAAAAAAATAATCATAAGATCATGTCAACTGCAACAATCAGCGCCTCAGATGTAAACAAATTACGTCAGCAAACAGGCGCAGGAATGATGGACTGTAAAAAAGCGCTCACCGAAGCCAATGGAGACTTTGAAGCAGCCGTAGATATTTTACGTAAAAAAGGACAGAAAATTGCCGCTAACCGCCAGGACCGCGAGGCCAAGGAAGGATATGTTTTCGGGAAGGTCAGCGCCGATGGTAAAACAGGCGCGGTGGTAGCCGTATGTTGCGAAACAGATTTCGTTGCCATCAATGCTGACTTTATTAAATACGGTGAGTCTATTCTTGATCTTGCGCTGGCCAATATGCCTGCAGGTGTCGACGATCTGAAAAACCTGAAACTCGGAAGCCAAACCGTAGCTGAAACCCTTACTGACCAAATGGGTAAAATCGGTGAAAAGATCGACGTGGTAGACTATCAAAGTGTAAAAGCCGAGAAAGTAATTGTTTATAATCACCCGGGTAATAAGCTTACTTCAATGATAGGTTTTAACAGCGCACCCGCCGGCATCGATGAAGCCGGAAAAAATATCGCCATGCAGACAGCGGCCATGGCGCCTGTCGCGATCGATAAGGATGATGTTGATTCCAATACCATTCAGCGCGAGATTGAGATCGGCAAAGATCAGGCGCGTCAGGAAGGCAAACCGGAGGAAATGGTTGAAAAGATCGCCTTGGGTAAGCTCAATAAATTTTACAACGAATACACCCTGCTTAATCAGGTTTATATAAAGGACGAAAAGAAAACCGTTCGTCAGTATCTGGAGAG
>CAZJDX010000055.1:0-7357 GCA_964544885.1 uncultured Flavobacteriales bacterium
GGACAACAGTGAGTGTAAATGATAAACGTAAATTCTGGGCGCTACATGAATTATTGTCTAAGGTATGGAAACAATTCTTAGCGGGCAGAGTTAAAGGGACTAATTATGAAGCGCAATCCGTTGATAATGCATGTGTGAAAAAAATGTTTCATAACTTTTCCAAACAGAACAATTTGAAATAAGACTCTCCGTTATTTTTAACATCTAAAGCATATAAACCAAAACCCAAAGAGGAAAAAATGGAAACCACAAACCAACCAAAAAAGAATAAAGGGACACTATGGATAGTGTTGTTTATCGCATCGGCATTGATGAATATTTATCAATGGCGTAATCACAGCACCACAGTAAATACCTACGAACAGCGCGTCGATACACTCATAGTAGAGAGGGTGAATGTCGAAAAGGAGCTGTCAGACACAAAGTCGGAGCTGGAGAAATACAGAGGCATTTCGGCCAATCTCGACAGCCTGCTGAACGAGGCCAATGCGCAGATCGACGCTCAGGCGGCGAAGATCAAGAACATCACCCGTTCCGAAAAGAACATGGCCGAGCTGAACAGAAAACTCCAGGAACAACTCAAAGACCTTCAGGGTCTGCGTGATGAGTACCTCGGACGCATTGACTCGCTCCTGATGGCCAACAAGCAGTTGCAGGGTGAAAAGGAGCAACTGACCAGCAATGTTGAAACACTTTCAAAGAACCTGGAGACAACGGTGGCAACTGCTTCGGTGCTGAAGACCGAATACATCAAAATAAAATCCTTCAAGCGTCGTGACAGCGGCAAGTATGTTGAAACCGCAATGGCAAAGCGAACCAATAAGCTGGATGTTTGTTTTGACATCCTCGATAATAAGATCGCGAAAGCCGGACAGAAGAATGTGTACCTCAAGATCACCGAACCGGGAGGAAAACCGATTGGCAACAAAAGTACCGGATCGAACTCGTTCCGCACTCCATCCGGAGAGGAGATTATGTATGCCTCCTCAGCCAGTATTGAATATACCGGAGCCAAGCAGAACGTCTGTATGAATTACGAAGAGCAGGAAGACAAAATGTTTCCGGCCGGAACCTACCTCATAGAAATTTATATTGACGGTACACTGAGCGGCGCCGGCTCTTATACTCTGAGATAACAGGGATTAACCAATCACTTAAAAGGCTATTTCTCCGGGAATGGCCTTTTTTTGTTCCCCGTTCACGTTCAGGAAATGAAATTGGAAATGGAACGGATCATGACGGGGCCGATGTCAAAACCCCTCATTCTCCATAGTTCCGAACCATCTTTCAACAGGACAAAGGTTGGAACGCTCAATACACGGAAATCTTTGGAAAGGGATGGCTCAAGGTCTATGTCAATTTTATGCAAATGCATTGCATCACCGAAATGCTCCACGACTTCACGAACCACCGGCTCCGCCCACTTGCATGGCTCACACCAGGACGCATGAAACTCAAGGAGGACATATTTGTGTTTTGTAAGGACTTCATCCAGTGAATACCCGTTCGCCGTGTCGTTCATGAGTTGGTGCTTGATTGATCAGGAAACCGGCATTCCTGTCACCACAGGAACATGGGTATTTTTAATGGCAGTCCAGCCTTTGTCAACATTATAAACCTGATCAAAGCCTGCGGCTTTAAGCATGGAGGCCGCGATCATGGAGCGGTAACCGCCGGCGCAATGAATGAACAGAGGCTTGTTCTTATCCAGCGAACTGATATTATCCTTCAGTTCGGCTAAAGGAATAATGATCGCATCTTTCACATGGCCCGCCTCGGCCTCAGAACATTTCCGGACGTCCAGAACCGGCAGTCTCTCTTTTACTTTTTGTGCAAAACTATCCGCGGAAATCGTAGTGACACGGTCGGCCTTGTTGCCCGCATCAAGCCAGGACTGAAAACCACCCTTCAGATAACCGGCGATATTTTCATAACCCACCCTGGCCAGTCTCGTGACCGTCTCCTCTTCCTTCCCCGGATCACAGACAAGAATGAGTCTGGAATGTATATCCAGAACGGTACCTGCCCATATGGCGAACATCCCATTGAGGCCGATATTAATCGAGCCCGGAATGAAACCATCATCAAATACGCCGGGATCCCTCGTATCAAGAACCACAGCCCCCGCTTCGATTCCGCGTTTTACATCGGCGGCGCTGAGTCCTACCATGTTTTTCTTCAACACATCTTCAAATGACTCATACCCTTGTTTATTGATCCTCGCGTCACTGAAAAAATAGGCAGGAGGCGCGACAAGACCTTCGGTCACTTCATGGATGAATTCTTCCCGGCTCATTTCCCGCAGAGCGTAATTCGTTTTTTTCTGATGACCGATGGTGCTCCAGGTTTCCTTACCCAGATTTTTTCCGCAGGACGAGCCAGGTCCATGGGCGGGATAAACGATTACTTCATCGGGAAGGGTTTTGATTTTTTTGTTGAGGGAATCGTACATCATTCCCGCCAGCTCTTCCTTGCTCATTTTTCCGTCCAACAGATCCGGTCTGCCTACGTCACCGACAAACAGCGTATCGCCGGAGAAGAGACAATGCTCCTGGTTACTTTCATCATACAAAAGATAAGAGGTTGATTCCGGAGTATGGCCCGGCGTGTGGATTGCGCGGATGCTGATATCGCCAAGTTTAAACAGCTCACCGTCGACGGCATTATACACTTTGTAATTAGTTTCCGCCCCGGGACCGTAAATGATCTTTGCACCTGTTTTGGCGGCAAGGTCAATATGTCCGGAGATAAAGTCGGCATGAAAGTGTGTCTCGAATACATACTTAATGGTAGCGCCACGGGATCTCGCCATTTCAATATAAACATCCGTTTCACGTATCGGATCCACTATGGCGGCCTCTCCGTTCGACTCAATATAATAGGCTGCTTCAGCGAGGCAATTGGTATAAAGCTGTTCTACATACATATGAAAGCGATTTTTACAAAGATAAAAAAAGGCATTGAGACCATTGATATCTGATAAGTGACAGCCAGGAGCGCGTATATTTTTCCGACCTTGCATGCAAATGCAGGAGCCGAAAGATAAAGTTCACAAGCACCTTAATCCGGCGGGCCGTCTTGTGTTTTTTATTCTCCTTCTTGCAGTCATCATTTTTTTCATCAGTCCGGGAATTGCTCTTGCCCTTGGGCTCATCACAGGAATTGTTTTTGGGAATCCCTTTCCAAAGCAAAGCAAAGTCGTCACAAAATATCTCTTACAGGTTGCGATCATAGGACTTGGTTTTGGCATGAACTTCACCAAGGTGCTTGAAGCAGGAAGAGAAGGTTTTGTTTTTACCCTGATGACCATCGGTGCCGCCATCGGGCTGGGTTATTTGCTGGGCCGCTGGCTCAGGGTAGACCGGACGATCTCCTATTTTATATCCGTAGGGACCGCAATCTGCGGGGGAAGCGCCATTGCCGCGGTGAGTCAGGTGATCAAGGCCGAAGACCGTGAAATATCGGTCTCTATCGGAACCGTCTTCATCCTGAACGCTATCGCGCTTTTCATTTTTCCACCCATCGGAGAGTGGTTCAACATGAGCCAGGAACAGTTTGGGATCTGGGCGGCCATTGCCATACACGATACCAGTTCGGTGGTTGGCGCGGCCAGTCAGTATGGACACGATTCCTTAATGATCGCAACCACCGTAAAGCTTGCCAGGGCTCTCTGGATAATTCCGTTGGCTTTGGTCACTTCCGTCGTTTTCAAGAAACAAAGCTCGGCAGCCTCCTTTCCCTGGTTCATTCTGTTTTTCATCCTGGCCTCTCTTTTCAATACTTACTATCATATTCCGGAACAGGCAGGTCGTTTTTTACTGTCAGGATCCAAGCTTGCCTTCAGTGTGACGCTCTTTTTGATCGGAGCGGGCATTTCACTCCAAACAATTAAAAAAGTCGGAGCCAGACCGCTGATTCAGGGAATTGTTCTGTGGATCGTTATACTTTTCACGTCTTTATTTATTGTGCTGAAATCCTGAGCAGGATGCCGCCCGGACGATTTGCGGATACAGGATTGGGGTATTAATCCCGGTCCGGGTATAAAATCCGCGGAACAATAGTAAATTTGGTTTAAATCATTCGACCATGAAATCAACACTTACTCTCCTCTTTCTTGCTTTCCCGGGTTTGCTGAGCGCCCAACCCTGTATTCCCAACAGCAATTCGCTTGACTTTGACGGATCCACATCGCATGTGAACCTGAGTCCGGCAACCAGTCTTAATAATATGACCGGCCCGCTTAGCGTAGAAGCCTGGATAAATGCATCAGCCTGGGGTTTTAACAGCGCGCAGAATACCATCTTTTGTACACACGGATGGTTTAGCGGAGAAGCGGGATTTGTCTTAAGAGCCGGCGGGAGCGGACAACTTTCTTTTAATATTGCCGGGATGGACAGCATGATGAATCCTGTTGGGTGGAGGGAGGTAATCAGTCCTGTCAATAGTCTGCAGCTAAATACCTGGCATCATGTGGCGGGAACTTTTTCGGGAACAGAATTAAAGGTATTCATTGACGGAAATGAAGTGGCCAGTACTCTTTTCAACGGTACGGTTGTTCCTTCGGTTTATGGCGCAAGGATCGGGATGCTGGCAGACGCAAATCAATCCCCGGGAAGATATTTCAATGGCTTCATTGATGAGGTCAGGGTTTGGAACCGCGCGCTTACTTCTTCCGATTTAATGAGCGCTTCTTCAAGTCACCCGGATCCCGCCAGTTCAACGGGTTTAACAGGATACTGGCGTTTTAATGAGGGAAACGGCACAACGGCAAGCGATCTGGGAACAGGGGCATCGAATGGCAGCATAGTGAATGCCAGCTGGATCATCAGTGTTCCTTTCAATGAAGCTCCTCCCGCGCCCCTGATCGGATGGAACGGAACGGCGCTCACCTCGAATTTCATCAACAACAATCAGTGGTTTCTCAACGGCAATCCGATTGCCGGCGCTACCGGATCGAGTCATGTACCCACACAAGTCGGATCCTATACCGTTTCCTTTACCGGGGGCAATGGCTGCAGCGCGATGTCGCAGCCTTTTATTGTTACCACTGTTGGGATCGTGGAATATGAGTCACAGAAACAGTTTAACATATGGCCCAACCCGGTTTCCACTCAGCTCAACATACAATCAGTCTATCCGAATGAGGGATTGCGGTATTTGTATATTATTGACATGCATGCCCGCAGGATTGCAGAAGAACGGATTTTGTTCAGAGCAGATGAAACATTGAACCTGAAAATACCGGATCTCGAAGCGGGACTGTATCATCTCATCCTGGAAGGAGATAAGGGAAAAAGCAGATTTCCGCTGATCATTCTTGGGCGGGAATTCTGACGGATGGATTCATGAAGGAGTATTAAAGAGCAGTAAAAAAACACTCCAAATTATTATTTATACATTCGTTTTCTAAGCATAATATTGAGATGGCTCAGGCCCCTAAATTCTTGCTATGGAGATCGCCATCGTATTAGGCCTGTTGGTGCTGGCCATTATACTTTTTTCATTTGAAAAACTCGGCGTAGATATTGTCACGCTGGCACTCCTTGTGGTTCTCATCGCTTCAGGGATATTGAGTCCGGCAGAAGCATTCTCCGGATTCGGATCCGATTTCATTGTGCTGCTTGCTTCCATATTTATTATCAGCGCCGCGCTTCAGGAGACAGGAATCCTCGATCTCATAGGCTCCAAACTCTTAAAACTTGCCAGGCTTCAGCCCCTCTTTCTTATTGCCTATGTAATGGTCGCCGTCGGATTTACCTCCGCATTCATGAACAACACCACCGTAACGGCCATTTTCGTAGCGCCGGTCATAGCGGTGGCGAGAAAACTGAAGATCAGCGCATCCAAACTGTTGATGCCTCTTGCCTATGCCAGTATTGTAGGCGGAACCTGCACCATCATCGGTACCTCCACGAATGTGGCGGTGAGCGGTTATATGGAGAAAGCCGGATTAGGCACCATGGGTTTTTTTGAAATCCTGCCGGTGGGAATCGTCTTGTTCCTGATTACCGTTGTCTATATGACCATGTTCAGCAGAAGGCTCCTGCCGGATCACAAGGACGAAAGCCTTACCGAAGAATTCAACCTGAAGGAATTTGTCAGCGAGATTATCATTATGCCCGGTTCGCCCATGATCGGGCAGCAGATCTTTCAATCCAACCTGAGCCGTATGGATTTCAGGATACTCAATGTAATACGCGACGGGCATAATTTTCTTCCCGGAGATTTTACCATCATAAAGGAAAATGACATCCTTATCATAGAAGGTCCGGTTCCAACCCTGCTTCAGATAAAGGAAACGGCAGGAATCGAAATCAGGGCGGATATATTACTGGACAAGGCCTTGCAGGGTGAGGGCATCAAGCTGGCTGAAGTGCTGGTGGCTCCTCAATCTGACTTTGTCAACACCAATCTGAAAAACTCAAACTTCAGGCACAAATACGGACTCGTTGTCCTGGCCATCAACAGAACAGGGCATACGTTCCGCGACAAGCTGGGAAACATCACACTCCGCACGGGAGACACCCTCCTGGTGCAAGGTCCCGCCGAAAAGATAAACTACCTTAAGTCGAGTCGCGATATCATCGTGATGGATGATTTCAGGCCCCTGCTATATAAGAAGAGAAAGGGAGTGTTTACGCTTCTTGTCTTTATTGCCGCCATACTCCTCGGTTCAGTAGGCCTGATCCCGATCTCCGCCTCCCTGCTTTCGGCTGCCATTCTGGTCGTCCTCTTCAAAGCCATACCCATGGAGAAGGCTCATGAAGCCATCGACTGGCGCTTGCTCATCCTGATAGGAGGGATGGTTGCTTTTGGTACCGCCATGACCAAGACCGGCGCTACGGAATGGCTGTCGAACTGGGTAGTTCATTACCTGGAGCCTTATGGTGTGTTGGCCATTATGGCGGGATTCATCATCTTGACGGTGATGCTGACCCAACCCATGTCTAATGCCGCAGCCGCTCTTGTGGTACTCCCGATCGCTTTGCAGACAGCGGGTTTGCTGGATGTTAATCCCAAAAGCTTTGCCGTTGCGGTAATGCTGTCGGCTTCCGTTTCGCTGATCACCCCTTTTGAACCGGCTTGTATTCTTGTATGGGGACCTGGCAAATACAGGTTCTTTGATTTTTTCAAAGCGGGTTTTTTTCTCACTCTCCTGCTGATGGCCACCCTGCTCATTCTGATCCCGCTTTTCTGGCCGCTTTAATGCAAAGTGAAGATCAGTTCGAGTACGGAGTTCGAGAATGTAGATCAGTTTGAGTGCGGAGTTCGGGAACGTAGACCAGTTTGAGTGCGGAGTTTGAGAACGTAGATCAGTTTGAGTGCGGAGTTTGAGAACGCGCAATAAACCGAGGCC
>CAZJDX010000056.1:0-3530 GCA_964544885.1 uncultured Flavobacteriales bacterium
GAAGGATTATCATTCAGGTCAAGGTCCCTGCCTAATCCGATATTTCTCCGGATCTTTCCGATGTTCTTCGCGAAAAGGAAAACCGACGCGAGCAGGAAGAGAGTAAAAAAAAGCTGAGCTAACATATCGCCGGATTAACAGATCATTTCTTTTTGCCGGAGCCGAAAGAGATTACGGAAAAATTGAGGTAACGTTTTGGATTTTGCCGGATGTCACTGACGAGACTGTCCAGGTCGCGTGCGGTATTGTCGAGATTAGTATACAGACTGTCATTGTTGACCAGCATACCCAGTGAGCCCTCTCCCCTGTTGACTTTTGCAAATACCTGCGCGGTCTCTTCCAATGTCTTCTTCGCATTTTCAACCGTGCCCGCGAAATCCGATCTCACCAGTGAATCAGAAAGGGAATGGAAATTTTCAAGAATAGCCGCGATCCTTTCATTGTTGTTTTTCAGGTTCGAACTGATGGATTCGATATTCTTCAGGATGCTTTGCAGGCGACCATGCGGCGACAAGGCGGTATCGAGATTAGAGGCGATTCCTTCGATGGAGGCAAGTGACCGGGAGATACTCACGAAACTTTGTTTCAGGTTCTCCTTGGTTTCTTCATTGAACACCGCCTGCACGATCAATAAGACCGAATCCATGGATGCAAGGAGGTTTTCTGCTTTCTGTTTGAAGGGAAGCACCTGGGCGTTCACCTCTTCCGATAAACTGGGTTGAATGTCAGATACGAGGGTATCTCCGTTTTGAAGTTCTTCTTCGCTGTCGCCGAAGATCAGTCGCACCGCCTTAGAGCCGAGCAAGTCTGTACCGTAGATCTCCGCTGATGAATTCTTAGGTATTTTCAGGTCGCCGTTGACACGGAAGCTCACCAGAATCCTTCCGGAATGATCAGGGAGAAGAACCAGTTTTCTGACCAGTCCCACTTTCATTCCGTTGATGTGCACCGGATTCGACGGAGCCAGGCCATCCACCCTGTCATAAATCGCGAATACTACCTTCTGACTTGTAAAAAAGTCGTTCCCTTTGAGAAAATTTATTCCCCAATAGGCCAGCAGAATTCCGGAAACTACAATAAGACCAATCTTTACTTCTTTCGAGAATTTCATAATCCATCAAGCCATGAAAAGGAGGAAGCATGGCACTTCTCAACGCTGTTAATTTTTTAAAAGTATGTAATTTCCATTAATTGTTCAGTTCGATCAAGGCTCTTGCTTCTTTCATACTGATCCTCTTTGCATTATGATAAGGCACAACAAAAGCGTCTGCAAAACCTTTCTCACGCATTTTTATCTGCAGATCGATCGCTTTGTCGAGACTGCTGAGTCTTTCCACGGTGTATTTATAGGTTCCTTTCTCCTCTTCCTCAAAAATATTTTCAAGTCCTTTGAATCCCGGATCATTCCTGGCTAATTTTTTTTGGGAAAGAAGGATCTGTACGCCAAAGAGGATTTCATCCGCCGGTTTCTCAATTCCGGCATTCTTTACAACATCTTTGGTATCCGCAGAGACTTTTTTCCCGGTATCATTCTGATCCGGAGCTTTCTTTTCAACCACAGCGCTCATCTCCACATTCTGCTTATAACTTCTGAATGCCCTGTAGATGGCCTGGGCGGTTTCCGTCTGACCTTTATCGGAGTTGAGATACTTTTCTTCGTCCAGATTACTGAGAAAGCCGGTCTCGATAAGAATACTCGGCATGGTTGTTTTATAAAGCACCAGGAATCCGGCTTGTTTCACACCCCGGTTATGCCGGCCGTTTTTGGTGAATTCCTGCTGAATGAAAGAAGCCATTTTAAGACTTTGTTCGAGAAAAGCGTTCTGATAGAGAGAAAAAATAATATTCGCTTCGGGACTATTTGGATCAAAGCCGTCGTACTGCTGCACATAATCCTTTTCAAGCAAGACTACTTCGTTTTCGCGCTTGGCCACTTCAAGATTGGCTTCACTTTTGTTGAGTCCCATCACCCAGGTTTCCGCACCTTTGGTTTCTTTATTGCACAATTCCTTTTTCTTTTTCTTATCGAAGTAGCAGGCAGAGTTGGCATGAATACAAATGAAGAGATCGGCTTTGGCATTGTTGGCGATGGAAGCTCTTTCATGCAATTCCACAAAGACATCCTTATCGCGGGTATAAATGACTTTGACTTCCGGATAATTTTCTTCGATATATTTTCCAAGTTTGAGCGCTATTTTCAGCGCGATGTCTTTTTCCTTTGACTTGGTTCCAAGGCAACCGGAATCATGGCCACCATGACCTGCGTCGATCACCACCTTAGTGAGCGCATAGTGAGTACGCGGTGGTGAAAAGGAAGTGCATAGCAACAGAGAGCCAAGACAAAATAGTCTGAGGCCGAAAAAATCCAGACGATATTTTTTCGTTAGTTTTGGCGTCAAAATCCGGTAATTAAAGCTCCATTTGTTGTCGCAAGTATCCAAAATATCGGCTCGTCTTTTTTTGTTCTTCATGCTTGTTTTTCAACAATTTGGTGTTGGTTCAAGTCCTTACGGAGCCTTCAGCGATACAACCATCCGGCAAGAGCCTGACAGTATTCCCGCAGTTGATTCGCTGAGCATTTCCCGTGATACGATGCTCTCTGAGGATAACAGTCTCAGGTCTAAGATCAAATACCATGCGAAGGATTCCATCATCGCCGATCTGGAGCAGGAGACAGTTCATTTGTATGGTGAAGCTACGGTTGATTATGAGGACCTGCATCTGAAGGCGGATTATATCCGTATTGACATGGCCGGGAAGGAACTTCATGCCGAAGGCAGTAAGGACAGTCTCGGGAACTGGAAAGGAACTCCGGAATACTCCCAGGGCGACCAACAATTCCGTTCGAACGCGCTCCGGTATAATTTTGAAACGAAGAAAGGCAGGATTTCTTATGTGATTACGCAGGAAGGCGATGGCTATATTCATGGAGAGGTGGTAAAGAAAGATCCTGAGAACAATTTTTTCATCCGCCGGGGACAGTACACTACCTGCGACCTGGATACGCCCCACTACTCCATTTCATCGAACAGGCTCAAGGTCATCTCCAACAACAAGATCGTTACCGGTCCGGCCTACCTGACCATTGAAAAGATCCCGACGCCGCTGCTGATACCCTTCGGGTTCTTTCCGAATAAAAAAGGCAGGGCTTCCGGCATTATCTTTCCCGCATTCGGTGAATCGGCCGAAAGGGGTTTCTATTTTCAGCATCTCGGTTATTACTTCGGACTCAACGACTATTTCAACCTGGCTTTAACCAGCGATATATACACCAAGGGATCGTACACCGCAGACCTCAGCTCCATTTACAAAAAACGTTACCGTTATTCAGGCAATGTAAGACTGAGTTATGCTTACACGCTCAACAGCGAAAGAGAGCTTCCTGATTTCAGTTCACAGAAAGATTTTCATATCTACTGGACACATTCGCAGGACCCGAAGGCGAATCCCTACCGGAGTTTCAACGCAAATGTCAGCGCGGGCTCATCCAAATTCTACCAGAATACCATCTCCAGCGTCAACAATTTTTT
>CAZJDX010000056.1:3630-7289 GCA_964544885.1 uncultured Flavobacteriales bacterium
GAAGAAAGTCTGAAGGAGTTCAGGAACGGAATTCAGCATAACATACCCGTGTCCACCTCGTTCAGGCTCTTAAAGTATTTTACCCTGAGTCCATCGGCGAGTTATACGGAAAGATGGTATTTCAAAACCACCCAATACGAATGGGATGAGGAAAGCATGCGTATTGACACGCTTACGGTCAACCGGTTTTCCGCGGCGCGTGATTATCAGTTCAGCGCCGGTCTTGCGACGCGGATCTACGGTATGTATCTTTTCAAGGGAGGTCCGTTGACTGCGGTGAGGCATGTACTTTCGCCGAGTATATCTTTCAATTACAGGCCGGATTTCAGTGAAGCGCGGTATGGATATTTCAAGACGATTCAGGCGGACAGCAGCGGACGGGAACTCAGCTATTCGATCTATCAGGATGCCGTTTACGGTGGTCCGGCCGGCGGGAAATTCGGTTCGCTTGCTTTCGGTCTTGACAATAACCTGGAGATGAAGGTTCGCACCCGATCCGACACCGGTGATACGCAGAAAAAAGTTAAGCTGCTGGAAAGTTTTCGTCTGGGTGCCTCTTACAATCTCATAGCGGATTCGATGAAGTGGAGTCCCTTGAGTATAAGCGGCAGGACTACCCTTTTTGAAAGAGTGTCCATCAATTTCGGAGGAACTTTGAATCCTTATGCCTATGATGAGTTCAACCGGGACTATGACCGTTTCCTGCATGAACAGAACGGGCGGATTTTCAGGCTTACCAATGCCAACCTGTCGATGAACTTTTCACTCAACCGGCAAAAGAGACAACCGGTGAAATACACAAGGCAGGAACTGGATCACCTGTACCGTAATCCGCAGGAATATATTGACTTTGACATTCCCTATAATCTAAGCGTTAGTTATACCTATTCTTTTTCCAGACAGGGAAACCTCAGTTCAATAACAAACCAGTCGGCCAGCATCAACGGTGATCTGAGTCTTACACCAAAGTGGAAGATCGGTATCAACAGCTGGTACGACCTGGTTGACGGAAGGTTCACCAATTTCGGCGTGAACATTTTCCGTGATTTGCATTGCTGGGAGATGCGCCTGAACTGGATACCTTTTGGATTTCAGGAAAGTTACAATTTCCAGATCAACGTGAAGTCGCCTATACTACAGGACCTGAAACTGATCAAGAGAAAAGACTTTTACGATCGCTAAGCGGGTCAGAGTTTCAGTTTCATGAGGTAATCTTCATCTTCCGCCTCGCCCAGTTTAAACATTTTAGTTCCGAAGACGGTGAAGCCGTACTTTTTGTAAAAGGATATAGCCCTGAGGTTATCAATATTCACTCCAAGCCAGAGCCAGTGATAGCCCTCTGTTTTGGCAAAGCGGAGACATTCATCCATGAGCATTCTCCCACTCTGCATGCCCTGGAACTCCTTTTTTACATAGATCCTTTCGAGCTCCAGCGCCTTTTTCCCTTCCAGCTCCGGATAAGAACGGTCGTTACGAAGTTTCGCATAGCCTGAAAGCGAATTATTCTCAATAGAAAAAAAGAAGGTGTTGAGGTCTGAGTTTTCCAGGTCCTTTCTGATCTTTTCCACCTTGAATGCATCACGGATATAAGATTGCATGTCCTCTTCCGTATTGACCGGGCGCCAGGTTTCATAAAAGGTTTCTCTTCCGATGGCAGCAAGCGATTCATATTCATCTTTATTGACAGGACGAATCAGTATATCATTCATTCAACAAAAATAAAAATAAATCAGGAGGTGATTTCCGGAAGGATATTACACTATACAGCATCAATGAGCATTTTTTCGTTCTGCTGCCATGGAAAGGAGGGAATGAAATAATTTGCCTTCCATTCAGACCTTATAAAAAAATAAATTCAGCGAAAAATGAAGGCGAGGCTAATTCAAAAAGGAAATAAGAAATTGATTCTTGTGCAGTTTGAAAAGGATGGAAAGATTTCCGGAGCCATCAAGAAAATAAAGAGGTCTTGCTGGGATGAAGGTCTTCAGGGCTGGCTTGTGGAAGAAAACGACAAGAATAAAGCGAGGCTCAGAGAGATTTTCGGCTTAGCTCCCAGGGAGCCGGATATGGTGGATAAAGAAGTCAGGCAATTCAGGGAATACCTGCAGGCCCAACGTTACAGCGAGAACAGCATCAGGAGTTATACGGATGGCTTGCGCATTTTCCTCAGGGCACATAGGGGGAAGCATCCCAACGAGCTGAGCGATCAGGATGTGAGAGAGTTTTTCAGAAAACATGCTTATGAGAGAGCGAAGTCGATCAGCTGGCAAAGGCTCCTGATCAATGCCATAAAGTTGTACTATTCAAGAATGTCAGACCGAAAGCTGAATCTGGAAAAACTGATCAGGCCAAAGGCAGATAAGAAGCTACCCAATGTACTGAGTAAGGCGGACATACAATTGATTTTGAATGTGACGGCGAATCAAAAGCACAAAACCATGTTATCCATTATTTACTGTTGCGGACTACGGCGAAGTGAAGCCATCAATTTAAAACCGGAGCATATTGACAGTAAGCGAAAGATGCTGCTGATCACAAACGCGAAAGGGCGAAAGGACAGGGTTGCACATTTGCCGGAGCTTATGATAGAGATGCTCAGAGACTATTACAGAAAATACAAGCCCAAAGTCTATTTATTCGAGGGACAGGAACCGGGCGTGCCCTATTCTGACCGGTCGCTCAATGAGGTACTCAGGAGAAGTGTGTTAAAGGCAGGGATAAGGCGACCCGTATCAGTTCACTGGCTAAGGCACAGTTTTGCCACGCATTTACTGGAGAACGGAACCGACATCAGGTACATTCAGGAATTGCTTGGGCATAAGAGTTCAAAAACCACCGAGATTTACACCCATGTCAGCAATAAAAAGTTATCCGAGATCCGTAGTCCTTTTGAGGATTTGGATATTCGTTAAGAAATTTTGTCCATTTTTGCATGAGATAGCTTTTAGCAGCATTCATGCATAGATTTTCAATAAAATTTCTTCAGGCAGTCATCATTCTTAGCGGGATATCAGCATTGGCCCTGCTGATCCGGCTGCCATTGACTGAAGGGAGAGCTGCAAACCTGGACTTCTTGAGTATCTATTCCGACCCTTTCATCCTGTATATCTACGGCACATCCATTCTGTTTTTTGCTGGCTTGTACAAAGCGTTTAGGCTGTCAGGCTATCTCGGGCACAAGGAGATTTTCACACTGGAGTCTGTACGCAGCATAAGGAGTATCCGGTATTGTGCCATTGCCTTCAGTATTTTACTTGTGATAGCGGGTGTATACATAAAGTTATTCCATGCTTCAGATGATGACCCGGCGGGATTTCTTGCCCTTTGCCTTGTGATTACTTTTATTAGTCTTGTTATGGCCACGGCAGCGGCCATTCTTGAAACTATATTAAAGAAGGGGATGGAAATGAAATCTGAAAAAGGCTAAAAATCAGAGAAGCCAATATACAGACCCAGCCATTTTATTAAGCCAATGATGTAAGCAGGGATTGGCAGGAGGAAAAGTTTCAGGAATAAGAACCGGTCCAAGCATGAGGGATAAAGCGTTTATTCCATCTAATAGAATTCCAGGCCCGGACATATTGGGGAATATAGAATAATGAGCCTAAAGACGAATGAATTCAACTCTCAATAAGGTACTCAACATCCCCTGTCCAATA
>CAZJDX010000057.1:0-7043 GCA_964544885.1 uncultured Flavobacteriales bacterium
CATATATTTATCTGAGCAGGAAAAACAAGGATAATATAGATATCTCATCCTGGATTGAAGCCATCAATATGGCTAACAGTACCATTAAAGGGAGAATCAAGATTTTTCAACCCCAGTCAAGCGATAATTTTATTACCATGGATGTCTTCGGTGTTGATACTTCCGGAGCTGATGCATACAGGTTGTCTGTTTCTTATGTGACAGGTAATTCCCTGCCATATCCTGTCTATCATTTCCAGAATGATGAGGAAGTAGTCATCTCCTTCACTGCCGCAGGTGAAAAAGGTGAACCGGGAGCGGACGGTCTTGTCCCTTCTGGTACAAGCACGGGTAATACTCCTTACTGGGATGGATCGAACTGGGTAGTGAGCAGCAATATCCTCTATAATGACGGAACAAAGATCGGTATCGGCACCAGCAATCCTCAGGAAATGCTGGAAGTATCCGGCAATGTTCAGGCTGAAGCATTGGTATCGACAGTGTCAACCGGTACCGCGCCGATGACAGTGAACAGCACTACCAAAGTGGACAATCTTAACAGTGATTACATCGACGGATTAAGCAGTTCAGACTTTGCTCAGGCGGCAAATAATCTGTCTGACATCACAAACGCAGCTGACGCGAGAACGAATCTCGGCCTTGGCACATCCGATTCACCATCGTTTAGTGGTATCAGCATAACAGGAGGCACACCAGCCAACGGTTTTGTGCTTACAAGTGATGCAAGCGGAAATGCAAGTTGGCACAATCCGGGAATGCGTTCGATTCAGACAAACCCGTTCATTACCATAGACAGTTCAAACGCTGGTGAGATTATTGCTACCCAATGGGGCGGACAGCCTTCTTTCCCTGAGGATCTTCCTGATGGATTTACCTGTGATATAGTGAACTATTCCAATGCGCCTTACACGACTAACACATTAAGTACGGCATTCTTTTTTACGAAAACTTCAGGATGGAATAACGGAAACGGACTGACCAGTTTTCAGATCCCTTCCGGTGGAACCGTTACAGTTCGCGTGATGACGGTTAACGGAATAAAGGGCTACTTTATAACCGGGGATGTAAACTAAAAATTCGCATTGATACGAAGGCCGTGTTCATTAAACACGGCCTTTTTTTTTGTCTTAGCGGTTCGCGGACCTGATCAGTTTTATATGGGTACTGCCTGATCCTTCCAGATAAAGAAAATATACACCCGGATTCAGTTCATCCGGCGGTTTGAGTATGCCGTCCTTCTGAATGATACCGGTTTGTAATAATCTCCCCTGAATATCATAGAGTTTGTATCCGGTATCTGAAAAGTTTTTATATCCATGTATCCTTACTTCGCATGTAAAGGGATTTGGAACAGCCTGCAGCTTTTTTGCTTCGCCTGTTTCATCAATGGCTGTATTACAATTCAGGAAGTTGAAACTGTAATCCGTGTTCTCATAGAACAAATAGGTCGGACAAAAATCATTGATCACCCGAATGCTGTATTGACCGGAAGTGGTAATGATCAGGCTGTCGAGTGTATCTCCTGAAAGCCTGAGGCCATCACGATACCACTGATAGCTGAACATGTTACCTGATGGTTTATTCGTTCTCAGGTATAAAATAACCGTATCACCGGAGCAAATGCTGTCTTGTCGGCTTGAATTGCTGGTACTGTCAACCCGGAAGATGATTAATCCGGTCGATAGTCCCCATACTTCCGCCGGCGCGGATAATTCCGTGCAGTTATTACTGGTAGTCATCACACTATAGCTTGCCCAGGGAGAAGGTATTAGGTAGGAGTTTGTTTGTCCGGGAATGGCGTTGCCGTCAGCGTCAAGCCACTGATAGGAATCAAAATTTTGAGTCCACAAAGTATCGGTTTGTCCCGGACAGATTAACAAGCTGTCCGGGATGATGCTGGGAGTATGCGGGCAAAAATTAACACTCAGGGATCGGTAATCAAAATTCGTGTCATTCAAATCGCAATTGTATGCGCTGATAGTGATGGTGTAATTACCGTCGTTAGCGTAGTTATGTACAGGAAATTCTGTGGAAGAATAATTTCCATCGCCAAAGTCCCAGAAGGATCCATCTGAATTTTCTGAAAGGTTATTGAAATGGACTTCATTCAGTCCTGTTCCGATCCGGTAGTTAAAATCCGCCTGTGGGGTATAATCACCATATTCCCAGTTCGACAGACTGTCAAAGACTACGAGTTTCGCGGCATTTCTGATGATTGATGCCACAGCGGGATCCAGGGAATAATTATAGGATGACAGGGAGGGATCTTTTTTAAAGAGTGCTGAATAAAAGGAGCAGGCCGCCGCATAAGAACCTGCCGTTGAAGGATGGCTGCCATCAGCCTGGTATAATTCAATCTGAGGTTGATGGGTTCTGAGATAATTCCATACCGCGCCGACAGGGGAGAGGTCCGCTTCCGTATTTATGGCAGTCTCAATATACCTCAGCCGAAGAAGGCTGTCCATGCCTTCATAGCTGCAAACCGGAGGCCATGCCGCGCAGTTTGATACATCTCCGTTTTTTCTTCCCCAGGTCATGTAATACATTTTCCTGGCGCATGGATTGAATTCATTGACAAGGTAGCTGAGGTTATAGGGGCCGCTGCTCAGGTAATCAATGAACGCCGGCAACTGGCTTTGTTCCTGCATCACGACAAAGTCCCAGACACCCAAACGGATCTTGTTCGTTGAATTGCTGTCCATCGCATGCTGCTCCAGGGTATATCCTCCCGGTGTATGAGAGTCAAAAATGAGAGTATCGTTCAGGGATATGGCGATATCATGTATGATCTGAGGGAGGTTGTTCACATAAGTGTAGCTGTTACCCAGGAATAATACTTTACGCTGAATAGCATTTGTGTTTTTCCACAGAAAAATCAGAAACAGTGGAATAATAATTTTAGAGAATTTAGGATAAAGCATATTGCGGGAAATCGGGTGGCAAATTAAAGTCTGGAGTTGAATTTTTATTATGATCTCAAAGTTAATATATGGTTTTCGAATAATTAATAATGATATGTTAAAAGGATTATAATTCGATATTAGGATTATCCATTTAATGTCAGAACAAAGTCAACAAGCTACTTTCCATGAAATTTCTTTTAGATTGCTCTTTTAGGCCTTTTCGTAAATTTTCGTTGATTGGATTATTTTAGAAGGGCATGTATTTCTCTTCAAATCTTTCATTTCCTGTATGGAAAGAGAAATGGAAAACCTGCATAGGGGATTGTCTGGTGCAGTCAGCAAGATTTAAGTGAATATTTTATCCTGGCTGCTTTCCTGATTTTTATGCATGTGAATGCTAAATATGTATGTAGGATTGAACGGATAGAATGCAACAGATAAAGAGGGCTGCAGAAAGCAACCGTATTTTTATTTGCAGAAGATGAAGAAATCCGGGACTTGTTAAAATTTTCACAGGCAGTATCAAGCCTCAATTATTTTATATAGGTTTGTAATAATCACAGGATTTTTATCAATTTAAAACCTATTCAATATGCAAGCTACCCCCCCCCCCCGCAACATGTACAACACAAAAGTTAAGATTCAGGCAATACGATGAAATAAGTATTGCTGCCAGGTTTCGGTTCATTTCAACTGACATAACCAGATTACTTTTATTAATGATGTTCACTGCACAGTGCATGGTAAGTTTTTCTCAGGCACAAAACAGAGCATGGGTAATTCCAGACCAACAGTTACTGTTTAATCCGGCCCCGACGGTATCATCTTTAATTAATTATGCAGGAACTCTTGGCTATTACAGCCACAACGCCATGCAGGATGCAAATGGCAATTTGTTGTTCTACTTAATTGATGGAGAGATTTGGGATAAAGACGGAAACTGGATTGATAATTTCTTCAATCCTTATCTCTCTTCACTTGTAATCGGCTGGCCGGAAGTTTGTATTGTTCCGGTACCAGGTAATTGTATGCAGTACTATATTATCGCTGCTTCAAATACAACATACAGTGTTGGCAAATTCCCTAAGCCTTTTTGGGTTACACTGGACCTTTCCTTGCCAAATGCTAACAATAGTAATCTAAGCATGGGTGCATTAATAGGCCTTAATCCTACAGAAATTCAGGCAAATAATTCTAATGCGCATGGTAACACCATGCATCTTGGTGTTACTAAACTCAGATCGTCAACAAATGACAGGATATTGTTCGTAACTGATAATTCAGAAATTAATAGTTTTATAATCTCTTCAGCCGGAATAAGTAGTGTCCATAAATTTGATAATCTTATTCACGGCTACCAATCAAACACACTCTTCTCAGAACTGGAAATTTATGAATTCGAAGACCATTATGTGGTAGCGACAGTAGAAATTGATGGGCATACCGCAGATAACATGTATGCTGTATTTTACTATTATGATCTGAACGCAAGTTTGTTTTCAACATCAGCAGTTCTTATATCCAGTACAAGTGGGGCTGAACCTCACGGAATCGAATTCTCTCCCAATGGTCAGTATCTATATGTAACCAATACCGTTTCACCTTTTATACAATATATAGACATTGCCAATTCCACTATTCACGATTTAACACAAGCCACTACGGCAAGTGACTTTCAGGATTCTCAGATTGAATTAGGATATGATGGCAAATTGTATTTTGCTGCACGGAATCCTGACAGACTTGCAAGTCTAGCAGGTTCTGATAATCCGGGAACGGCCACATGGGATGATCAGGCTGTTTCACTCACCCTACCGCCTTCCAGCGGCTTCAGTATTCATATTTTACCTGATCAGATCGACGGTGAAGTGTATGGAACAACAAGCAATTCAACACCGGAATGCTGCGATTTTAGTCAATCATGGGAAAAGGTTAATTACACTGCCAATGCCCAAACTGAGACATGGGAACCGGGACAAAATCCTATCAATGGTGGAACCGGAGTAAACGCATACATAAAAGAAACGCTGACTATACCTGCCGGCGCCGATATCACCATAAAAGGAATGACGCTGCGATTCGGTCTGGAAGGGAAAATCAGGATTGAAAAAGGGGGTAAGTTAACGGTTTCTGAGTCTGTACTCAGCGGAAACGACATTTGTGAAACCATGTGGCAGGGAATTGAAGTGTTGGGTGTTGGATTGACAAATGGTTCATCTGACCTTTCAGATCAAGGGCAGTTTATTTCTGAAAATTCAATTATCGAACAAGCCAAAGTAGGTGTGTTGAATGGCTCCTTCTCCCTGTCATCAAATGATATTGGAGGTTATTTTAATTGTACAGGAACTACCTTTAACAATTGTTTAAGGGGCATCTATATGTATAGCCGCAATGAAAATGCAGACTACACTTCAGTCATAAACAGTTGCACCTTTACAGGTACCACCTTATGGTATCCTCATACTTCGATCAGACCACAGCATCATGTCAGCTTGTTGGGTGTAATCGGAGGAAATTCGCCTGTATCGGGGGTTGATATCGTCTTTGAAGATAATCCGAACAGGAACACATTTCATAATGCGGATTACGGAGTCTATTGCCTTGATTCGAGAAACATTACACTGCTGCGGGCTGACTTCTCCGTATGCGGTTCCGGTATCTGGTCGGGAAGAGCCTTTAGTACTGATCCTACAGCAGGATTGTTTACATTACTCACATTTGAAGATTGTCATAATTCAATAACGCTGATCAATTCAAATGGCGATGATATTAGTGATAATGTAATGAATGCAGGCTATGGCAACCAGAGCACAAATTTCTACGGTGTCTTCATCGAAGGCGCCGATGACTTTCACATTACCGACAATATTTTTAACCGCATCAAAATTGGTGTATGGAGCAGCAACAGCGGCAGTGTGGGCGGCATGATCAGCAGCAATACGGGAGGAAATGTATTTAACGAATGCTGGCGCGCCATTGATTGCCGGAATAACAACGAGAACCTGCAGATTAAATGCAATACCTTTAATAATGCCTCACAACCCGACAGCGAATTCAGCACGGCCTGGTATGTGGGAGGAGACCTTCCCGACCAGGGTTCAGATGGTTGTAGCTCTTGCCCTGCAGGGAATGAGTTTTTTCGTTCCGGTGCACGTAAGGATATTTATTCGCTGGCCGGCGTTTCCTCATCGGTATGTACAGGTAAAAATTTCTGTTATTATCGGCACTCTAATCCTACCTCCGTGATACCATTGCTTTATACGCCAGCTACGGTAGATGTTAGCAATACCATCTTTAACAAGATTTCAACATCCTGTACTGGTCAAGGCATAATGGCCATGTCGGGAAATGATCCGGGTAGTGCCAAGGGTATGATAGCTCAGGAGCAAAGCAAAGCAAAGCAGCAACTGCTCATCAACGAGTTACTTTCATGGTACCGTTCTCAAAACAATCTGACGGACGCCGTGAGTTACCTTGAAACATTGAACACATCTGCCGCAAAGGAATTATTGTTTGATCATTACCTTGATGAAAAAGAATATAACAAAGCGCAAGGCATTCTGAATGCACGTTGCGCTCAAAACGATGATGAAAGCATGGCTTATTGTAAACTCAATACACTTGTGTTGAACTGGGCAAGAGGTAGTTCATCCCCATACAATATGTCTCGAACAGATAAAGCAACACTGGCCTCCCTTGCCACCGGATTCACAGGAAGTTCAGGTCAGGCACAGGCAATCCTGAGAAGGGTGTTCGATGAGATTACCGGAGCTGACTATTCCGGAGACAGCACAAGGGCAAGGATGACCAAGCCGGACGAAGTTTTCACTGGCCTTTCACACTTTGCGCTATATCCCAATCCGGCAAATGAGGGAGTGTTATTTGTCTCTGCTAATATGCCGGGCTTGAAAGATGCCAGGGCAGCTATCAAAGTGTACGACCTGACCGGAAAAAGGAGGCTTGATGTTGAAAGACGCTTAAATGATGATGTACCCATATCCATAAATTTAGAGGGATTAGGCAGCGGTATTTATTTCATGGAGTTGCAGCTTGATGGTTTTCCCGCTCAGTTTCAAAAATTAATAATAGAATAATTACCCAAGCTCCCGTTCGTGTATTTTCATACAGGAGCGGGAGCTT
>CAZJDX010000058.1:0-6615 GCA_964544885.1 uncultured Flavobacteriales bacterium
AAGTCCGGTTCTTATTTTTATCATAGTATTTACAATCATTTAAACGGGAACGTCAAAGATCATTCCATTTCCGGTACGTTAAATCATTTATTTAATCGTTCATCCAGATTCAGCCTGAATTTTCTGGCGGTATCAAGCGCGATGTCATACCCTGCATCAGCATGCCGTATAACTCCCATTGCCGGATCATTGTGGAGAACCCGCTTAAGCCTCTTTGAGGCATCTTCTGTACCATCCGCAACTATCACCATACCTGCATGAATGGAATAGCCCATCCCAACACCGCCTCCGTGATGCAGGGAAACCCAACTGGCACCTCCGGCTGTATTGATCAGCGCATTCAAAACCGGCCAGTCCGCCACCGCATCACTTCCATCCAGCATGGATTCCGTCTCTCTGTTGGGTGAAGCGACAGATCCCGTATCCAGGTGATCACGTCCGATCACGATGGGGGCCTTCAGCTTTCCACTCTTTACCAATTCATTGAAGGCCAGACCGGCTTTTTCTCTCTCTCCCATTCCAAGCCAGCAAATTCTTGCCGGTAAACCCTGGAATGCGATCCGTTCCTGCGCCATTTTTATCCAGCGATGCAAGGATCTGTTCTCCGGAAATAATTCCAAAATCAGTTCATCGGTAATCCTGATGTCTTCCGGATCTCCTGAAAGGGCCGCCCAACGAAAGGGCCCTTTCCCTTCACAAAAAAGTGGACGAATATATGCGGGCACAAAACCCGGGAAGTCAAATGCATTTTTCACCCCGTGTTCCAGCGCGCGACCTCGCAGGTTGTTCCCATAATCAAATGTGACCGAGCCGCTTTGCTGAAAGGAAAGCATAAGGCGCACATGTTCAGCCATGGAATCATAAACCATTGCTAAGTACTTGTCTTTATCTTTTTCACGGAGTATGGAAGCCTCTTCAAGACTAAGGCCTTCAGGGTGATAACCAACAAGCGGATCATGTGCAGAGGTCTGATCCGTAAGAACATCTGGAACAATGCCCCGCTCCTTCAGTCGCTTCAGAAGTTTCACAGCGGTGCAAATGACAGCGATGGATTTATTTTCACCTTTCTTCTGAAAGTCAAGAGCCTTATCAATAGCGGTATCAATATCATGCTCAATGTGATCAAGGTATCGGGTATCGATACGTTTCTGTGCTCTCCATTCCTCCACCTCCGCGGCGAGGCAAACACCATCTGCCATAGTTATGGCAAGAGGCTGAGCTCCGCCCATTCCCCCCAGACCGGCGGTGACACAAAGTCTGGATTTCAAACTTCCCTTAAAGTGTTTGTCGGCAATAGCATTGAATGTTTCATATGTACCCTGCACTATTCCCTGTGAACCAATATAGATCCATGAGCCTGCGGTCATCTGTCCGTACATCATCAAGCCTTTCTGTTCAAGTTCATCGAAGACTTGCCATGTTGCCCAGTGTGGTACCAATTGCGAATTACTGATAATGACTCTTGGTGCATCCTTATGGGTAGGTAATATTCCTACGGCTTTCCCGCTTTGGACCAACAGAGTTTCATCTTCATTGAGGTCTCTGAGCGCTTTCACGATCAGTTCAAAGGCCTGAACATTTCTTGCAGCCTTTCCCCTGCCTCCGTAAACTATGAGATCCTCCGGCGCTTCGGCAACTTCCGGGTCAAGGTTATTCAAAAGCATTCGTAGCGCTGCTTCCTGTATCCATCCTTTGCAGCTGATTTGATTACCGGTTGGGGTTTTGTAACGGCGGATATCCAGTTTATCCGGCTTTATTTCCGTTTGGATCTGTCTCATTATCCTTATTTTTCTGCTTCTTCGGTTTATTAAAATGCCAGGGGCAATGTTTGCAACCACTCTGACAACAATATCCTCTTTTTCAATGGTATTTCTCCGTGAAGATAATGTAGCCTTCCGGAGAAAGATAATAATCCTCCGGATCGAACTTATTGTGAATGGCCATTTTGTCCGGAATGATTTCTGAAGAAGAGGAGAAAGACGAATTTTATGCAAATTTACCTTTTCCAAACAGTCCTGCAAAGCAATGAACCGGCAATTGCATAGTGATGTCCCAGTCGTACCTGTTCAAAGTCTCGAACTTCCTCAGGCTTTTTCGGGGAAACTCAAACTATCCGTGCTACGGGAGGACCTCGTTCACCCATTCCTTTCAGGCAATAAAAGACGAAAACTAAAATATAATCTCAGCGATTTCAGGGATTCTGGTAAACGTGTCTTAGTCACTTTCGGGGGGAAATACTCAAACCACCTTGTGGCAACAGCGGCGGCAGGCAGGATCCTGAACTTTCCTGCGATAGGTGTCCTCCGAGGGGACGAGGATGTCAGCAATCCGAATATCGATTTCCTGAAACGCTGCGGAATGAAATTGCTAAAGCTTGGGAGGGAAGAATACAGACTAAGAAACAACAAGGAATTTCTGAAATCACTAAGTAAAAAATGTGCGGATCAGTTTCCGGAAATTGTTGATAGTCCGGATGAAATTTTCATCGTGCCCGAAGGGGGTGCAAATGAAGCCGGTGTAAAGGGCTGCGAAGAGATCCTGTCTGATGCGCCTATTGATGCCACCTATCTGTGCACTGCCTCCGGAACAGGTTCAACCCTTGCCGGGGATCGCCCGTGCCTGCAAAGAGAATCAAGTTGCCATTGGAATATCAGTACTTCGAGGTGAGTCATTTTTAATGGATAATCTGAAAGAATTTGGTGCGCGTGAAGAAAAATTCAGGTTGATCCATGACTATCATTTCGGAGGCTATGCAAAACGAAAGGCTGAACTGTCGGATTTCTGCGACGCTTTCGGCAGGAAGTACAACATTCCCATTGAGCCGGTTTATACGGGTAAATTATTTTATGGAGTCTTTGATCTGATCAACAAAAATTATTTTCCGGAAGGTTCACACATTGTCCTGATCCATACAGGCGGTTATTTTAATTTTGAAAAGGAAATCATGGACTGAAAATATCCGGTCAGGCTGAGTTTTCAGGTTTAACCATAAGCTCTTTTAAAAGAATTTCAGGGTAGTCCTGAAACAAATAAATTTTCAATGAAAATGAACCCTGCCGGGTAACCTTTCCGCTGAATATGAGTAATCAGCAGGTAAAATGATATCAGACCGGAAAATACATCAGTTAATACCCGACTTGTTCAATTACCGGCGACAGGGATGTATTGGTAAGGGAGTGCCATAACCAATTTCTGATCTTAATCAGGCTTAAATTAATTTAGCTAAAAACCGTTACTCAATTATGAAACTCAAACACCTTCTTTTCTTCTCATTCCTGACACCGCTGCACATGACGGCAACTGAAGGCCGCAAGCTAAGCAGAAGTGAATACATTGCCATGTACAAAGATGATGCTATCAGAGATATGCAAAAGATGGGTGTTCCGGCAAGCATTACCATGGCGCAGGCCCTTCTTGAATCAAGCGACGGGAACAGCAACCTGGCAAGACATGCAAACAATCATTTCGGTATAAAATGTTCCGACTGGAAAGGCCCATCTTACATCCAGGATGATGACACAAAAGATGAATGTTTCAGAAAATACAATAATGTTCTTGAGTCATACGATGACCACTCCCGCTTTTTAAGAACCCGGCCACGTTATGCCTTTCTTTTCGAGCTGGACATGAGAGATTATAAAGCCTGGGCAAAAGGGTTGAAAAAGGCAGGCTATGCCACCGATCCTCATTATGCAGACCGGCTGATAAAGATCATTGAAGAAAATCAGTTATACCTGCTGGATGAAGTCAGAATTAATGAGAGTTATGCCAGCCTTAACGAAACACCCTTGGCCGAAGAAAAGCCTGTAAGCACTGTCACCCGGGTTCATGTTCCGGCAGTTGAGGCCGTCAATGTTTTTGACAACAGGGAAGTACGACAGATCAACGGGGTTAATTATATCATTACAAGAAATGGCGATACTTTCCATTCCCTCAGCCAGGAATTTGAACTTGGCTACTGGCAGCTTCCAAAGTACAATGAAATGGACGCCGACCATGCACTGGCGCCAGGACAGATCATATACTTACAGCCAAAGAAGAGTGAAGGACCCAAAGACCTGGTAATTGTTAAAGAAGGGGACACCATTCACTCCATTTCCCAGTCAAGTGGAATAAAGATGAAATACATTCTAAAGTATAATGAGATGAGTGAGGAGCAGGCTCTGAAGCCCGGTCAGAAAGTATATCTGAAGAAACGATCCTGATTACTCTTTCCTACTTACCGGATCGCGCTCATCGTCACGGGCGCGATTTTCTGTTTCCGGACATTTTCAGTCGAAACTCAATTCAACGAAATGAAACTTATTCTCCCTGTAGGCAGGGAGGATAAAAACGTCCTCATCAATCTGCTTACCGCTTCTTGGAAGGATGGCCACTCTTTCCGTCTCATTGAACAGAACCGAAGTTTTCTGCGTACCCTGCCCATCAACTTCAGTCAGCAATACGGATGAGCTTTCATTTACATACTTATTGTAAATAAAATACAACTTCCCGCCAGATACTATGGAAGCATAGGAAGACATGTAACCGGAATCATCTATAGAATTCTGATCCTTGCTGATCGCGTTTCCCCAAAGGATCTGTCCATCCGGATTGATGGAAATAACCATGATATTACCATAGTGGTAATAATAATGACTTACGGTACTTTGTGTATAATAATCCCAATAAGTCCTGCTCGTCTGATAAAAAGATTCCGCGGCGAGCGCTGCGCCGCCATCACGTCTGAGCATCATCCTGTCAATGGAATAATTAACTAGCTCCCTGCTTTTATTTTCTCTTTTTTCACTGCTGAACTTCACCAAAAACTCTTGCGGAAAGGGAGATGAAAACACTTTCGAATCCATCAGGCTGTCTTCATCCATTGCGTAGTAGAACACACCCGCGGTTGAATAGGTCGTTTTATCGGAGTAGAAACCAATAACGACGACACGACGGTTATACGCATCAGTAGTTATCGATATATCCGTCAGGAACCTGTCCTCTATCTTCACCTCTTTTTCAACCTCCTTACCAGAAATCCGGTTAAAACCAATTAAGAGGTAATAACTTTCTTCCGGTGATCTGACCTTTTTTTCAGTGATAAATCTTAAACCAAGAATGAAAAAATTTCCCTCGTTAGTTAAAACAGAACTGACAGGTACAAACAATTTAGCCGGTATATCAACCGAAAAGCTCTTCGTATAAAGCAGTTTGAGGTCAGAGTCTAAAACGACAGTCCGGAACAACTGATTTAATCTGTCGCCGGGCAAATTTCTGTATGTAAAGGCTATCTTGCTTTCGTCTTTTGATGTAATGATTCCGGGAAGCTTGTATTCGTCAATGTCTTCTGACTCAAATTCAGCCAACAAGACAGGGCTACCGCTGAGTCCAGCTTCATCATTCAGATACTGCGCATAAAATCTGAATTTTTTTTCCAGTTTATCGGAGGAGTAGAAAACAAGCAAGACCTTTCCATTGACCATCTGCAAATCTGCCAGTCGCCCATTTTCAACCGGCGCTTTCAGATCATACTCAGCCATCAGATTCATCTCTGAAGAAAACTTTTGAAGCAGGTATCTCCTTGCTTTTAATCCGGAACGATTCTTAGAATGATCCAGTGAAAGATTACTTCTCAGGACATAAAATCCCGAAGATTCCGAACCAAGGATTTTCATATAAGGAACTTTACTGTTATCGCTTACCGGTGCCGACCAGGTAACTGTTTGGGCATGAAGAAAAGAGGACATGAGAAAAAGTAAGGAAGAGAACAGTACCGGTTTTACTTTTTGCATGATTTAAATCAAGTACTTGGGGTTTTCATATTTGTGCAAAGATAAGCTGAATAATACCAGGTTCTCCGTTGACTCATCCTGATTGTAATTCTGGCATATAAACCGAATATTCATGATATCAATACCGATTCTGCCGCATTTAAGATGGATGCTCTGAATCACTTATCAATTCCTCAACCCTCCTTCAGGATTTACATCTCTTGATCTTTCTATCGCGCCTATTGGCTTCCACTCCAGACTGAAATTTCTCCTGATAGGTGATCATCCAATCCTTTTTATTAGAAGTAGAACTCTTGTAGAGAAAAAACAATTTTAAAGGTCTCCGGTATGCAAATTGTATGCAAATAAAAAGGGCTACTCAGAAAAATCATTGTAGGCCTCTGATAATTAAGTGGGAGCAACAGGGTTCGTCCCGATAGCTATCGGGAAGTGACCCTCCCGCGCCTATGGCGCGGGATGCGCTGAACCTCTTATTAATTTCTTTATCCTGGTTCTTGATTTCCATCTCTTGATCTCCAGTTCCCGTTTATAAGCCTCTTCTCGTGATGGCAATATCTCCTGATGAACTATCTCCCAATCTCCGGCCTTGGCTGTAAAACCCTTGTGAGCAGAAAGATGCTTTTTTAGACGCTCCTCCAAAATCTGACCGGTGTGCCCAATATAGAAGCGATCCGCTTCTCGGCTGTATAAAATATAAACCGTGTACATAAATGACAAAGCCCGTCATTTCTGACAGGCTTTGGTGGGAGCAACAGGGTTCGAACCTGTGACCCTCCCGCGCCTATAGCGCGGGATGCGCTGAACCTCTTATTAATTTCTTTATCCTGGTTCTTGATTTCCA
>CAZJDX010000059.1:0-6579 GCA_964544885.1 uncultured Flavobacteriales bacterium
ACCGGGATCATATCGCAATGAAGAATTGAAAGTATGGTCGCGATATAAGTATTCGACGGAACGATCACTTCAAGACCCGGTTTAGCGCCGAGAGCTTTCAGAGAAATGGTGAGAGCATCCAATCCATTGGCTACTCCGGCGCAAAAAGGAACATGGCAATAAGCAGCGAAAGCTTGTTCAAACTGCTTTACCTGTTCACCCAGGATATACCATCCACTGCTCATCGCCTTTCTGACAATAAGTTCACACTCCTCCAGAAAGGGCGCATTTGATTTATACAGATTCTCGTATTCGATCATGGCTTAGGATAGGGTTCAAAAATATAATCCGCCTCAGAATAATATTCCGAGGCCAGGACCATTAAAATGGCATCACGACTGAAATTATACATGTTATGCCAGTCGGCCGGCTCGAGAATCAGGCACTTATCAGGTCTGTCGAGGCTGTATTCGACCCTGGTCATTCCGTTATCGTTAAAAATGGTACAAGAACCTTGAATGCAAATTGCCGCCTGTATGGTTTTGTGATGTCTGTGTCCGCCTCTTTTTGACTCGTCGACTCCATAGATATAAAAGATGCGTTTAATTTCGAAGGGTATCACTTTCTCGATCACGGTAAGATATCCCCGCTTATCAGTAAAAGTTTTCAGATCAATCAGTTTGGCCATCCCTTTATCCGCTTTATAAAATCGTATCAATATGATAATAATGATGGTGAAGTTTTCTTTGCCTTACTGACCTGCCATCCAGATTCTTCATTGATGTGAAGACATCTTTAATATAGTAGGCTATGGATAAAAGCAAATTTAAAGGTTTTTTAGGCGATGCGCCTTGTATTCCATGCATATTCAGGGAAGGTACGGATTTCTCAATGCTCTTACCTTCCTCCAGGAGTTCCCTGAGATAAGATTTGTAAAAAACATGTATCACCTCCCTGTTGAGTTCATACAAAGTACCGGTTAAAAGTACAATCCCCCTCTGGTAAAATTTCAATCCATGAAAGTGAAAGAAAACCACAGGGAACTGTTTTCCATCAACTTTATTCCGGACCTCCAACTTTCCTTTCCGTGAACTAAGTGTATAATTCTGAATGTTCCATGGTGCAAGACCTGCCCCTTCATGTGCAACAACATGAACACCGGAATACTTGTCCTGCCATACATCCAGATACTTCTGGTCGCCGAATTTCCCATCCTCCACTCTGGCATAACACCAGTTGATCGTATCCTGCCGCCAATCTCTGAGCACCTTTAAACCCGTTTCATCATTTTTAAATGCAACAAACTGCACACAATACTTACCGCTGATCTCAGACTGATCATATTCTGCTGCGTAATTATGCCTGGTGATCATGACTGAAGCCTCGCCCCATTCCCGGAATATAAGAGCCGGATCATCATAAAAACACATATCCGCATCAATATAAGTGCAGGAGTCAAGGTTAAATTTTTCAATGGAATAAAGTATGGTTGAAGCCGTACATGTCCAACAGTACTCAGCCGGTGTCCTTGAGCCTTTAACAGCCAGCAGGGACTCATCCTCAAATTCCCTGAGTGAAACAACGGTTAGATGCTCGTAGCCGGCACTTCTGAAAAAGTCGCAGGTAGTATCGTCAAAAGCAAATACATAGAGGTGAAAAGAGTCGCAATGTTTTCTCAAGGAGTTATACAGCACCAGCCCACGACTCAGATATGCTGAATTAAACAGAGTACAGAAATTATACTTCATGAAACACCTCCCCGCTCTGAAGTTTTACGCAGCACAAAACCTTTCCAATATACTCGGTATCCGTCATCGAGTCTCAGCGGGTGCGCGAATTCGCTGTCATGTTCTTCAGTAATCAGGTATCCATGATCTTCAACGAAGCTGCGCCATTCCTTTTCATTAAAAAACCATGCCGGATAACTGGCACTGTAAATATATTCCGGTACAGTTTGTTTTGTCAGTCGCTCCTTTCTGCCGGAGATAAAACCAGTTCTGTCAACAATTATTACAGGGATGTTTATCCGCAACAGTGATTCAAGCAAGTTATAAGGCTGTTCGATATAAGAAAGAACGCTGCATAATAATAATATGGACGGTTGATTAACCCTGATGGCTTCTTCCAATGATGCATAAAAATGCAGGCCTTCACCGGCAATGAAGCTGTTTCCTTTTTCCACGAAGTGTTGCTGCTCAACAACGGACCAGTTGACTGAATGAATATTATTCAGGAGATTCTTGTATTGAAAATAGGTACTGCCTAATGATCCTCCGAAATCCAGTACATCAAGTTTTCCTTCCTTTTCATTCAGAACTTCCTGTAAGGTTTTCAGCAAATACGGCGAATATTCCAATACCGGGAAGGCAACAGAATCCCTTTCATAAGCTGCTTCTCCTCTTTTCACTTTCATTGCCGAATCCAATACTTTTTCCAAAATATTCCCCTTATCGTAACCTTCGCACTCCCCTTCCGCCTGTTCCCATGATGAATAATCCCCGGACCAGGAAGCTCTGTGAAGCAAACCTTTTCTGACCTGAATCTTATGGCGATACCTGATGAGAAAATCAGGAAGTAGATTTTTTAGTATGGTGCGAACTTTCTGCACAGGATCAACCAATGATCTTTTTAATAATTCTGCTGAATAGGGAACGGGGTTTTCCCAGCTCCCGAAAATACGAAATGATGACAGCCTTAGCATGGAGGTCCTCCGTGACATCGACCGGAAACTCGTCAAATTCCCTTTCACTCAGTTTGACATCCCATTTATCAGAAATTCCGCTGTGTGTTCCTGATCCGTCGATTCCTATATTTCTTACCAGAGCCTCTCCCGGATAGAGGGTTAATTTGCCGGACAGAAATGCAGAAGCGTACCAGCGTATTGCCCATGAATTATTCCTGCCCTCCACCTGATCAATCAGCATCTGCGTATAGGGATAAGAATTATTAAAATCAAAGCCGGTGGTCAGATCGCGTTCTCTGAGCTCATTCAGAAGTTCTTGTCCATCACGCCTGAAAAGCTGCCAGGCTCTGGACCAGGTTGCCCAACCCCAGCAGTCGGCGCCACGCAGGAAGAATGCATCGGGCAATTTAGACTTAACAGGATATATATATCCTGTTATACTAATCACTCTCTCTTCCGACTCATACATTCGAAGCGCTCTGTTCATGAAAGAAAGAAAGCTGGTGGAAACCACAAGATCATCTTCCAGCACAATTATTTTTCCGTACTTATTCAGTACCTGGCTTACACCTTCAATGATGGAGGCGGCAAGACCTTTATTATAATCCGATTCGATCACTTCCACCTTACCGCACCAGTCTTTCGATCTGACCAGGTTCCTGACTTCCGAAATTCGCTGAAGCTGATCTTTGTCGGCCTGCTCAGTGGGACCATCGCAATAAATGATAAGCCTGGTTTCTTTCGCCAGACTGTTCAGCGAAATACTTTCAAGAACTTTTCGAAGGTGAACAGGCCTGTCAAAACAAAATAATACGAGTGGAGCAAGTTCATTGTTCATGTGTCTCTCCTCCAGATCATACTTGTTGTGAACTCATGCGCATAGGGACAAGGGCCGGTCTTTGAAAGCACTTTCGTGTAATTTTTTCTGATGAGTGGTTCTGTTTTCCGCAGATAATATTCTCTGTCTGCATTATCCAACAATAAATTCCAGTTCAGTTTGAACTTTGACATTGCATGAATGAGACAGGAAGGCCTGGTTCTCCCATCGACAAGCACAAGATCAAAATAATCCCTTTCCAATTACTACAAGGTAGCGACTTGGAACCACTTCACTGTCAAGCATGAACAGACTTGGGCAGTAACACAAATCTTCATTTATCCATTTCACCGCTACTTTTGTGGAACTGCAATCACAGTTCAACTTCTGCCGTTCTATTCATCATCAATTTGCCGAATCCATAGTCCTTTATTATTCTGCTCACCAGAATAAAAAAACCGAGCAACCTATTTCATCTTAAACGAATGATCAATATAAATTTTTCCCTGTCCCTCTGGAAGTATCTTCCCGCTACTGTAGAAATCCCCCTGCTCAACATTAAAGCTTCCTGCGTTGAATATCCAGTCTGTCAATTCATTATTTACGGTTGAATATAATGTAAATGTATAATTTCCATGATGAAAAGGAACTTTTGGAATTTTAATCTCAACAACAAACCTGCCTTCACCAATGCGATCGAAATAATATCCACATACTTCATTGTTCAAATTACTTATTCTGATTCCTAAATCATCATCTATACCAATCGCAATATGAACATTCCGAAGATACTCTGCTCCGCTAAAAAGCACAAGTGAAATTATTCCTGTGTTTCCAGTCTGCAAAGATGTTATTTCATTTCCGTCTTCATCTCTAAGAGAAAATGAAACAAAACGCAGAATTCCACTTCCTTGTCTGTCTTTCCTTTCTTCCAATTCCAAACTGCTTATTTCACTCAGAGACTTGAGATAATGTGAAATCACTTCATCTCTGGAACCTTTCATTTCCAGCATTCCATTCTTAAGGTATACTGCAGAAGTACAAAGATTCTGAATGGCAGCCATATTATGACTGACAAACAATACCGTCCTTCCCGATCCTGAAACATCTTTCATCTTTCCAAGACACTTCTTCTGAAATCTTGCGTCACCAACCGCAAGCACTTCATCCACCACAAGTATTTCCGGCTCCAGGTGCGCGGCAACGCTGAAGGCGAGCCTTACGTACATTCCTGATGAATATCTTTTGACAGGAGTATCCAGAAACTTTTCTACTTCAGAGAAGTCAACGATCTCATCAAACTTTCTCAATATCTCATTTCTGCTCATTCCCAATATGGAACCGTTAAGAAAAATATTCTCCCGCCCGGTAAGTTCCGGGTGAAATCCGGTTCCGACTTCCAGAAGACTGGCTACACGTCCCTTCAGTGATACTCTTCCCTCCGAAGGTTCGGTGATCCTGCTCAACACCTTTAACAGCGTAGACTTCCCTGCTCCATTTCTGCCGATGATTCCCACCCTGTCACCCTGATTGATCTCAAAACTGAGTTCCTTGAGTGCATAGAATTCTTCTTTGGTTGATCTGAACCCTTTCGATTTTCCTTTCAGCCACATGCCGGCATGTTTCGACTTCCTGGAAATTACATCCCGTAAAGCAGTATATGGCTCCTTCGTTTCATGACGAATGATATACTTCTTACTCAGTTTTTCTACCTTGATGGCTAAGGGCATGATTTTTTTACGGTCAGATCACATCGGCAAAACCTTTTTCCATTTTCCTGAAGTAATAAAGTCCGGAAAGAAACAGCACAACACTCACCGACATTGATATCAGGAATCCGGTCCAGTTAATCAGTGAAGTTCCGCCGAGGATACACCATCGGAAACCATCGATCACACCTGCCATCGGATTCAGATAATATAGGAACATGTATTTATCAGGTATAACTGTACTGGAAAAACCAACCGGAGAAATATACAAACCGAATTGCACCACGAATGGGACGATATAGCGGAAATCGCGGTACTCCACATTCAGTGCGGACACTAGAAAACCGGCTCCCAGACTTACCAGCAGGGCAGGTATGAGAAATACCGGTAAGAGAAGAATCTGTACTCCGGGTGAAAATCGGTACCAGATCATAAGACCGGACAATATCAGCAAGGAGATGAGAAAATCAACAATGGCAACAAGTACAGCGCTAGTGGGAATGATGAGTCGCGGAAAATATACTTT
This sequence comes from uncultured Flavobacteriales bacterium, assembly GCA_964544885.1. Taxonomy (GTDB): domain Bacteria; phylum Bacteroidota; class Bacteroidia; order AKYH767-A; family 2013-40CM-41-45; genus QQVM01. The sequence goes on from CAZJDX010000059.1 coordinate 5,715, forward strand.
TGACAGTAATCCTGAATTTCCGATCAGGGAACCGGAAGCTTCGGTAAAGGCATTTGAGAAAAACTGCCATGGTATGAGTCCTGCCGTGACAAGCAATGCATACGGAACACCGTTTCCCGGAAGACCGGCAAGTTTGCCAAAGACAATGGTGAATACCACCAGGGTAAGAAGCGGCCTGATAATGCTCCAGGAAAAACCTATGAAAGTTTGTTTATACCTGACAAGTACATCTCTCCATGTAAGGAAATAGAACAAGCCCCTGAAGGTCCAAATATCCCTCCAATAGTTAGAAGAACTTCGTTTAGGTTCCAGAATGATATCAAATTCCTGTTCAGGCATGATCAATCCTTTGATCAATAAAATATTAAATTCCGGAATGCCCGTCACTGACACCTGCGGATCAGGTCAGAATTAAAAAATGCCGGTATCATTGATCAGGATACCGGCACTCATAATAATGCCGGATGGAATCACTTCGCGTAATTCACGGAGCGGGTTTCACGTATCACGGTGACCTTAACTTGTCCGGGGTATGTCATTTCGGTTTGAATCTTGTTGGCTATGTCAAAAGACAAAACCTCCGCCTGCTTATCGTTAATTTTTTCGCTTTGCACGATCACGCGCAATTCACGTCCGGCCTGGATGGCAAAAGTTTTTTCTACCCCCGGGTAAGAAAGTGCGAGAGCTTCCATATCCTTAAGCCGTTTAATATACGATGCGACGACTTCACGCCTTGCTCCCGGACGGGCGCCTGAGATGGCATCACAAACTTGTACGATGGGCGAAATGATACTATTCATTTCTATCTCGTCATGATGCGCACCGATCGCGTTACAAACTTCAGGGTTTTCCTTGAATTTCTCCG
>CAZJDX010000060.1:0-5845 GCA_964544885.1 uncultured Flavobacteriales bacterium
GTGAGTATCAGAAACAGAGTGAGTGAACAGAAAAAAAAGAGGAGCATACCCAATGAGAAAAGGTGAAATTTTAGTGTGAGTATCAGAAACAGAGCGAGTGAACAGTGTTTTACTGCTCACTCGCACTGTTCACTCGCACTGATAAAGTACCCGGGACGAGAATCCCCGCCTGACTGACTGGCGTCAGCCAGGCGGGCAGGGAACCCGCTACCACGAAGTACCCGGGGCGGGAATCGAACCCGCACGGTCGCAATGACCACAGGATTTTAAGTCCTGCGTGTCTACCAGTTCCACCACCCGGGCGTAAACAGTCTGCTACCCAAACTCACACTCCGTCTGAGAAAACACTGTCCATCATTCAAATTTGAAATCGAATTAAAATTCTCAATTCAAACAAAAAATCCCTCCGGAAGAGAGGGACTTTTGAGCGGAAGACCGGGCTCGAACCGGCCACCCCGACCTTGGCAAGGTCGTGCTCTACCAAATGAGCTACTTCCGCTTATTTACTTTATTCATTCATTCTTCAACCCCGATCCCGCCATGCGGGATCATGCTCTGGCAAAATCCTGTCCCATATCTACGGGATGGGCTTATCCGCTTATACCATGCTGATCATGCTTCTCCTTCCCCACTACCCGACTCAGCCGGTTTTTGAAGGATGCAAAGGTATAGAAATTTCAATTGTATCAAAACAGTGAATTTATGGCCTGAATATTTAAGCCTATGAATCAGGCACTTAGCTGCCTAAGATCTTTCTAATTTCATTGAGTTTATTCAAGGCTTCCAGTGGAGTGAGATGATCGATATCCGTTTTCAGAATCTGCTCACGAATCTGACTCAACACCGGATCATCCAATTGAAAAAAACTCAGCTGCATATCTCCCGGAACCTTCGCTGCCCCACCCTGCACATTTCTCAGACTCTCGAGTTGTTTCAGAATTTCATCGGCCCGCAAAACCACTTTCGAAGGTATTCCCGCCATGCGGGCAACATGTATTCCAAAACTATGCTCCGAACCTCCGGGAACAAGCTTTCTTAAAAACAATACTTTATTTTCCAGTTCCCTGACCGATACATGAAAGTTGCGGATACGCAGGTGCTTCTCCGCCATCTCATTCAACTCATGATAATGTGTGGCAAAGAGCGTCTTTGGCCTTGAACTATGCCCGTGCAAATATTCAGTAATAGCCCATGCAATACTGATACCATCATAGGTTGCCGTTCCCCTTCCAATCTCATCGAGAAGAATCAGGCTCCGGTCAGATAAGTTGTGAAGAATGCTTGCCGTTTCATTCATTTCAACCATGAAGGTTGATTCTCCGGAAGAGATATTGTCGGAAGCCCCGACCCGTGTAAAGATCTTATCCGTAATACCCAGGCTGGCGTAACTTGCCGGAACATAACTGCCGCATTGAGCCAGTAATACGATCAGCGCTGTTTGTCTCAGCAAGGCTGATTTACCCGACATGTTCGGACCGGTGATCATCAATACCTGCTGTGAATCCGGATCCAGGTACACATCATTGGCCACGAATTTCTCTCCCGGAGGCAATTGCTTCTCAATCACCGGATGCCTTCCGTTCCTGATATCAATGATCCCTGAATCGTTCAGTTCAGGCCGAACGTAATTATTCCTGCCGGCTGCCTCGGCGAAGGAAAGCAGACAATCCAGTGTGGCTGTAAGGCTTGCATTCAGTTGTACAGCCGGAATGTATTCCATCACCGACTTGATCAGCTCTTGAAACAAGCGCTCTTCCAGGGCAAGTATTTTCTCCTCGGCGCCAAGGATTTTTTCTTCATATTGCTTTAATTCCTCGGTGATATATCGCTCGGCATTGGTAAGCGTCTGTTTGCGTATCCACCCGGAAGGAACCTTTTCCTTATGCGTATTGGTTACTTCGATGTAATAGCCGAAAACATTATTGAAGCCTACTTTCAGGGAATTGATACCGGTACGTTCCGATTCTTCCTTTTGAATTCGTAATAGATACTCTTTGCCATGTAAGGAAATGGCACGCAGTTCATCCAGTTCCTGTGAAACTCCGCTTCGGATAACACCTCCTTTGGCAAGGAGTACCGGTGGATCCTGACTAATCTCCCGGCTGATCCTTTCATTCATCGGCCTGCAAGGATTGATCTGATCCGCGATACTTTTTAAGACAGGTTCATTTGCTGTGAGGCAACTTTCCCGGATCATTTCAAGAAGATCAAGTGAACGTTTCAGCTGGAATAGTTCGCGCGGATTGATCTTGCCGAGGGCGACTTTAGAGATCAGCCTTTCAAGGTCTCCGACAGCTTTCAGATGCCCTGAAAGAATGGATGAGAATTCCGGAAATTGTAAAAAATACCCGACAACATCCTGTCTCTCCCGGATCTTCTGAAGGTCTTTCAAAGGCAGCAGAAGCCATCTCCTGAGCAGGCGTGAGCCCATAGGACTGTTGGTCTGGTCAATAATATCCAATAAGGTTACGGCCTTTTCATTGGCAGAAGAAACCAACTCCAGGTTTCGAACCGTGAAACGGTCGAGCCATACGAACTGACTTTCATCTATGCGTGAAATTCCGCAGATATGCTGCAGATGATCCTGCCTGGTATCAGAAATATAATGCAGGGCGGCGCCCGCCGCAACACTGGCCGGCATTAATTCTTCGATGCCAAAACCTTTCAGTGAGTTGGTGCCGAAATGCCGGAGCAGGGTCTCTCTTGCATAATCACCCTGATAAATCCAGTCATCCAGCGCAAAGGAATGATAAGTATTCCCGAATTTTTCAAGGAACTTTTTCTTCCCGGCTTTTGGATAAAGGATCTCACTGGGGCTAAAACTCTGAATGAGTTTATCAAGGTAGGTTTCTGTACCCTGTGCTACAAAAAACTCGCCGGTGGAAATATCCGTGAAGGCGATGCCGTATTCAGTATCGCCCGGATAGATGCTGGCCAGAAAGTTATTCTTTTTATGATCAAGAATCTTGTCGTTATGTGCCACTCCGGGAGAAACCAGTTCCGTGACGCCTCGCCTGACAATTGTTTTGGTAAGTTTCGGATCTTCCAGCTGATCACAGATGGCGACACGCAAACCCGCCCTGACCAGTTTGGGCAGGTAATTATCCAGGGAGTGGTGAGGAAAACCCGCCAACTCCACATAGGCAGCGCTTCCGTTGGCACGCCTGGTAAGGACAATACCGAGTATGGATGCCGCCCTGACCGCATCCTCCCCGAAAGTTTCATAAAAATCACCTACTCTGAATAACAACATCGCATCAGGATACTTTGCCTTGATGCTGTAATATTGTTTCATCAGCGGTGTTTCGACCGCTTTCTTTTGTGCTTCAGTTTTCTGCAAGGTTTGTGTTTTCCTGGTATTCCCTGATTGTATCACCGCTTTTTTATCCATCAAAAGATAAGGATATTTCATGGGGCTTCTAAATTATTCAAAATATTTCAGGAATTTCATAGCCATGGAAATCAGCCCATGAACTTTCCTTACTGATTCAGGATGAAGCCATAGCGGAATCCTGACAGTTGGGTTTTAACCGACCCTGCCCCAAATTCACTGAACAAGCACCGGAAAATCACCAGATGCGAAAAATTAAAAACGAAGCACTCAACAGGAAAACAAAGGAAGAATTTCAGCTTGCAGAGAAGCGTCCTTTCCTTTTCATACTGGACAATGTAAGAAGCCTGAATAATGTCGGTTCGGTTTTCCGGACGGCCGATGCTTTCTTATGCAGTGCCGTTTATTTGTGCGGCATTACAGCCAGACCGCCACATCGTGAAATACATAAAACCGCACTGGGCGCCGAAGACAATGTTGTATGGAAATACTTTGACCACAGCAGCTCGGCCATCAAAGAACTGAAATCGCAGGGATGGATCATCGTCGCAGTCGAGCAGGTGGAAGGTGGCATCCCACTCGACCGCTTCTGTCCGCAAAGCCAGGAGAGATATGCCTTTGTTTTCGGACATGAAATACAGGGTGTCAGCGATGAAGCCCTGGACCTTTGCGATATGGCCATTGAGATTCCACAGGAAGGGAACAAACATTCTCTGAATATTTCCGTCTGCGCAGGGATTGTTGCCTGGGACTTTGTGAGCCGCTTGTACGGTGCAGGAAATTCAAGTCTCTGAATAAACAAAAAAGCACAAGGATGAATTTATCCCTGTGCTTTCGCTGAAAAATTTTGGCCTTATTCCTTCACTTTAAAGTCAACCCTTCTGTTCATCGGGTGATCCTTGGTTATAGGATCGTTCTTTCCCAATGAAGTTATGTGGAGTCTTCCGGGATCAATGGAATACTTCCTGATGAGATGATTCTTGACTGATTCCGCCCGGCGCTTACCAAGCTTAATATTGTAATCGGAACTTGCACGGGAATCGCAGTTACCCTGTATTTCAAACTGAACATCGGGATTGTTTCGCATCACCAGCGCAATGGAGGCCAGCGTCTCGTCATACTTTTTGCTGATCACGGCGCTGTTAAGATCAAAGAAGATGGAAGGCAGGTATCCGTTTGCCGCGAGAATCGATGCGGCGCCGCCTTTGGTTGTAGAGACCGGCGGAATGGTCACACCCTGATTCGTGACCAGACTTCCTTTCGCTGTATTGGGCTCCAAATCCCGGCTGTCCGGAATGCCATCGTTGTCGCTGTCGATCTCCCTGCCGGAAGCATCCACCTGCGATCCCTTGGGTGAGAAAGGCTCGACATCTTTCCAGTCGGGAACACCATCGCCATCAGCATCAACCGCGGTACCATCGCCATATACCTTCACGCCTTCCGGAGTATCCGGTTCACGATCGAACATATCGGCAACTCCATCCATATCCTTATCCCCACTGAGCAGATCGACCCTGTCCTTCATGTCATAGAGATCCGCATAAATGGTTTGCATCGGATTCACCCACTGTATTGGTTTATCCTTGGCTCCCAGGTGATAGGTAAGACCTAAATTGATATAGGTAAAATTATCATGCTCCGAAAGAAGGCGGTACCAGCCGTCCAGCTTGTCTGTATTGGTAAGCCTGAGTGAATATTCAAGATGCAGTGACAGTGGTTTAACGATTCTGTACTTAATTCCTGCGCCGATCGGATAAACCAATTCGCGTGTGTTAGAATAGTCTTCTAAATTAATCGAATTATTATTCACATAGTAATTATTATATACATTAGAACCATCCCTATAAACTTTTGGATTGAAATGCATAATTCCGATACCAGCATATCCATACAAAGCAATATTTGGGTTACGCTTTAGAAAAGCAACGTTTCCCAATTGAAAATAAATGTTAATGTTTGCTGAATAATCAATAGACGTCTCAAAATTATATTTGTCATTACTACCGGTATTCTCCTCATCGCCCTTTAACTTTCCCCTCATGAATTGTCCCTGCAAAGCGAAGGAATGCGAAAGAAATTTGGTGACGCTTAATCCGTATCCGATTTGTGTGATGAGGTTGGGTGCGTTGAAGTCGGTAGTGGTCAGGTCGGTATTGGGTATCATCAGTCCGCCATGAATACCAATATCCCAGGTCCTGAACTTGTTAGCCTTAGGCATATTGCCGCTTTTAAGACTCACCTTTGCGCTCTGACTTGTTTCCGTAGAAGTCGTAACCTGATCCTGGGCAGACACTTCCGGAACACCGGCCAGAATCAAGGTGAAGAGTAATACGCTTACTAATATTCTCATAGTGCAGATCTTTTAATCCGTATGTAAAAAATTACAACAGATACCGGTTACCATAGAATTATCCGGCTTCTTCAACATACCCGGATTTAATGGAATACAATTTAATGCCAGATTTACGATTTTCAAAGCGTTTAGTTGCAAAAATATGGTTTTCATGGTTTCAG
>CAZJDX010000061.1:0-1777 GCA_964544885.1 uncultured Flavobacteriales bacterium
TGTCGGTGAGCAATTGCAATGAGGTGGATATCAACTGGACTAACGGAGATGGTACCCGAAGATTGGTGATAGGTTCAGCAGGAAGTCCGGTTAGTCAGTTCCCTTCCGATGGCATTGCCTATGTTGCAGGAAGCATTTTCGGATCCGGTACTCACCTGGGCAATAACAATTATGTTGTCTATAGCGCCATGGGCAACAGCGTAACGGTTACCGCGCTGAACGCGAATAAAACCTATTATTTTGCCGTCTTTGAATATAATGGTACAGGAGGAAGCAGCGATTATCTTACTTCCATTTATCCCGAGGAAGACACCGTGACCTTTGGTGTTGCCGTGACCATCACCGCTTCGGATACGGTTTTGTGCGCCGGATCATCCGTAACCCTTGAAGCCAGCGGAGCCTTCACCTACAACTGGTCTCCCGGCAGCGGACTGTCTTCGACGTTCGGTTCAACGGTGACGGCCTCCCCCACCAATACTACGAGATATTCGGTTCTGGGTACTGACATTTTCGGCTGTCAGGCTTATGAGCGTATAACGTTAACCGTAAACCCTGTTCCATCGGTTTCGCTTTCTTCTCAAGGGAGTGTTTGCATTGATGAGGATCCTTACAACCTCACCGGGGGCTCTCCTTCCGGTGGTACGTATAGTGGTCCCGGTGTCTCTAATGGCGAGTTTGATCCTGCCGATGCAGGAACCGGTTTTCATACCATTACCTATACCTATACGAATGCTCAGGGTTGTTCTTCCTCCGCCAGCCGTACCTTAACGGTAAACAGTTTACCCAATGTTTCGCTTTCATCTTTTGCCGACCGTTGTTTCAATGCCTCTGACCTAAACCTCACAGGAGGCAGTCCCGCCGGTGGAACATACAGCGGTCCGGGAGTAAGTGGTAATCAGTTTGATCCTTCTGATGCCGGGACAGGTACACATACCATCACGTATTCGTATACCAATGCACAGGGTTGTAGTAATTCGGCGACATCCTCTATCACGGTAAATGCAAGTCCTTCAGTCACGCTGTCAGGTTTTAACACGGTTTGTGTCGACGCCGCACCATTCGCACTTACAGGCGGAAGTCCGGCAGGTGGAACTTATACAGGTCCGTCGGTAAGTTCGGGAGTGTTCAATCCTGCGACTGCAGGAGTGGGAACCCATACCATACAGTATAAATATACCAACAGTTCCGGTTGCTCAGATTCAACGACCGCGACAATTCAGGTGGCTGGTCTGCCATCTGTTACCATGAATCCCCTGAATGAAGTTTGTCTGTCTGCCCCGCCATTCGCCTTAAGCGGGGGTAATCCCACCGGTGGCGTATATAGCGGGAACGGTGTGGACTCAAATCTTTTCTCTGCCTCCATCGCGGATACCGGAGTTCATACAATTACCTATACCTATACCAATTCTAATGGCTGCGTGAACTCAGCCAATACCACCATACGGGTAAATCCAGGACCAGAAGTGACTCTTGGAACTTTCAATGACGTTTGTGCCAATACCGGTCCTGTTCAGTTGACCTCTGGTTTTCCTGCGGGTGGTGTTTACAGCGGAAACGCGGTAGGCGGAACAACCTTCTTCACAGGAATTGCAGGTGCCGGAACCCATGCGATCATTTACTCCTTTACGGATTCAAATACCTGTGTCGGAAGGGATACACAATATATTGAAGTGAGGCCAGTCCCCGTAGTAAGTCTTGGGCCCGACACGACCATCTGTCAGGATGTGAGTATAAGATTGGATGCAGGCGCGGGATTTTCAAGTTATCTTTGGAATAC
>CAZJDX010000061.1:1877-5525 GCA_964544885.1 uncultured Flavobacteriales bacterium
GGCAGGCTGGTCAGCCGGGATGAAAATCTCCAGGGTCGTTATGAAAACGGTGATCAACTTCAGCCCGGAATTTATTTCCTGGAGCTGAAAACAGATCGACGGGTACTGACGACAAAACTGATAAAGACCCGTTAAATCCTTCCGTTCTCAGACGGCTTCCAGTACTTCCAGTATTCTGACCATGGCCAGTGTGTCGAGTTTGCAATATTCCAGAAGGCTTTTACGGAGGTTTTCCCTGTCACAGTCTTTATCGTAAATCATCCGGACAAAGGCTAATGAGGCGGAGGAACCGTTATTAATTTCGAGAAGATCATAGCCAAGATCCGGAACCAGCGCTGGCAAGACCTCTTTGATGGAATAGGAACCATTCATTTGCGGTTTGTAGTAAAGACCTTCACGAAAAGGAGGCATGAGATCCACGATTCGTTCAATTCTTTTTTCTATCTCATCGGCATACGCTGGAAAATCTTCTGCAAGTTGGCTTAGGATCATTTTTTCAAAAGAAGCATTATAACAGACAATGCTTCCCCGGGCAGTTGTTTCTTTGAGTAAACTTTCAAGGAAAGGTATACGAGGATCTTTTAAGCCGGCTTCTGCAAGATAATCAGAATGAACCGGAGCGCTCACTTTATTTTTTTTATAGTGTAAAGAATATTGAAAGGGAATTTGCTGATAGGGTCTTGTACCCCTGTACAAAGGAACGGCGGGGGCGAATGTTTCAAAGTCCATAAAGTACAGCGGATACCTGAGCTGTTCCAGAAAATTACTGATGCCGGCCTTATCTATCACGGTCTTCTTCTCCAGGTGAGAATTGATCTGAAGTTTCTGAAAGGAAGTGAGTTTTACCTCTTCGTCAAGTTCTTCAAAACGGATCATCCCCTTTTCATACAATTCAAATTTTTTATCAGTCCTCATTCTGCTGAGATCAAAGACGGAAGGTTCGGGGATGTGTTTCCAGCAATGTTCAATGAAAGTACACTCATAAGGGTCTGAACAATGCGGTCCGATATCCACTGCTGGTTCTTCCTTTTTCTTCAGCATTGCTTTTAACTCATTGATTTTTTCCCGTACGGATCCCTGTAATTCAATGCAGGAATCTTTTACTGATTCGATCCGGAAAAACTCTTCTTTTACCAGCTCCTTGCCAAGTACATATTCATTGTTTATGTGAACAATGAATATATCACTGAGTTCAATCCCTGAATTGGTTATTACGTGATACTGAAGCGCTGCATCGGTCAGGTTGATATCCTTCACGCTGGTAGAACTTTTTACCTCATAGGCTTTCCATTTACCGTTTCGTTTCACCAGCATATCAATCGCTGCCAGAACGCCTTCGTGCTGAAAGGCCGCTTCATACAGGATGCGTTCCCCTGAACTTATCAATTGACTTGTGAACTTGACGGATTTCTGATATTCAAACGGAGTCGGAGGGGAAGCATCAATACCTCCCGGAAACAGTTCTCTTGCCAGTTCGCCAACAGAGGTGCCCGTATCAAATATTGCCTGCTGCTCATCCGAAATTTCAGGAATAAGTTCACGGCGGAATTTATGGAAGAACAGTCTTTTCTGACATTGAGCTCCATAGAGAAAAGTGGATTTTGACAGGATGTGCCGCATACAATATTATTCAAAGGTAAATCCCCCTTACGTAACCTATCTGCGTTCCGGCCGGAAGAGGCATTGGAAAATTACCTGTAATTATCCAGGGCTTTTACAAGTCTTGATCTGATTTCGTTTACCAGCCCGGCCGGGCTTATGACCGTTACGTTATCGCCATAGCTGAGCAGTTGCATATTCAATTCCTGTGAAGGAATTACCTCTATTCTGATACGCAGCTCCTTTCTTGTGTCTTTCAGTATTTTTTGTGTATGATGAATGGGCTGGGCTTTGATATACAAACCCTCAACCGGTTTGAATGAAAGGATGATCTTAACCGGAACAAGATCGTTCACCGTAATCCCGAAAGAATGATAAAAAAAATTTTTCGCGTTGAAATCCTCTTTTCTTGCAAATGTCGACTGGCCTATATGCAGATTCTTCATGCGGTCGAGTCCGAACGTAAGGATCTTCTCATGCGAGGGAGAATATCCGGTCATATACCAGCGGTTTTTATATTCCCGGATAAGGTAAGGATGAATATGATGTTCGCTGGTTTTGCCTTTGCTGAAATTGTAATAACTGAACCGTATCTCAAAGCACTCGGTGATGGCACGAAGTATTTTTTCGAGATGTCTGTTTCCTTCATTGTGATTTGCCTGTTCTACCTGGATTATTCCGCTCGTATCTGTTCCGTGAAGTGAGCGGCTGATCTTTACCGCATCCAGCAACCTTCCTATGGTATTATCAAATTGCTCGAGAATTGGATAATCTTTAAACTGTCTTAATAATCCCGCGGCAAATTCGAGCGCATAGAGATCTTCCTGTTTCAGCGCGATCCTGCTGACCGAGTAGTTTGGGTCGCTGTAATAATATCCCTTTCGCCCGGGCAAATATTCAATGGGAGCATGAAAGCCCAGGCCTTCGTCGAAACGCATGGCATATATGTCTTTCTGGATGGAGGAGGTTGAAACTCTTTTCCCAAGTAATTCCCCGCACTTCTGTGCAAGATCCCGGAGGGAGGGATAGGGTCTCTGTTTGTTTCTGATCGCTTCGTCTATCAGACGGTAACGGGTATAGGCATCCTTGACAATAGGCATAAAAAATTTTTACTGCGCAGATAGGTTGCGTACCTGCTGTTGAGATTTGCGCATGGTGAAATGATCGTATCACTGACATACTTCCCGTCAATGATCTACGAATATACAAAGCAAAGATACAGATCCATGAAGTGTCACGATGAAATGTAAAAACGGAATATTCAATTACTGAAAATTTTCACAGAAAGGAACCGGGTATAATAAGCCATGAATTTAAAACTTTTCATGGGGTGTTTCAGGCTCCAGGCGAAACAGCCCATCTTATTTATGGAGTAATGGCGATGATAAAACTTTTGATCTGCCCGGTTTTTTTCCGTGCTGTCCCCGATGCTGATCTTAAAGATCACCGGTATAAGTTTTCATCAATCTTCAGTCCTCTGGTTCCTCTGAACCTCTCCCAAAAACTTTCCCTTTCCATGATGGAGACGAAGTCTTTATTGATGGCGCTTGAAAAATCAAGTTCGGGATCGGTCATGTGGGGCTCCATGGTCTTCAGTGTATCGAAAACGATCGGGATGAGGCCGACGTTTGCATCCACCTTTTTCTTTGTAAATCTTTTCAGCAGTTTTGTCTGGAAGGGATCCGAGGCTAAAGCAATCCTCCTGAAGCCTAGTGTCTGTGCTTTGCGGTAGCTGTAAAAAATGTTTTCAGTGCTGTGCTCGGCACGGGTTTCGGTGAAAATATTTTTTTCAGGGATTCCGATGCTTTTGGCAAAGAGCGCCATCACTTTCGCTTCGTAGTAAGGCGTATAGACGGAGGAGCCGGAATACATGATGTTTCTTGCGATGCCTTTATCGAAAAGATATTTTGACCAGTATATCCTTGCTTTCATGATCGGACTCCACATGTTGCCTTCCAGCGGAACGCCGGGAACCACGATGAGGTCGTAGGGTTCATTCATCGATTCCTGCAGGTACGTTCTGCTGGTCCTGGAGCTGAAGGAACAGGA
>CAZJDX010000062.1:0-5488 GCA_964544885.1 uncultured Flavobacteriales bacterium
TACAAGATAAAACTACGCTTTAATGAATAAAACGACAAATCAGACAAACCCGGATCCTGGTGACCAGCCTCCAAAGGTTCGATTGAAAACCTGCCAATAAAAATCTTCACGGGCATTCATCAGGTTTCAGACCTTTTTCGTAGCTTTCCGTTTAGAACGACAAGCCATAAATGAAAACAAAATTACTACTCCTGATTCTGTGCGCAGTCTTACCATCCATTAACTACGCACAATGTACTACCAGTAATGCTACTTCCTGCCGTTGTGAAGATTCTACTCAAACCGATTGCGATCTCTTACCGGATATACAAATAGGTCATCCTCCATTTTATGATCTTGGCGACACCTATGGGGTGATCGAATATTCACAAACCGGTCATGGGGTGGATAACGGCAGACTGAAAGTATCCGTTTCGACACCCAATCCTGGTTTTGGTCCGCTGGAAATTCACGCGACAAATATTTTCATTTGTGGAACAGACACATTTGTCGGAACAGCTCCCAGCATTTGTCCGGACGGAATAACCTATCCTGGAATTCTCATCAACCAGCGCATTTATCATAAGTCGGGTAATACCATGAGTTATTATGACCGCGCGGCCGGAACGATGACATATCATCCCAGCCACAGTCATATGCACGTTGACAACTGGGGTAACTACACCCTTCGCACGCGCGACACCGCCGAATCGAATCCGCTGCTTTGGCCCATCATAGGCTCCGGAACGAAACTCGCATTTTGTGTGATGGACTATGGTACCTGTGCCGGATGGGCGGATCATTGTCTTGACAGTTCCGGAAATTCGCTGAACGACAACAGTGATTTCCCAAATTATGGATTAGGCGGTGGCAATTATAGCTGCTCCAGCGTAATACAGGGAATTTCTTCAGGTTATATTGACATTTACTGGACCTCCCTGGATGGAATGTGGATTGATATTCCGCCAGGTATCTGCAACGGGGATTACTGGATCGTAACGGAAGTTGATCCAAATCAGAATTTCCTTGAATCGGATGAAAGTAACAATGTATATGCCGCTCCATTCACGCTTACACAACAGGAACCAAACCCCGCCACACAAACCACCAGAGTGAATATTTCCAATAGCGTATTGAATCTTTGCCAGGGAGAAAGTACAACGCTTACCGTGGATAATAGTCTGGCAAATGCAAGTTACCTGTGGAGCAATGGTGACACAACCGCATCCACTACGGTCAGCACAGCGGGAATCTACAGCGTTGATATAAGCACCAGCTGTGGCACAGGACAAAGTTATTCAGTTGAGGTGAATGTTTTCAATCCTCCATCCTCTCCTTTAACCGTAAATGATACTATTCCAACTCCAGGTTCTGCCATTCTGAATGCAAGCGGTACCGGAACCATAAACTGGTATGATGCGGCCAGCGGAGGTAATTTACTCAGCACAGGAAACATTTTCATAACACCTTCAATTAATACAACAACCAGTTTTTGGGCGGAGAGCGTTGAAGAGCACAATGGATTAAGTTTTCAGATAGGACCGCAGGATTCTTCGGTTGCCTCAGGAGCTTCGTCGGTAACTAACCAGTACCTTGAATTTGATTGCTACAATACAATTATTCTGCACAGTGTAAAGGTATATGCTCTCAGCGCCGGTACCCGGACCATAGAACTGAGTGATAACCAGGGAACCTTATTGCAGAGCAAACTTGTTTCGGTTAATGCGGGTATGACTGTTGTCATTCTCGACTTCCAGATCAGTCCCGGTACAGGTTACAGGCTGTCAAAGACTGGCGGAGAATTGTTCAGAAATAATAACGCCAACGGGCTAAACTACCCTTATACTGTTGACAATTACTGTTCCATCACCGGCTCTTCACAAGGTACCGGTTATTATTATTTCTTTTACGACTGGAATCTGCGCCTTCCTTCCAGCCAGTGCGTAAGTCCAAGGGTTCCTGCACTCGCAGTAGTGGCAAACCCCAACTCAATTGCCGACGTAAACCGCCTGAACTCACTGCAGGTATATCCTAATCCTGCGAAGAATGAGCTTTCGGTAAGGTTTGAGCTGGAAAATTCACACTCACTTATTATTGAACTGTTGGATGCGACAGGACGTATTGTACGTTCAAAAAACCTGAACGCATACAGTGGCACTTATAACGAACGCTTCGAACTGGAAGCTCTGCCACGCGGTGTGTACGGAGTTCACATCTTGTCTGAAGACAAGAATTATTACCACCGGGTCGTCTTACAATAGTTACAAACAAAAGGATGCTCAGGCTGGCGTTCATTTTATCCACTCTGCTGTTTTGGTCAGGAAGCAGTGTGGCGCAGACGCTCTTCACCACCTATGACCGGTTCAATTCTCCTTTGCCGGACAATCAATGCCGCTTTGTCGCAATAGATTCGCTAAATACTAAATGGTTTTGTACCGAGTATGGTCTGGCTATACTGAATGATACAGGATGGCAGGTTTATACCACTGTGAATTCAGACATCAGTGACAACTCCCTTAAACATATTTCTTTCGACAGTCTGGGTAAGGCATGGATCTCTACTCAAAGCGGTGGGTTAACTGTATTCGACGGAATTAACTTCACGACATATAACACTTCCAATTCCGGGATCGCTTCCAATTACATCCGGAGCGTAAACATAGATCGCTTTGGAGTGAAGTGGATCGCAACTGATCAGGGACTGTGCCGATTTGATGATTCAATATGGACAGTTTATAATATTCACAATTCTTCTATTCCGGTGAATCACGTCACAGTGGTGGAATTCGAAAATGATTCGACAAGGTGGCTGGGTACGGTTAACGGAGGGCTGGTCAGAATGACAGACACAACCTTCACCTATTGGAATTCATACAACAATTCATTTCCTGACAATACCATATTGGACATTCATATTGATAATGGAGGTATTAAATGGATGACATGTCCCGCCGGAGGATTAATCCGTTTCTATAACGGTACCTGGTTTGCCTATAACACCGTGAGCTCTTCAATACCCGGCAATAGTTTGAACTCCCTGCTTCAGGATTCATTGGGAAATTTTTACATAGGATCATATGGCCATGGACTGATAAAGAATTCCGGATTCGATTATCCGCATTGGGATACTCAAAACAGCGCCATGCCGGATGATATCGTATTCTCTGTAGCAACAGAAGGAAATGGAATATTCTGGCTTGGCACAAACTCTTCAGGCGTTGTCCGCTTTGATGAAAATCTGTGGAGCAGCATTAGGGAGAAAGAAGATGTGTTCGATTTACAAGTCATACCTACGGTATTTTCAAATTCCATCCATGTTTACTCCGGGGAATCATCCATTGAATCCTTATCCGTGCTTTCGGTCAACGGAAATATTCTGCGTTCCATTGTTTCGCCTTTTCCTTTTATTAACGGAACAGAATTAAATTTAGGGGAACTGGAAACCGGGATCTACTTTTTATCCGCCAAATCCAGACACAAATCCCTTGTCAAAAAAATAGTGAAGTTGAATTGAGCGGTTATTCACAGACAGAATACCTACTCTGTTGAACATGATTGTGATTCCTGGAAAATACAATTTGACAACTCGTCCAGATTCCATACACCCACTTGCGATCCGCATCCCAACTGATTTTTGTGAGGCCGGTTGGTTTGATAGCGGAACAGAAAGGGCCTTTGTACCGGCAAAATACAAATGCAGGCCAGCGCATATAAACGTATGTCTATATCTTTTCCTCGCTTATTGTTACGAAAAGGGATTGTAATACTCGAATATTTTTTTATATTTGATTTGAACTTTTATTCAGATCAACATGAAAACGCCAACCCGAAGTGGCAGTGTGTTGTTGATTTTCCTTTTCTTTTTAACCGGTCTGCACACGCCATCAACTTCAATTGCACAATCTGCATCTTATCATCAGTTAAGTTTTGTTTATGGAACGGATACAACCAGTTTATCGGATTGGGGGGCTGTTGATTTTACATTTACGGGACACAGCGGTTACAAATTTTTGAACCTTAGTGTGGATACCGTTTGGGCTATTGAAAATGCGCCCATAGTTAGCATACAGGGAACAGGAGTCCCTCAAACCATCCGTCTTTGGTTTCCTCTACCTGATTCCGGTATTGTTATTCCTGAAATTGCAGTTGGCTTAACTTTTACCGACAGTCTCAAAACGGTCCCTCCTTCAATAACTGATACTGTTCCGCTTTCGGAGAACGAATACTTTATCGCGCCAGGTTCGTTCAGCGGTGGCGGAGGTCCAAAAATGGAGCCCGGAAAAGGTGAGAAACAAAAGGGTGGTGCACCTGCACAGGCAGCTCCTGCAGCAGCCACACACGCTGCATTTCCCAATCAGGAAGCGGGAGCTAATGAATGCGCCCCGGCTGCCGTCTCCAATAGCCTCAATTTTTTAAATTCGGTACATCCCGACTTGAATCTGCCTGTACAGGCAATCAGCATTGATACCCTCAAGCAGAAACTTGATTGGAATCCTGTTACCGGTGTGCCTCGCGCAAATTGGGTTGCCAATAAAAGAGCACATACCAAAAAGCGCAAGATGCGGATAACCACACTAACAGGAGGCAGGGATGCAATCAAAGAAATTCCCAAATTACTTGCGGATAAACAGGATGTAGAGATCGACTGTTACTTCAAAGGATCTGCAAAAGCGCATGTTATGAGTATTGTAAATTGCGTCAAGATGGCTGATGGAAAATACGCCTTGTCTGTCAGGCATGATAGCCAGCAAGGCAAAGCGGGCGGTTTAGTTACTGAAATGGGATACTATGATCCGAAAACCGGAGACATGACCGGCGCACTTTCTACTTACAAAGACTTCTTTATAGTTGTTGAATGTCCATCGCCTGTCAAACCACAGACTTCGCCCAAGCAACCAAAGCCGGGCAAGTCAGTGAAAAGTACAGGAGGAATTTCCGGCACTTCCGGTGGTGTTCCTGCAAGCGCCAACAATGCCCAGATTCAGGTTCGCAATATGGTGATAAATAATTTCAGTGACAGTATTTCTCCACCTCCGCTTGGATCAAAAGACAGTGTTTCATTTACATGCTCCGTTATATTGGAAATATCTGTTGATACAGGCACTACCTTTACCGCGTTCACAACCACCGGTACCAGTAAAATTATTCTGGATCATACCGAAGACATCGGACCGACAAGCTTTTTCGAAACCGAAATGGTTCAGATGGATCTTACAGGCGGAACCCTTCCGCCTGGTGTTATCTTCCGCGAAAGTCCTGTTCATCAATCTACAGGACTTATTCAGCAAAGTCCCGCTGCACCGGGGGTAATTGCCGAGGCGAACTTTATGCATCTGCACCTTGAAATGAGCATGAACGGGGGTATGTCCTGGATTCCGTTTGACCATGTTCTGCTGCTGGAAGGTGATAATAGCAGCGGTGTGGCATCTATTCCTGCCATGAGTACGTATGGATTGATCGTCTTGATCATTCTGATACTAAGCGTATCGGTATACTTTATCAGAAGATC
>CAZJDX010000063.1:0-5308 GCA_964544885.1 uncultured Flavobacteriales bacterium
CGGCGGTTCGCTCTTTGCTGCGATTCAAAAACCGGGTTAAATAAGGCCGCTTTGGCATTTTACAAAGGTCTGTAAGTGTGCTTTGCTTGTTTGGCAATTGAGATTAGCCGGGTAGCGCCTGAAAAAGGGACTACCTATTCCCAATTCGAAATTTCTTCGGGTTGGGCCAGGTGTATTTATATCTGCCGGACGGAATTTTCTGCCTTTTCCAGATGCGCAGACTCAGTTAGCAAAGCCGGGAATCCAGTGCCCGGCCTGGTGTATATAAGCCCAGAATCAAGAAAGCGTTTCAACAAAATACATGTCAATCTCTCCCTTATTCTTCGCCTGTATTTTCCCGCGATATTTGCAGTTAAACCGGTCCTTCACTAATTCATAAGTGGCTCCGCTGATATTTACTTTTCCCGCTTCTCCGCTTGATTCGATGCGGCTTGCCGTATTTACCGTGTCTCCCCAGATATCGTAAGAATATTTCTTGACCCCAACAATTCCTGCAACCACCGGTCCGGAATGTATACCTATGCGAATTTCAAAAAATAATTTTCCCTGCGCCTCCCTTTCTACTCTTAACTTTTGCATGAATTGCTGAATTTCAATTGCCGCATTTACGACATCCGTCGCATGTGTTTTGTTAGGGACAGGGAGTCCGCCCGCACACATATAGCTGTCTCCAATGGTTTTTATTTTTTCTACCCCGTATTTTTGCACAATGTTGTCGAATTCGCGAAAACACAAATCAATCTCAGCAACCAGTTCCTTTGGAGATAATTTTTCAGAGAATTGGGTGAATTCTTTAAAGTCGGTGAACAATACGCTTACTTCGTCAATCAGTTTTGCTTCGGAGCGCCCTTTTTGTTTGAGCTCCCGGGCTGTTTCCTCCGGCAGAATATTGAGCAGGAGTTCATCGCTTCTTTTTTTACCCTTGTAGATCGATCGGGCGAGAAGGATCAGCAGAGCCAATCCTCCCATGGTAGCGATGAGTCCGATGCGCTGCTTCTGAGTGCGTTCGGTAAGAACAGCTTCTTTCTTCGAAAACTCCAGGCTGTCAGCAAGCATTTTTCGTCCATATTCATACCGCATACTTTGCTGTACGAGTTGTTTGGTGTTAGCTTCGTTGACAATGGAATCGCGCTGGTGCATATAGTTCAGCAAATCGGCGAGCGCTTCCTTATGCTTTCCAAGACGTGCATTAATTTCACTTCGAAGTTTATAACTGCTGTACAGCGACTGAATAAAATTGTTCTCCAGAGCGATCTGAATGCCGGTATTAATATTTTCCAGCGCCTCCTTAGCATTCCCCTGTTTAAACATCAGTCTGGCAATGGCTTCATGCGCGACAGACTGTCCCAAAAGGTGATCTATGGACCGACGTATAGCCAGTGAGTGTTGGTAATAATGCAATGCCGAATCGACTTGTTCTTTTTTTTCAAAAATCTCACCGATATTTTGCATCATCCATCCCATAGCTCCTTCACGGTCCTGCATTCCGGGCTTTTGCATTTGAGACAAGGACTGCCTATAGTACCAAAGGGCAGAATCCGGGGCATCTACCATGACAGCGCCAATATTTCCAAGCTCAAGTGCGATAAGATAGGTGTCACCCACTTCCTCTGCCAGGGCAAGCGCCTTTCGAAAGTAAAGGATCGCTTCTTTCATGTATCCCTGCTGTTCGTAACTATTGGCAATTTGTTCCAGCGCCGTGCATTCCATTCGTCTATCATTGATGTGCTTAGCCAGTTCCAGACTAGTCATCATTAATTTTCTTTGCTCATTGACATCACCTAAGTGGCCATATGCATTTCCTATTGAATGGCCAATTCTTAAACGCATTCTGTCTGCCACGGAATCTGAGATGACGTCTTCTTTAAGCAGACTGTCGATCATGTGAAGAACCAGATTACCTGTCAGCACAGCTTCCTGCGGATCAGATCTTAATAGTTCATTGCACAGGCGCCCGCCTGTGGTTATGTATTCTTTATAATCTCTGCTTTGTCCGAATGCTTTTCTTAATGAATCCGCTTTAGATACTTTTTGGCCATGAAGAGAATTGATGATACCGGCGAAGAAGATAATCACACAAAGGACCGTGATGAATTTCTTGGATCCGGAATGTATCCGGTTACGATAACTCAGGGATTGAAAGAGATCCTGTTTTTTTCTCTTTATGTGTTCTGTTTTCATCTTGATAGGAGCGTGGGCGGCATAACCTTGGTCTTAAGGCTGGACTGGGAATCCGGGCTTGGAATTTCCCCCTGATTGATTTCAAAGGTAAAAGATACAATTTCTTGCAGGAATTTATAAAGTAGAATTATCCAATTGATTCCATCAATGTTTCCTGGCGGATCATTCATTCTCTTTCTTTTTCCTTGATGGAAAAGAAAGAAACAAAGCTGCCTGCCGATTGCATGGCACGCAGGCAGGGAAAAGATCAAGGCTTTATTTTACTCTTTCCGCTTTGCGGAATTTTTTCATTCCCGCTGCACGGGATTTGAGAACTGGCAAAGAGCGGCCTACGGAGCGATCTCCTCGCAGGCTCGGAGCTTCTCCTTCGGCGGTTCGCTCTTTGCTGCGATTCAAAAACCGGGTTAAATAAGGCCGCTTGAGACAATGAAGAAACATTTTTGTATTTCCATTGGATGAAGAATTCCTTCTCCCTTTGCTTTTCCTTTATTAATTGAGAACTTTGGAATCCATGCGATATGTATTGACCATTTTCATGCTGTTGACCTTTTTCAGGGCAGGCGCACAATTGCCTTATACCCAGAGTCAGTTCCCGGTCTATCTCAGCGATTCCAATCTGGTATATGCCATTGATACCGGCTATGCGGGAAATCCTGATACGCTTCTGCTGGATATCTACAAGCCGGCCGCTGACTCAAACTGCCTGAGACCCTTGCTGGTCCTCGTACACGGAGGCGCCTGGACCGGAGGAAGCAAGAGGGATGCATCCATAGTTTTTATAGCGAGGGAAATGGCTTCGAAAGGATATGTTGTCGCGACGATCAATTACAGACTGGGAATGCACAAAGCGTCTGACTACACGATGTACTGGGCCTGCAATAATTCAGTATCGGCGCCATGTGTGTATGTAGCCGATAGCCATGAGGTGCATCGCGCCATCTACCGGGGCATGCAGGATACGCGCGCGGCGATCCGCTTCATGAAGGCAAGGACTGCGATTGATTCAACAGACGTGAACAATACTTTTCTGGCCGGTGAAAGCGCCGGTGGATTTAATGCCCTGGCCGCTGCCTTTATGCAGGATGAAAATCAAAAGCCCTCCTCATGCTATGCTTTGCCGGATGCACCCGCTCCGGATCCGGACCTGCTGTTCTGTAATCCGTCCGGCTATTCTTTGTCGCGCCCAGATCTGGGAAGCATAGAGGGAAAAGTACAGGATACGCTGCAGAATTCATCCGTGAAAGGTGTTGCTTCCTTCTACGGAGCCCTGATCGATACGGCCATTCTTTCCACGGCGGTCACAAAACCGGCGGTCTATTTGTTTCATCAGGGTTCTGATGTGGTAGTGCACTATAATACCGGAACAATACTGGGAAGGATCAACGCCGAATGTTTTGCGCCAACTTCCATCTGTCAGCCATACCCTTATATGCCACAGGCTTTCGGAGGTGAAGCCATCCGGCAGAAATTGGTTTCTATGGGTTCCGCGGCGCCGCTTTTTCAGGCGGAAATCCTGTACAACTATAGTTATGGGAATGACTGTTTCGCCAATGGTCATTCAATTGACAACCTGACCTTGCGCAGCATGCAAATGGCTTCCTTGTTTTCCGTCGTCATAGATCTGAGTGGAAATGATCCCGCCAATAACTGCAACCTGATTTCGGTAGAGGAAATTGCGGATAATGAGGTGATGATCTATCCCAATCCCGCGCATCGGTCTTTTCAGATCAAAGCGAAGCGCAGTCTGAATATACAGGAACTTTTTATAATGGATTTCAGCGGAAGAAGCTGGCCCTGTAGGGTAAGCGGAGAAAAGGAATTCCAGGTTTTAATTCCGGAATCATTGAATCCGGGATTGTATTTTTTGAAGATCATCCAGGGGAACAAGGTCTTGATTAAAAAGATTCTGGTTCAATAAGGAAGGATACGAAATAAGTGCGAAGCAGGAATTTGGTTCAGGGATCCACGCGAGGTTTCCGGATTGAAGTTCTTTATGCCTCACACCGCTGAAGCAAACCCTGATTATCGTTTATGTTTCCATCGTTTATGGGTCCACAGCCAATACGAAGGATCGGCAATGATAGAGGCTTCATTGATCCTTGAACAAGCCTCTGTGATCTCGAAGGCTTTGGTCTTTGATGGATCGTCAGCGACAAGCCTGTACTCAAGTTTATAATAGCCTCTTTTTATTTTTTCGATGACGCCGTAAATGACCGGATAATTGTATTTCATCGCATACTTTTCCACCCCGGTGAACAGGCAGGTGTCCTGATTCAGGAATTGCATCCAGTGACCTTTCTTCGGATCGGAAGGACTCTGATCATTAATGAAACCAAAGGTGCAAAGGTCATTTATGTGTTCTTCAAAGAAAACAGCGACCTCCTTTGTTGACATGAGCTTCATTCCGAAACGGGCACGGGTGGTGCGGAGTTTTTTGTCGAAGAAAGGATTGGAAAGTTTTTTATAGATGCCGGTGCCGGTATGTGAACTGTGATATGGCAGGGTCATTGCCGGCCATTCCCAGTTACCATAATGTCCGGTAACAAGAATGAGACTTTTGCCTTTGCGGTAATATTCTTCCAGGAGTTCCACATTTTCCAGCTTTACTCTCTTAAGCAACTGCTTGCTGGAAACCGTAAAAGTCTTCAGGCTTTCAAAAATAAGATCACAAAAATGCCGGTAGAATTTTTTGCAGATCATGTTGAGCTCCTCCTCGCTCTTCTGAGGAAATGAATTGCGGAGGTTTTTCATTACGACTTTCCGGCGATAGGGAATAACATAGTAGATAATGAAGAAAGTAAGATCGGAAAAGGCATAGAGCAAAGGGAAAGGCAGCAGGGAAACGGGTAACAGGAAGAGATAAAAAAGCACCGCGCTGAAAATTCTTGACATGGCCGTTCAGGGTTGTTTTTTTATTGTAATGATCAGAAAAGAGGCGGGCAAAGGTAAATGAATTTAACAGGATTAGCCATTTTTTTAGTGAAAGCGTTTTGATGCGGAGAACAGAAATTTATCTTCTTAATTTTCTTTCTTTTCCCTTGATGGAAAAGAAAGAAACAAACCTGCCTGCCGATTGCAAGGCACGCAGGCAGGGAAAAGATCAAGGCTTTATTTTCCCCTTTCCGCT
>CAZJDX010000064.1:0-5038 GCA_964544885.1 uncultured Flavobacteriales bacterium
TTTGGAAGGAAGTCCTTTGCTTTATCGTACAGTTCTTTTTGTCTTTCGATCGTATAAACTCTTGCACCAAGCTCCATCAGGATGCAGGTCTGGTATCCGCTTCCGGTTCCAATCTCCATCACCTTATCCCCCTTCTTTACATGGAGCAATGAACTCTGATAGGCGACAGTATAGGGTTGGGATATGGTCTGACCTGCTCCGATCCTGAAGGCATGATCTGCATATGCCTGCTCGAGGAAAGCCTTGTCCAGGAACAAATGCCTTGGCACACGCATCATGGCTGTCAGCACCGCTTCATCTTCAATTCCCTTTGCACGTATGGAATCAATCAATTTCTTTCTCATGCCCTGATGTTTCAGGGAATCTTCAAACTGTATCATATATTAACTATCGGAAAGCAAAGAAACCTAAGGTTTTGCCCTGTTTTAGGCGATTTGCATTTTTCTATTAACACAATACGGTAGAATAAGGTTATTCACCATGTTAAAAAGCTGAAAATTCCTAAATTCGCGTCGCAAAAAGCCTGAAACAGCGGGAAATGGTAAAAATCGGTCTAATCGGAGTCGGACATTTAGGAAGAATCCATCTGCGCCTTCTGAAAGAGATCAAGACTGTTCAGCTGATAGGTATATACGATCATAATGCCGAACATGCCCGTGCAGTGTCAAAGGAATTCGGCGTTAAAAACTTTTCCGGTGCGGATGAACTGATCGCCGAGGTTGACGCACTTGATATTGTCACACCGACCGTATCGCATTATGAATATGCCGTTCAGGCTTTAAAAAGTTCAAAGCATGTGTTTATTGAAAAACCGGTGACAGAAACGGTTGAAGAAGGAAAGAAATTAGTGTCACTTTCCAGGGAAGCCGGAGTAAAGGTACAGGTAGGTCATGTGGAACGATTCAACCCCGCATTCCTGGCGGCAAAGAATTATCTGCATCAACCTATGTTCATAGAAACACACCGCCTTGCCGAATTCAATCCGAGAGGGACCGATGTTTCTGTGGTTCATGACCTGATGATACATGACATAGACATTGTTCTCAGCGTCGTCAGGTCGCCGGTGAAAAAGATCAGCGCCAGCGGTGTCGCCGTGGTGAGCGACACGGCCGATATAGCCAATGCAAGAATAGAATTTGACAATGGATGTGTGGCTAACCTCACTTCAAGCCGCATATCACTCAAGAATATGAGAAAGAGTCGCTTTTTCCAACGCGACGCCTATATCTCCGTTGACTTTCTCAACAAGAAAACCGAAGTGGTCAGGTTAAAACCCCTTACCGGTGAAGCCGGACCGCTTGACATCACCGTCGATCTTGGAAAGAACCGTGGTTCCAAACTCATCTATTTCGACCAGCCTCAGATAGAGGAACTGAACGCGATTAAGACGGAACTTGAACTTTTTTCAAAAGCGATCATGGAAGATGGAAAGGTACCGGTACCTGTTGAGGACGGCTATCAGGCACTCGTTGTCGCACACCAGGTGATGGAGAAATTAAATTCATCTTTAAATGTACTGGCCTGAAGGCATTTCATGAAAAGAATGAACCGCCCATGTAAAGTAACTGCAAGGTGCCGGATTTACCTGGCAGGCATTTTTCTTGTGTCCTCCCTCCCTTCCTGCGACATCATCAATCCCGCCGAACCGGTTCCTGCCTATCTTCATATGGATTCGATCGGTCTTGTCACCGATGCAGTCACTGAAGGAACAAGACTCAGTAATTTCAGCGACGCCTGGATCTCGGTCAACGGCAATTACCTTGGAACCTTTGAATTTCCATTCACGGTTCCGGTGATCGGCGAAGGGCCTCATAAAATCAGCGTTCGCGCCGGGGTTCAGGAAAACGGGATCTCCGGTGTCAGAAAAGCCTATGTGAAGACCAGTACCTTTGATACCACCCTTTATTTGCAGGCTAATCAGACAAACCCGATCACCGCGCAGGTGAGGTATCTGAGCGGTACCGTTTTTTCGCAGCTTGAAGATTTTGACGACGGAAGTCTTTCGCTGACAGCGACCGGCGCGAATTCCGCCACCCTCTCCATCACTCCCTCTTCCGATCCGGACGCGCTGGAAGGAAATTCGGGTTATGCATTGCTGGATTCAAACCACCCCGTCTTTGAGTATGCTTCTTCCGCACCTTTCACCCTTCCCATAACCATCCCTGTATATGTGGAATTAAATTACAAGTGCAGTGAAGAAATAATCGTTGGGGTATTCATTACCAATTCATCGGGAGTATTGCAGAATCCGCTTGTCAACATTCGCCCTTCCACGGAATGGAAAAAGATCTATATTAATCTCAGCGAAGCCGGAGGCATCTTCGCAAGCGCCATCAATTACAAATTATACCTGAAGTCTGTATTACCGGCAGGACAGAGTTCAGCGGAAATATACCTGGATAATCTGAAAGTACTTTATTAGTGAATAAGCAGAAACAGATTTTTAAGCACCTCCTCGCCGACTGGTTCAGTGCCGGACTGGCCTGGGCGCTGTTTTACCTCTACAGAAAACTCATCATTGAATCGCAGGAGTTCAGCTACGGACTGATGCTCTCCGATAAAAAATTCTACCTGGGAATAATACTGATACCCCTGTTCTGGATTTCCATATACGCGCTGACCGGTTCCTACAGGAATATCTTCAGGAAAAGCCGCCTGAAAGAGTTGGGGCAAACGCTATACCTTTCCTTCTTCGGTGTTCTGATCATTTTTTTCTCTCTGCTGCTGGATGATGCGGTCATCAGCTATAAGACCTATTACCATACTTTCTTCACCCTCTTCATTCTGCATTTCAGTATCAGCGCCATTTTCCGTTTCATCCTTTCGACGCAGACGATCCGGAGAATACACCGAAAGGAAATCGGCTTCCCGACCATCATGATCGGCAGTAATCAAAACGCCGTGAACCTGCTGAAGCAGATGGATACTGAGTTCAGTTCCGTCGGTAACAGGTTCATCGGTTTCGTCCATGTCGATGGGAATAATGATCATCTGCTTGCCCAACACCTGAGCAATCTCGGTGACATTAAAAATTTACGCGATATCATCCGAAAGAATAATGTGGAAGAATGCATCATCGCGCTTGAATCGTCCGAACACGAAAATATCGGGAAGATTATCAATGAACTGGAAGACCTGCCTGTGATTGTCAAGATAATTCCCGACATGTACGATATTCTCTCCGGATCGGTCAAGATGAATGCGATCTTCGGAGCTCCGCTTATCGAAATCTCTCCCGACCTGATGCCGGCATGGCAACAGTCGGCAAAGCGCTTATTCGACCTGGTAACTTCTTTCTTTGTGCTAACTGTTTTCTCACCGCTGTACATTTTCACCGCCATCGGCGTCATGCTTTCCTCCCGTGGTCCTCTGTTTTACAGTCATGAGCGGATAGGACTACACGGTAAGCCTTTCAAGATCTATAAATTCCGGTCTATGGTTGCCGACGCGGAAAGTAAGGGCCCGCAATTGTCGAGCAACGAGGATTCAAGGGTAACGCCATTCGGCCGTTGGATGAGAAAGATCCGCCTGGATGAAATCCCTCAGTTTTACAATGTACTGAAGGGAGACATGTCCATTGTCGGTCCGCGGCCGGAGAGGCAATTTTTCATAGACCAGATCATGGAAATCGCTCCTCATTACAGGCATTTACACAAAGTGCGGCCGGGAATTACCAGTTGGGGACAGGTGAAGTTCGGCTATGCCGAAAATGTGGACCAGATGGTGGAACGGCTCAAATATGACCTGATCTATATCGAGAATATGTCGCTTGCCGTTGATTTCAAGATCATGATCTATACGGTCATGATCATTCTCAAGCGTTCAGGGAAATAGAGTCCTTTTTTATCTTTATTATTGTTTTCCAATCATGAACAAGACCAAGACAATGAAAAACATTTCAGTGATAGGAGCCGGAACCATGGGGAATGGAATAGCGCATGTCTTTGCCCAATATGGCTTCCGTGTTAACCTGATCGACATTTCGGAAGATGCCCTGAAGAAAGGGATGAATACCATCGTCAGAAACCTGGACAGGATGATCGCTAAAAATAAATTAAGCGAAGCGCAGAAGGCGGACACACTCGCGAACCTGCAAGCGCTGCGATCTATTGAAGAAGGAGTGAAAACGGCAGATCTGGTGATTGAAGCTGCAACGGAAAACACAGACCTGAAATGCAAACTTTTTCGTGATCTGGATACTTACGCTCCTGCCTCTTGTATTCTTTCAAGCAATACATCCTCAATCTCCATCACGCATATCGCGGCACAGACAAAAAGGCCTGACAAGGTGATCGGAATGCATTTCATGAATCCCGTCCCGGTGATGAAACTGGTGGAAGTGATCAGAGGCTATGAAACCAGCGACGAGGTATGTAAAACTGTTTTTGAATTATCCCGTCAACTTGAAAAGATACCTGTCGAAGTAAATGATTATCCCGGCTTTGTCGCGAACAGGATACTTATGCCCATGATCAATGAAGCCATCCTCACCCTGCATGAAGGAGTCGCGGGTGTTGAGGAGATAGATACCGTCATGAAACTCGGTATGGCACATCCGATGGGACCGCTTCAACTGGCCGATTTCATCGGACTGGATGTATGCCTTTCGATACTGAAGGTATTGCATGAGGGCTTCGGTAATCCGAAGTATGCACCCTGCGCTTTGCTTGTCAATATGGTGAGAGCGGGAAACCTGGGTGTGAAAAGCGGAAAAGGTTTTTATGAATATGCTGATGGAAATAAAGAAATGAAAGTAGCCGCCAGATTCCGTTCATAGATTTTTTTAGCAAGGGAATAATTCCAAACAAATGCATGCAAGACGAAATACATCCATAAACGCTTCAGCGGTCATTATTTTATTCCTGTTTGTACTTTCATTCCCGCAGCGGGTGATGTCCGATTCCGCCATTCCGGATACGGCCTTTTATCATACGTTCGGAGGACCGGGAACGGAAGAATTCAGGGACCTGGCTATCACTGCTGACAGCGGCTTTGTGATGGCCGGAAGCACGAACGGTTACGGACCCGGAGGAAGTTC
>CAZJDX010000065.1:0-4539 GCA_964544885.1 uncultured Flavobacteriales bacterium
TGAGAAAGGCATTATCGTCAAATGAATTTGACTGAAACATATACATCGCCGTGATCCCGAAATTGGATCCAAGACGATAGGCAAAGTGTAAATTGAACGCAACACCATCTTTGGCAAAACCGGCCTCTTCTATCATAATATCATTCTCTGCAAAAGGGCCTTGTACCAGACTTGGTCCAATTGAAACGCCTGCATAACCCTTGCGGCTCTCATATTGCGCACTGGAAGATGCGGCATGAACCAACATAATTACTGCCAGTAAGAATCTTCTCAAATAAGTATGCATGTCTGATTACATGTTTCCATTTCTTAAATACTTAACTCCCCTCTGAGGTCTTTCATCAATAGGTTTCTGATCTCTTCACTGGGCAACTTTTGGCCGAGAAGGAACATCGTCTTTGTCAGCGCCGCCTCAGTAGTCATGTCTCCTCCGCTGATCACCCCGATCTCCTTCAGGTGTAAACTGGTTTCATATTTTCCCTGTTCGACTGCGCCTCCGCTGCATTGTGAAACATTCACAATCAGAATTCCCCTCTTGATCCCATTTTTCAGTATCCGGATGAAATCCTTGTGTGTCGGGGCGTTCCCGCTTCCAAAAGTTTCAAGCACCAGCGCTTTAAGGTTTTTTGTTTTCAGCATGGCTTCGATAACGTCCAGGTGAATTCCGGGATAAATTTTAATCAATGCAATATTAGTGTCCAGCTTCTTATGCACCCGTAAAGGCTTCGAAGGAGTTTTAAGGATGGCCTTGCTGTTATATTCAACGTGTACTCCTGTTTCGGCAAGAACAGGATAGTTGGAAGACTGAAAAGCGTCGAATTTACTGGAAGTGTATTTCTCGGAACGATTGCCGCGATAAAGCTGACTGCTGAAATAAATACAGACCTCGGGTATAGGGATTTCTCCGGCGGCAAGTTCAATGGATGTGATCAGATTTCTGCGCGCATCAGTCCTGATGGCTCCCAGAGGAAGCTGTGATCCGGTGAGAATAACCGGCTTAGTCAAGTTCTCCAGCATGAAGCTAAGCGCGGATGCGGTATAGGCCATCGTGTCGGTACCGTGCAAAATGATGAATCCGTCATAACGCGGATATTTCTTCTCAACGATCTCTGCCAGTTCAACCCAGAATTGAGGCTGTACATTGGAAGAGTCGATCGGATGACGAAAGGAGAAGAAGTCAATCTCGCAATTAAAATTTTTCAGCTCCGGAATCTGATCTGTTATTGCGTGAAAATTAAATGGTAGCAGCGACCCTGAGTGGTGGGAATGCATCATACCGATGGTCCCGCCGGTATAAATGATAAGTATCTTTTTGTTTTTCTTCTTCATTCTTCAGTACGCTGTAAAAAACCACGCTAAATGTAGGATTAAGACTAATACGAAAATATCCTCTTCGAATTCTCCGTGGTAATTTCCGCCACCTCTTCCAGACTCAGCCCTTTGATCTCCGCCAGTTTCCTGGCGATCAGCACGAGGTATTCCGGAAGGTTTCTCTTTCCCCGGAAGGGCGCAGGCGCAAGATATGGAGCGTCTGTTTCAAGAACCAGTCTTTCCATTCCTGTATTCATGATCGCTTTGTCTAGTCCCGAATTTTTGAAGGTCAGAACCCCACCTATGCCCAGATAAAAGCCAAGGTCTGTGGCGCGCTTTGCCTGATCTTCTGTACCCGTAAAGCAATGAAAAATCCCGCAGGGTTCCTCTTTGGGATATTTCTTCAGCAGTTCATAAATCACTTCAAAACTTTCTCTTGAATGAATGACTACCGGCATTCCATATTTATTGGCCAGACTGATCTGTATCCGGAATACCTCTTTCTGTTCTTCAACGAATGTTTTATCCCAATAGAGATCTATTCCCATCTCTCCGATTCCTGCAAACCTTCTTCTGCTTAGATTTTCTTCCACCACCTCAATCTCCTCTTTCCAATTCTCCTTTACCGAACAGGGATGCAGGCCCATCATGGCAAAGCAGTTTTCAGGATGATTCTTTTCAAGGCTAAACATGGCCTCTGCTGAAGCACTGTCAATATTCGGAAGGAAAAATCTTTCAACACCTTTGCTTAAGGCCTGCCTGATCAGCTCTTCCCTGTCACCGTCAAAGTCTTCTGCGTAAAGGTGTGTATGTGTATCGGTCAGTATCATGGTTTTAAAAATCCTGTTTCAATGTCCCGATACTTTCATAGGCTTTCAAAATTAATCATAATCCGGTCTTCGATGCTTTCCTTTACATAAATTTGTCCCGTCCGTTTGCTTCATGAATAATGTGTGCGCCGGAAGAATTTTAAAACCATATTTCAGGGTGCCTAAATTTCTTATCGTACGTTTTTCATCAATTGGGGATATTGTACTCACCAGTCCCGTGATCCGTTGTATCAAAAGGCAGATCCCCGATGCCGAGGTGCATTTCTTATCGAAATCTTCCTTTTCCGCAGTACTTTCCGGTAATCCCTATATAGACAAACTGCATCTCGTAGAGAAAGATTTGGGCGCCATTATTGAGCTCTTGAAGAAGGAGGAGTTCGACTTGCTTATTGACCTGCATCACAACGCAAGGACATGGTTACTGAAATCAAAACTTGGTATTCCATCGGTATCGTATCATAAACTCAATTTGGAAAAATGGCTGATGGTCAATTTTAAAGTAAACCGTTTGCCGGATAAACATATTGTTGACCGCTACCTTGCGACGGTGAGCGGACTGGGTGTCAAGAATGACGGTGAAGGGTTGGATTTTTTTATTGCGGAGGGTTCTGACAGGATACTTTCTACCATTACTCCGGCTCAAAGAGAAAATTTCATCGCCTATGTGATCGGAGCGAAGCATAATACCAAGCGATTACCTGCAGAAAAAACCACCGGATTATGCCGGAAGATAAAACAACCGGTTATTCTATTGGGTGGGGATGAAGACCGTGAAATGGGTGAATTAATCGCGGAAGAATCCGGTGAACATGTTCTTTCTCTTTGCGGAAAAACCACCCTGCATGAATCGGCGGCCGTCATCAGGGCTTCTTCGCTCGTGATTACCCACGATACAGGACTGATGCATATAGCTGCAGCATTGCAGAAAAAAATAATTTCTGTCTGGGGAAATACTATTCCCGGCTTCGGTATGTATCCATATTACAGCGAAGAGAACGGTGGAACTGAACAGGGAATGCAGACTGTCGTGGAAAAAACCGGACTCTCCTGCAGGCCCTGCTCCAAGATCGGATTTGAAAAATGTCCGAAAGGACACCTGAACTGCCTGAACATGATTGCAGATGAAGAGATCCTGAGACGAATAAGTTCTCAATGAGCACTTTCAGGATAATTCCTACGCAGTATTCTTAAACAAGGCCTTTAGTTCGGTAGCTTCATCCGGCTTCATCTTGCCGGCAAGAATCAGTGATAGTTGTCTGCGACGTAGTGCGCTGTCATATCGCTGCTTCTCTTCTTCCGTTTCGGGAATCAGCTGAGGTATGTTTATGGCGTGGCCCATCTGGTCAACAGCGACAAAAGTGTAAATGGCTTCGTTGCATTTTTTCTTCTCACCGGTCATGTTATTCTCAACCCACACATCAATGAACACTTCCATAGATGAGCTGAAAGCCCGGCTAACCTTGGCCTGGAGCGTAACGATTTCACCAAGACGGATAGGCTGACTGAATGAAACATTATTGACGGCTGCGGTGACAACGATACGGCCGCAATGCCTGGTAGCTGATATGGCGGACGCTATGTCCATCCAGTGCAGCAACCTCCCTCCCATAAGATTTCCCAGTGTGTTAGTATCGTTCGGCAGAACAATCTCGGTTAACGTGGCCAATGATTCTTTCGCTGTTTTTGGTTTCATTGCTTCTAGACTATTTCCTTTTCAAACTATTCGTTTAAGGTTAATTTCACCAACCGGATTCACAACAAGAGGTACTTTCTCAATAGTAACGGAACTGGTATCAAGTCCGAACGCCCTTTCTTCCGATAGAGAAATTCTTTTGAAAAAGAAATAAATATCGAGTATGATCTTCTCATAGAAAGGTAGCTCATTTTCGAAGGAAAGGAATTTCTCCATCACCACAAAGCGAAAATCTCCTATAACATTTTTTCTTCCCAGAGATTCGTAGCGGGATGTAATGTCGACTTCAAAATTCTTTACCATGTCTTCAACCACTTTCCGGAACATCAGGTTGATACGGGGTTCAACCCTGAACCCGAGACGGAAATCTATTCGGATGATGTTTCCTTTTATCAGTTCGGTAACTTTATAATCCATGGTGAATGGCTCATCGCGTACGTCAACGTGAACGAACCAGTACATATCTGCGCGCTTAGGCTGTTTCTGAAGGATTGAATACATTACCTTGGCCTCTATTTCATCTCTTTCGTTGGCGCTGGTAAGGTAAATGAGGTGGGTGGCATATTTCGGTATGCTGAAGTCATGACTCAGGTCCCTTAGCATCGGCAGGTATTCTTTCAGCTTGACGAACTCGACAAAACGGTTGCGGATCTTTCTGGCCTGGAACCAGGCGAACATCACTCCGATGATAATGGAACTGATCAG
>CAZJDX010000066.1:0-4533 GCA_964544885.1 uncultured Flavobacteriales bacterium
GTTCAACTTGGTATTCATAAAGGATTTCTTTTGCGCTAAAGTACGATTTTATGCGTCTTCAATTCTGAACGGTTGATTTGAATATCTTCAAAATCATCCGCCGGCTTATAGGTAGTGACAGGCTCATTGCTTATTTTCACCGCATGAAAGAAATTGTAGTAAGTGGAATAAGAAGTACGGGGAATCTTCACCTGGGAAATTATT
This sequence comes from uncultured Flavobacteriales bacterium, assembly GCA_964544885.1. GTDB lineage: Bacteria > Bacteroidota > Bacteroidia > AKYH767-A > 2013-40CM-41-45 > QQVM01. Next base: position 205 of record CAZJDX010000066.1, read on the forward strand.
TCGGCGCGATGCAGAATTTTATCAGAATGCAGGATGAATTTGATTGCTTTTTTTTCATAGCAGACTATCATTCGCTGACAACGCATCCTTCTCCCTCTGATTTTCACCAGAATGTGAGAACCGTGCTGGTAGAATATCTGGCCTGCGGACTGGATCCTGAAAAATGCACGCTGTACATACAAAGTGATTTGCCGGAAATTTCCGAGCTCTACCTTCTATTGAATATGAATGCCTATGTCGGAGAACTCGAGCGATGCACATCCTTCAAAGAAAAGATACGGAAGCAGCCTGATAATATCAATGCGGGTCTTCTCACCTACCCGACCCTGATGGCTGCCGATATTCTCATTCACCGTGCGGTGAAGGTGCCGGTAGGAAAGGACCAGGAGCAACACCTTGAGATGGCCAGAACTTTTGGGAACCGATTTAACCGGATGTATAATACAGACCTGTTTCCGGAACCTTATGCATTCAATTACGGAACTCAACTGATTAAAATACCCGGTCTGGATGGTTCCGGAAAAATGGGGAAGAGCGAAGGTGAAGGCAATGCGGTCTTTCTTGCGGATTCACCGGAAATCATCAGAAAGAAAGTAATGCGTGCTGTCACGGATAGTGGTCCAACTGTTTTAAACCAGGAAAAACCGGAATCCATCCGTAATATTTTTTCACTTATGGAAGTGGTTTCGGATCCGGAAACCCTGTCGTACTTTAATGAACAATATAATACCATGAAAATTCGCTACGGGGATCTGAAGAAGCAACTGGCCGAGGACATGATCCGCTTCACGGAACCTTTCAGGGAAAAGATAAGAGAGATAGGCAATAACCAGGACTATATTCATAAGGTTGCCAGCCGGGGCGCGGAGAAGGCCAGGCAAAGCGCGGGAGCAACAATAAAAGAAGCAAGAAAGGCCATCGGGATCCGACATCTCTAAGACGATAACAAAATTTTAATTGCTGATTACCAATATTTTATATCAATTTTTTATTTATATGTTGTAACATTTATTGTTTTAACATACATTTGCAGTGTAATTTTAACTCTTAAAAAATCACATCACATGAAAAAGACTTTAACCTTGGCAGTTGGTATCCTGCTCGCAGCAGGTGTCTCTGCACAGAACTGGAAGCTTGATGAAGCGCATTCCAAAATTCATTTCAATACGAAGTATCTCGTCATCACCGATGTGAACGGGAAATTCGACTCGTTCAAAGGAACCTTTACTTCCGCAAAGTCCGACTGGTCGGATCTGAAGGCCGATGTTACGGTGGATGCTGCATCAATCAACACGGATAATGACATGCGTGACAAACATCTTCAGTCGGATGACTTTTTCAATGCAGAGAAATTCCCTGCGCTGACATTCAAGAGTAAGAGCATTAAAGCGCTGGGCAACAATAAATTTGTACTCAGCGGTGACTTGACAATCCGTGACGTAACCAAATCGGTAGATCTGCCTCTGGTTTATGGCGGAACAGTTATAGACCCCTGGGGAAATACCAAGGCCGGTTTCAAAGCAACGGGTAGCATAAACCGTAAAGAATTCGGACTAAAATATAAAGATGCCGCAGCTACCGGCGAAGCAGTAGTTGGAGATGTTGTTGATTTCACAATTGATGCTGTATTGATTAAGCAGTAATTTGTGTGTGTGTGAAACCGGCGCCCGGAGTATTGTGGTGCCGGTTTTTTAAAAACAAACGGAAATGAAACAATTTGTCGTGATTGCGAAAATGACTGAAGCAGCGGGAAATGATCCGGAGAGATCCATCACGATGCAACGCAACAGAATCCGTACACTGATGGAGAAGGGATTCTTAAGGAGCTATTCCCTTTCGGCTGACGTCGAAACGATATTCATGGTTTTTGAAGCGGAATCGGAAACAAAAGTTATTCAATTACTTGCCGGATTTCCATTAATTTCACTCCTTAAAACTGAAATCATCCCCTTATGCTTTCACCGGAGTCATCATGGTGTCATGATGCAACCTTCCTTAAACTGACCTGATGAAATTCAGTGAAAATATTGTAGTAGTAAACAGCGGTGAAGAATATTCCACTAAAGCAATTGCGGGTAATCATGTGATCACCGGGGATGAACCCTTGGATCACGGAGGAACCGACCTTGGACCTACGGCTCATCAATACCTGCTCAGCGCATTGGGAATGTGCATTGCCATAACTCTGAGGATGTATGCTAACAGGAAGAAATGGAAACTGGATAAGGTTGAAGTGAGGCTTAATATGGAAAAGAATCCTGAAGATAAAGGTGAAAGCACAATCATCTATAAACGGATTGAATTATCCGGAGAACTGGATGAAGAGCAGAGAAATAGACTCATGCTGATCTCGGAAAAATGCCCGGTGCATAAAACCCTCAGCGCACCGGTGTATATCAGAGAATTTCCTACCGGTCAATGATACTTAACCATGACAGTAAAAAAATATGTCAACGGACCTTTAACGATCATCTGGAAGCCTGACCTTTGCTCCCATTCGGCAAAATGTTTTCGCGGATTACCCTCAGTATTCAATCCGGCCATTCGTCCCTGGATTGATCCGGATGCAGCCGCTGCTGAACTTATCATCGAACAAATAAAAAAATGCCCGTCAGGCGCTTTATCTTACGAACTGTCGGGCAATAACGAAAGACAAATGGAAAACGAACAAATAAATACACGGATAACTGTTGCCGACAAGGGGCCTTATCTGGTAAAAGGGAAATTCATTTTTGTTGATAAAGACGGAAAAGAAGAATTAAAAGAAGGAAACATCGCCTTATGTCGTTGCGGACTTTCAGGGAATAAACCATTTTGCGATGGCACGCATAAAAAATCAAACGTGCTGGATCAATAAGTTGTGATAAAAGTCACTCGAGAGTCTTCTGTTACAACTGAAAAAAACTCCAGATGAAATTATTGAAATGAACATCAATGACCAGATTTAAAAAATGAATACCATTATACACCGCTCCAATGAAAGAGGCCATGCAAACCATGGCTGGCTTGATGCGCGCCACAGTTTTAGTTTTGCCGGATGGTATGATCCGTCCAGGATTCATTTCGGCATGCTGCGCGTCTTAAATGATGATATTGTCGCCGCCGGCGAAGGTTTTGGTATGCATCCTCATAATGATATGGAGATCATAACCATCATTCTTAAAGGAGCCCTTGAACACAGGGACAACATGGGAAACGGATCGGTCATTAAGCCCGGTGACGTTCAGGTAATGAGTGCCGGTACCGGTGTATTGCATTCCGAGTTCAATCCCTCGGATACAGAGACCACAAACTTGTTTCAGTTATGGATCTTCCCGAAAGAAAAAGGTATAAAACCCAGGTATGATCAGAAATCCTTTTCAACAGGTGACCGACATAATAAATTCCAACGAGTGGTTTCAGGCTCGGGAAAAGATGGCGAGCTTTACATTCATCAGAATGCCAGTATTTCTCTTGGGAATTTCGACAGGAATTTTTCTGTCAATTACCCGGTATCCGCAGATGGCAACGGAGCCTATGTGATGGTAATCAGGGGCACGGTGGAAATCAGCGGAAATGTTCTTAAGCAACGGGATGCGATCGGCATTTCTGCAACAAAAGAATTTACCATACTGGCTCATGAAGATTGTGAACTAATGATCGTTGATGTACCCATGAATTAATTATGTTTCGCAGTGAATCTGAAATATATTCTATGAAACTCGAAGATGAAATTGTTCAGCGAAAGTTTATCAATGAAGCGCATAAGCTGGGTATAAACATCATTTACACTTTTAACTGGCTGAATGCATTTCAAACGAATATGTTCAGGAAGTACGGACTGACCCCTCAACAATATAATGTCCTCAGAATTTTAAGGGGCCAAAGTCCGAATCCGGCAAGTATAAAACTGGTCAGAGAAAGAATGCTGGATAAAATGAGTGACGCCTCACGTATTGTCGAAAAACTCAGGACAAAGGGCTTGCTCGAAAGACATATCTCGGAACAGGACAGAAGATCGTGTGAGGTAAGAGTCACTAAAAAAGGTCTTGAACTGCTGGAAAGGATCGATAAGGACGACATCACTTTTGAGAATCTGTTTAAAAATCTTTCTCCCGCTGAAATGAAAAAACTGAATGAGCTTCTGGATCTGTTAAGGGGATGAAAGGGAAACCGTTTCAAATAGATCTGTCACATTCAAATCCGCTTTATTCTATCTGTTTTTTTGGATTTACCTCCCCGGCTTCCTTAATATTATTTCCCAGACTGATATTTTTAAATTAATTTCGTCGTCATCAAAGCATTGCTGAACATCGACGAACATATCTGTGAACTGCTTTACGATCATGA
>CAZJDX010000067.1:0-4285 GCA_964544885.1 uncultured Flavobacteriales bacterium
TCATGATGCGCACCGATCGCGTTACAAACTTCAGGGTTTTCCTTGAATTTCTCCGCCAGTTTCATACCAAGAATGGCATGTGGAAGTTCAGGTTCATCGTCCGGTACTTTTCCTATATCATGCAAAAGACCCGCGCGTTTGGCAAGCTTAACATTAAGTCCGAGCTCCGCGGCCATGATGGCGCAAAGGTTGGCTACCTCCCGGGAGTGCTGAAGCAGATTCTGCCCATAGGATGAACGGTACTTCATTCTTCCTACCATCCGTATCAGTTCAGGAGCAAGTCCGTGTATACCAAGATCTATGGTCGTGCGCTTGCCGACTTCGACGATCTCATCTTCAAGCTGACGCTTTACTTTGGCGACTACCTCTTCGATTCGTGCAGGGTGAATTCTTCCATCACTTACCAGCTGATGCAAGGCAAGCCTGGCCATCTCTCTGCGCACAGGATCAAATCCGCTGAGGATAATTGTTTCTGGTGTGTCATCCACAATGATCTCAACACCGGTCGCGGCTTCAAGCGCGCGGATATTCCTTCCTTCCCGGCCGATGATCCTGCCTTTCACTTCATCATTTTCAATATTAAATACCGTTACAGCATTTTCTACCGCATGCTCCGTTGCAACCCGCTGGATGGTCTGGATCACTATTTTCTTGGATTCTTTGTTAGCGGTAAGTTTGGCCTCCTCCATGATATCTTTAATATAAGACATCGCCTCCGTTTTGGCTTCAGCTTTGAGGGCTTCGACAAGTTGCGCTTTTGCCTGATCAACACTCAGTCCGCTTATCTTTTCCAATTGTTCAACCTGGCGTTGATGAAGCTTGCCCAATTCTTCTTTCTTGGCTTCAAGTATTTCGAGCTGGTTTTTAAGCGTAGCCTGCTGCGATTCGTATTCCTGCTGTTTTCGCTGAGTCTGTTCTATTTTCTGTGCCAGTGTCTGTTCCTTCTGTTTAGCCCGGTTCTCGGCTGCATTGATGGCCTTATCTTTTTCTCCGATTGCTTTTTCATGTTCGGATTTAAGTTGCAGGAATTTTTCCTTGGCTTCGAGTATCTTGTTCTTCTTGATGACCTCCGCATCGGCCTCCGCGTCTTTGATGATCGACCGGGCTTTGGCTTCAGAACTCTCCACCTTTGATTTCATCGCTTTTCGGAGCAGGAAAAAGGATACGAGTATCCCCAGCGCGAGTCCTCCGATGCCAACCAGAATCAATAGAAGTTGGTTATTGTCCATAGATTTTTATGCAATTGCGTTTAAAGGTTAGAATGCCTGCCCAGATTACAGATTACCGGACAGGGTAAATAAAAAACCCGCAATAATTCCGTCGACTGCCATAAACCCCAAGTTTCAAGGGTGGAGCTGCCTGGTGTTTCTGGTTTCTGCTGCCCGGTAAAGGGCTCCGCGAAGCGGAGTGCAGCCTGCCATAGATGCCGTGAGCTTTTGCTCCAATGGTATCGAAGTGTTGAGTTTATTAAGTGAATCGGAACTAATGCGGGTATATCCCAAATAATCCTAAACAAGATCAGCGCCGTCTCAGTGACCAGAGGTCAGGAAAACATCACGCATCCGTGTTTTGAACTATTTCAGTTTCAAAGAACGTAACCTTTATTGAGAGTTTGTCTCTTTCTCCAGGTATTCATCTATCATCAGACTCAGATGTTCAATCTGCGATTTCGCTTCATTCAGCGATTTCCCGCCATCTTTCTTTGTCTGAGCCGATGCTTCACTCGCAAACTGAAGCGCACACATGGCCAGCAGGTCCTGCTTATCTTTTACTGCATAATTCTCTTCAAACTCCCTTATGCGCTTATTGATATTTTCAGCCGCCTGCATAACACGCTGATGCTCTTCTTCCGTGATACGAAGCGGATAATTGCGATTTGCAATAGAGACCTTTATTGACAGATATTCTCCCATAAAGGATGATTCACTTATTTTTACCGTTCAACAGCGAAATATTCTTATCAATTTCACCGATGATATCGTTAATTCGTTTCTTGATCTGAGTGATGCTCTGGCGGTTTCCGTTCTTTTCGACCTCCTTCAGATTCCGGTATCCTTCCTCCATCCGGCTGGTCTTTGACCTCTCTTCTTCTAATTCAATACGCAGCTTTCTGTTATCAGTCAGAAGCCCCTGATTTGAAATCTTCAGTTGCTCATGCAAAGATATCAATTTTTGAATGCGTTTCTCGAGAGTTGAGAAATTTATTGACTGTTCCTTAACCTCTGCCATCTCTCAATTATTTTTCATGACTAATGTATTCACAAAGATTATAAAAATATTTGAATAAAAACATAAGTTTTAAACAGGCAGAGTTCACAATATCAAATACTTGTTAGGATAAAAAAGGATTTTGAGGATTTCAAAAGAGGCATGCTGACATGGCGCTACAGCCATGTGCTGCAATTTTATCGGTCAAAAAGCCTTACTTTGCAGCATGATACGCCGTCTTATCTACTTCAGTCTTCTGTTCAGCAGCACATTTAAAGTGTGTTCCGGACAATCCTATCCAACCGGATATTTTTCAGCGCCTTTAGACACTCCACTTGTACTTGCTGGTTCATTCGGAGAGATCCGCGCAAATCATTTTCACTCAGGAATAGACCTCAGTACGGGAGAACAGGAGGGAGTTCCGGTTAAAGCCGCCGCGGATGGGTATATTTCAAGGATCAAGATCGCTGCAGATGGTTTCGGTAAAGCGCTCTACATCACCCACCCAAATGGTTATGTAACCGTCTACGGACATCTTAAAAGATTTTCTGATGCGGTAGATGCATTTGTCCTTTCCACCCAGTATACACAGCAAAAATATGAAATCGAACTTTTCCCAAAATCCAGGGATTTCAAGGTTGCAAAAGGTGAAATTGTAGGCTTCTCCGGAAATACGGGTAGTACAAGCGGACCTCATCTGCATTTCGAGATTAGGGATGAAGAAACCGAAGAACCCATCAATCCCTTGAATTTCGGTTTCAGAATACAGGATAATATTCCACCCGTCATCACTCATGTTCGTGTCTTTCCGGTCAGGGAAGCCGGAATTGTTGGCCGAAGCGACAGTGCGATTACCTATGAGATGCAGGAAATGAATGGCTATTTTTCACTGAACACACCCGATTATGTTCAGGCACACGGATACCTGGGAATAGGTTTTGAAGCCTTTGATAACATGGATCTCTCGGCGGCCAGGCTGGGTATCTATGCGGCAGAGCTTCATGTGGACGGTAATATTGTTTATAGCTGGCGACAAGACCGTTTCAATTTTAACGATACGCGTATGGTAAATGCTCATACGGATTATCTCAGTACCGTTCGTGACAAACTCAGCATTGAACGCTTTTTTCGCTTGCCGGGAAATTTTCTAAAGATCTATGCAGATACGAATCAGACCGGATATCTTGAGTTCATTGATGATGACAGCCACGATATAAAACTTGTTGCCAGGGATTATAATGGAAACGTAAGCGAATTCAGTTTTCCGATTCTTTCCTACTCCACCCTCAGCAACGAACCTTATCAGCCCAAACCTGCCGGAAGTGTTCTGGTTTCAAACCGGAAAGGACTTGCCATCCATAAGGCTAACCTGGATGTGGTAATTCCAGCCGGAGCCTTGTATGAGGACATCTATTACAACGACACGGAGACCAGTAGCCACACCTACCTCTCTTCTGTTTTTAATGTAGGCAATCCTTATGACGCTCTCCATATACCAATAACCGTGGCAATCAAGCCACAACTGAAAATTCCGGAACATCAGGCAAGTAAGGCAGTCATCGTCTCAATAGGAGAATATGGCGAGCTTCTTTCTCAGGGCGGGGAATGGAAGGGTGAATTCCTGAGTGCAAAATGCAGAAATTTTGGTTCCTTCGCCATTATGCTCGATACCCTTCCTCCCGCTATCATCAAAGAATATGTACCGGCAGATATGAATACCTACCGGGGCGCAATTGTCCAGGTGAAAATTACCGATGACCTGAGCGGTATCAGGTCTTATTCAGGGATGATCGACGGCAAATGGCATCTTTTTGAGTATGACAAAAAGAATTCCATGCTTACCGCTGACATATCAAGGGTTACAATGAATACTGAACATCCGATTGAAATTGTCGTCACCGATGAAAGAGGAAATACAGCCAAGTGGGTGTCAACTTTCTGGTACTGAGGCGTGATTTGTTCAAAGGCATGAATATGAAAGAAAAATAATTGGTCTGAAATCAATTAATTTGGTCAGATGATATCAACTTTCTATCTTTGCCGCCCTGCCAAATGGTGAGGTGCCTGAGAGGCCGAA
>CAZJDX010000068.1:0-1210 GCA_964544885.1 uncultured Flavobacteriales bacterium
GATATCGGTGTATTATTATCATCGAATGTAATATAGCTTTCTGAAGGCGTCGAAGAATTATTATCGCCGAAATAATAGATGTGTGAATCGCCTCCGGGAAGACCAGTTTGGCCATCGATCCCTGCCGGACCTTGAGGACCGGTGGCTCCATCCAGACCTGCAGGTCCCTGCGGACCGGGTGCGCCGTCAATTCCAGCCGGACCCTGGGGACCCGGAGTCCCGCAGCGCTCAGCATACAAAGCGTAGGGTACGCTCATGAACTGACTTGTTCCGGCAATGCTGTAATTGCTTCCACCGGCAGGATCTGTTTCAGTCTTCACAAAGAATGGTCCGTTCGACCAATCGATCGAAGTGAAACTTCCTGATAATACGCTGCCATTTCCGATCTCGAAATTAAGAAGACCATTCTGGTTGGTAGAAGCGGAATGTGTTTCAGCATATACAACCGTTCCGTTTACAGATCCCTGGAGTATACTTACGCGTACACCCACCGGAGAATTCTGAACAAGTGAATTGGAAGTGGTCCTGATTACGGCCTGGTAACTCAGTTTCTCAGGAGCCTGCGAATTAGCCTGCAATCCAAGAGCGACAATAGATAATATTGTAAGGATTTTTTTCATGGTTATGTTGGATTAATTGTTTTTAACGATTTTAAATGATTTCATTTCTTTGTTCTGTTGGATGACACGAAGCAGGTATGAACCGGCAGGTAATGATTCCATCGGAATAGCTATCTGCGCTTGATGGATTTCCTGCTCCCTGAGAATTCTTCCTTCAATATCAGTCAGCTGATAGAGTACACGTTCCCGTAGGTCCGTATTTGTACTTAGCGTAAGGCTTGAATGAACAGGATTTGGATAAACCTCAGCCGAAAGAAGGTATCTTTCATCTGAAATACCTGTGATGATGCTGATCTCATACGGTTGTTGTACACCCTCATCAATGTTCCTGTGGGAACCGGAGTTAGAGGTGTAAAAAGTCTGTCCAACCGAATAGCTGGAACTTCCTCCGCTGCCGATTGCGTTTCCCCCGGCGCTTACACTGGCTTGTTGCGCCACCAGCGTGGTGACTGACAATGCAAGCAGTCCAAAGGCAAAAAATAATTTTTTTGTCATAGTTATAGGATTAGATGTATGATTAACATATCAATGGACAAGTCCATTTATTAATAATGCATCTAACGGGGTGGGGTAAACTACGTTTTCGTATT
>CAZJDX010000068.1:1310-4248 GCA_964544885.1 uncultured Flavobacteriales bacterium
AGTCCATTTATTAATAATGCATCTAACGGGGTGGGGTAAACTACGTTTTCGTATTTTGGCAGAAATCTTACAGTCAGTTGCCTGATGTAGATAAAAAATTGGGTAATTAAACCCAGATTATGAATTCGGAAATAAGAATGAGCTCTTTAACAACTTTTGATATGAAACAGCTTAAAAATCAAAATAATAATTCTCCAGCGCCATTCTCAGTCCGGCATATATAAAGAGGCTGTTGTCATCATTAAGGGCGTTGCTGAATTTTCGTGATGTGACACCCAGTTCAAGGTTGCAATTTGATTTGGGATTGACCAAATAGTTGATCCGAACATCAACAGAACTGAGTTTACTTTCAAGCCCCTGGAACATCCGGTTATTATATTCCTGCGAACGGGTTTCATAACTCTTGAAAATATCATTACCGAGATTCAGGTTTGCTGTATCTCTCCCCGTTTTCGCGTATTGCACCTTAAGCTCAACAAAGAAATTTCGCCAGCGGTAGTTGATAAAGGAAACCGATTCCACAAAATTCGCACCCAGGGGATGAGCCAGCGGCTGGTTGTAATGAGTGTAATTCTGCGCATTGCTCCTGTGCTGGTACGTATAAGGCCGGACAAAATTACATTCGGTCTGGATGTTCAGGTTCTTGACTCCGAAAAGACTGAAAGATTTTATTCCTGCCTGGAATGCCTGCTTGTTTCCCCACCATCCTTTGCCGGCTCTGACTTCATCCAGCAGCAATTCGTCGAGCATGAGTTGCCCGTAGAAAATATTCCTCCTGCTCAGTCTGATTTTCATATTCAATCCCAGCAATGCGTTGTCCGGTGAATCAATGGAGTTTTCAACCGGCCGCAGAAAGATAACCGGATTAAGATAATGAAGTTCATATCCTCTGGAAGCTGAAGGAGCCCAGAGAACAGTTTCAAATATTCCTATATTTAGCCAGTTAGTCCTCCCGACATTTATATCCAGGTGATGTATGGTCGAATATTTTTTAAGATAACCCTTGTTATCATCATGCCAGGAGCGCAAATTCTGCATGACGGCATAATACACGGCGTAACGGAATTTCCAGAATGACATTTGTATCCTGAGAAAAGGATAGTTGTAAGTGTTGTCGGAAAGTAGGAGAGAACGGTATCCCTCCCCTATAAAATTCTTATCGTGAGCCAACAGGAAATCAAAATGATCGTCAAGCGTATAACCGATTCCGCCGAAAGACTGACTGAAATCAACACTTTCATTCTCCAGAAACTTCACCTTCCCCTGTCCGGGAACCACCGTGTCTTGCCTTACAAGGCTATCGACATAACCGACATAACGGGCCTGGTTCTCATGAAAACCGGAATAGAAATAAAATTTATCTTTCACACTGGCTTGCACCAGAACACCCCTGGTGTTTACATACACATCCCTCTCCGCTTCCTGATCTCGACCAAGCTGCAAATTAAACACCGGATCGATCGACAGAAGAAGATCGTCCTTGTCAACATGAATGAGATGCTCCCTGAATAATTTTCTGCCGGTCCAGGTTGAAAAAAATTTTCCTTTCCCTGTATGAGGAGAAAAAACCGAGTCAAAGGGCATGATTTTCTTCAATTCCAGCACAGAGTATGGCTTTATCGCAGAATGGAAACCGCTTGTATCCTGTGCCAGAAATGCGCCAATCCGCGTATGGAGATCGCGATTAAGGGGAAAGAGCCGTTCCTGCGCCGACAGATTGAGTGTGAACACAAAGAACAAGAGTATTGCGATGATCCTTGACATAAATGGCCGGGCTATAAGTACAGATCAGAACTTCACTACCGCTGTGTTCGTCCAGTCTATCAAAAGATCGGCAGCGGGAATATCCACAAAGGTATGATCCTGTAAAAGTCTACGGAGTTTTTTTTCAGAACTTTTCAAACCTGTATAAGACATAAACTTCCGGTGAAGCGGAAGGGATTTAATCACAGGCTGGTCCGGATCGAAATCCCTCGGATGAAAATAAGTCATCACATAATCCGATTTGTTGAAACCGTATCTTATCCATGAGTAAGGTAACAATCTGAAATATCCTCCTCCGGAAAATACCATATGTCTGCCCATGAACCGCAGGGTGTTTAAAGGGAATTCTTTCATGAGACTGCCATTGACATCGATACGGCAAGGTTTCCGGATTCCGGAATCTGCAAGTCCTCCGTTTAGTCTCCACGCCGGAAAGATGGAACAGTCGGTGTCAAAACCGCATTCCAGCAATGTCTCAAAAAACCAGGGCGTATCCTTTCTGACCGAAAAACCCGCGGCACGGTAAGCTTTTATTTCCTTTCCGGTAAGTGATTCAAGCGTCTGTTTCGCGCGTAGTGTGTCTTCCCTGAAACGATTTCTGTCTTGCTGAAAAACAAGTTCATGTAAGTCGGAATGACAGGCGATGTGATGCGAACGGGAAATTTTTTTTATCAGACCCGGATATTTTCCTGCGATCCATCCCAGACAGAACCAGGTCGCTTTTGCGCCATGCTCTTCCAGTATTCCAAGCAGACGCTCCACATTCTGTTCCAACCTGGATTCAAAATTCTTCCATTGATCCGGAGAAGCGGTTTGATGATGGCCCAGGATATGAAACCAGTCTTCCAGATCAATACTGAGGATCCTTAACATGCGTGAATTTTGAGCAATGTACAACAACAAAAAAGCCCCTCGAAAGGGGCTTTAAGGCAAATATTGTAATGAAGTCTTAAGCTAGTCTTACATTAACGGCGTTCAAGCCTTTTTTACCTTCCTGGAGATCGAAAACGACATTGTCATTCTCGCGAATTTCTTCTTTCAATCCAGTTACATGCACGAATACTTCTTTGTCAGAACCATTCATTTTAATAAATCCGAAACCTTTAGTTTGGTTAAAGAATTTTACTACTCCATTTTCCATTGTTACAAGTATTAATTAATTTCCGCAAAGGTA
>CAZJDX010000069.1:0-4132 GCA_964544885.1 uncultured Flavobacteriales bacterium
ATCACGGCGATGTATATGTTTCAGTCAAATTCATTTGACGATAATGCCTTTCTCAACGGATTAAAAAGTATTTACGGTAACAGCGGTCCTGTAATTTTCTCAGATATTGATTCGGATCCCTGGATTTTCAGCGGACTTTCGGGCGGTTTGTTCGCAAGCATTCCTCTGGAATCTATGGGTAAACTGATTCTGGAACCACGCGGATTCGTCTCCTTGTTCACAGCCATATCACCCAGAATAAAATTAACGGGAAAGGACGGCCAGTTTACCATGAACGTGGAACAACAGGCTACGGCCGGAGCCGCATTCGGTTTTATTCTTGGCGGAGGCCTGCGTTATAATTTATCTGACAGGACTGCCCTGTTGCTGAATGCTGATTATGTAAAAACCACACCCAAATTTATTGATGTTGAAAGCCGGTCCGGTAACGGCGCCGTTACCTATCATAATTTTAAACAGAAGGTAGAAGCGGTGAACGTATGTATCGGATTCGCGATCAGGTTCAGGAAGGATATGCCTCCTGTGAGAAGAGCGACTATGCGTCCGGCGAATAATTAGTTGGCATTATCGGGTTTCTCCGGCGTATTTTTTTCGATCAGTTTAAATCCTGTACCATATATGTTTTGGATCTCCAGCCGGGAATCACTTTTCAGGAGTTTACGCAGTCTTGTTATGAAAACATCCATACTTTTAACCGTGAAGTAATCATCATTGCCCCAGACTTTATTCATGATATATTGACGGTGTATCAATTCATTCTTTCGTGAGCTGAGTAAACGAAGAAGTTCGGTTTCTTTTATGGACAACTGCCGGCTGACGCCATCGCGTTCAGTCAGTGTTCGATCGGTATAGTTAAAGGTGAAATTTCCTATTTCATAAATTTCACCGGTTACAGACGGTTCGGAAATCGCCGTACGTTTCAGGATGGCCTGTACTCGAAGCACAAGTTCCATGATACTGAACGGCTTGGTTATGTAATCGTCGCATCCAAGTTGAAACCCTTTGATCTTATCCACCTCCATCGAACGAGAGGTCAAAAAAATGAGTGGTACATGTTCATTCAGCTTGCGTATTTCCTTCGCAAGCGTAAAGCCATCCGAGCCAGGCAACATAATATCAAGAATACAGACCTGTACTGATCCCTGGCGGAAAATTTTCAATCCCGATTTGCCATCTGTACACAGGGTGACCTTGAACTGATGCATTTCAAGTCCCCCGCTGATCAGGTAACCCATATTGAGATCATCTTCTACAACAAGTACATTAGTCATTTTTCAAGGATGATGGGGCAGGTGTACAATAAATTCGCTTCCTTTTCCGGGCTGACTTTTTACGCTTACGTCGCCGAGATGGGAGTCAACAATGGATTTGACATAGGCAAGACCCAGTCCAAAACCTTTTACGTTATGAATATTGCCGGTCGGTTCACGGTAAAATTTTTCGAAGATCTTTTTCTGGGTTTCTTCCCGGATACCGATGCCCTGGTCAATGACAGATAAATATATACCCTTGTGGTTATTTTCTGTGCGTATGGTTATCACGGGAGATTTATCCGAGTACTTAATGGCATTATCGATAAGGTTGCACAGCACATTAAGGAGATGAGTTTCGTCGGCATGTATAATCCCGGGGCTGGCGTTAAGTTCACATTTTATCTCATGCGGATTTACGTGTGCCTGACTTTGGAAGTAGCTAACCGCTTTTTTTACCACCTGATTTATATTCAATTCTTCGAGCGAAAGCTGAATGGCACCCTGTTCGAAGCGCGCAACCTGCAAAATCTTTTCCACGTTTTCCTGAAGCCTTTCCGTTTCTTGTCCGATGATCTGTAATATTCTACCCCGTTGTTCGCTTTTCTCGGAACCTTGCTCAAGGGTTTCCAGCGCTATTGATATATTGGCAAGAGGCGTCTTGAATTCATGAGTCATATTATTGATAAAGTCGTTTTTCAGCTGCGAAAGTTTTCTCTGCCGCAGAATGATACGGATCGTAAAGTAAAAGGAGGCAAGCAGGATAAATATAACAAGGGCCGAAGTGATGAGCCCGGTTTTAAGTCCGGCGAAGATGACGGAATCGGGTTTATCAAAATACACGGCGAGTTCATACGGTTGAGAGAAATAGGGGTCCGTACCCAGCGGGTAACGCAGTTGGGATTTTTGCAATGCCTTTTTATCGGCAGAGGGGCTTGCCCAGGCCAGGTGCAAGGAATCCGTTCTCAGGAAACCGAAATGGAACGAGTCGCTGATCGAAAATATTAGCAGATTTGCCCTTAGTATTGAATCGATCATTTCCGGTTTAAAGCGTTCTTCCACTCGCTTGTCGCTGGCAAATCGCTCGCGATAATTGTCAACGGTTAGATCCAGTGGCCTGACTGAAGTTCTGGGAAGCAGGTCAGGACTGTCAACCATAAGGTATTCAAAGCGAAGGATCATTTCAAGATCAACAGGCCAGGTGAACTTCAGATCCTGCCAGTCGAAAGGGAAATTATCGTTCGCATTGGCAAAGTACATGGGAATAGTATCGGGAACGGCAGAGCGGTCTGTGATGAATCGGTCGTCCTTAAATGGATGACGCATCATATAAAAACCCTGCTCCGGAAATATTCTCACCTTCGAAAAAAGCTCAAAGCAGGTCAGGTTTTTGTTACAGGTTTCAACCGTATTGCGCATGGCTTCAAGAACATTGGTCTCGAAACTTTTTTTAGCAAGCCGGAAAGAATTGTAAGCCCAGAAAAACTGTACTGCAATCAAGGATATCAGGGCCACCAGCGCAAGAATGATAATGAACCTGATCTTACGGATATTCATTATTCAAATATCTGACTTTTAACATTGCAACAGTTGTTTTAAGGAATTTTTAAGAATTCTTAGGGATTCATTAGTAAGGACGGAATAGGGCAATTTCTTTCTTTGAATGAAATAGCAATTCATCTTCAATCCCCAAAAATCCCCATCTCATGAAAAAATCCCTGTTTATGTTTATCCTGGCCGGCGCCTGTGTCATTTCGATTCGTGCAAATGCCCAGTATTGCATTCCAACAACGGCCATTCCTTATAATTCAAATATGCCGGGCATTACGCATGTCATGCTGAACACCATAGACCGTACTTCACTCGACTTAGAAAATTTTCCACAAAACAGTTATGTAAATACCGGATTGAGTACCGTATTGCAAAAGGGTCAGACTTATTCTATGTCCATAACCACTACTATAGATCCACAAATTTGTCCGGATATGAATATCCGTGTCTGGATAGATTATAACCAGGATTTTCATCTTAACGATGCCGGTGAAACAGTGATCAGCGTGGATCATGTTCCTCCGGGAGAATATATTGGATCATTTACAGTTCCTGCCACTGCCATGGGTGGTCCTACCCGCATGCGTGTCACCTCGAAAATGACAGATCTTGGCGGACACAGTCTTCCGACCCCTTGTGATGATCCGGCAGACCTTTGGGGTTATCACGGAGAGATAGAAGACTATACCGTGGAGATAACGGGTACAACGTCGATTGGGGAAACTTCATCCTCACAGTCCGGCTGGTCGCTTTCCATCGCGGGTGATCAGGCAAGTCTTTTCTATGACAATCAGGAAGGCAGGGAGATAAGTCTGGCATTGTATTCTATTCTTGGCGAAAAAATATTTGAGACTGAAAGGCATGTTCTCAGCCCGGGAGAGACAAGGCATAATTTCAGTCTGAACGGATCTGCATACAAACCAGGAATGATCGTCCTGGCCGTCATGAATGTTGAAGGACGTGTTGAGTCGAAGAAAGTAATGACAGGAAACTGATTCGGGAATGAAATTTAGAGCAAAGCTGTTCTTTTTAGGCATAGTACTGCTGAGCTCATGCGATAAGAACAATCTGGAGAATGAGATGATCAGCTGTCAGCTGCCGGTCTCTTATTCACAAACGGTGCAGCCGTTGATACAAACAAGGTGCGCACTGACCGGTTGCCATACAGCAGGCAGTACAACCGGAAATTTCAATACCTATGAGGAGCTAAGACAAAGGGTTGATAATGGTAAACTGAAATTATCCTTATTCGATCTGAAGATCATGCCGCCCGATATTCCGCTGAACGATGAGGAACTTCAGAAGATAAAGTGCTGGATGGAGCAAGGAGC
>CAZJDX010000070.1:0-3993 GCA_964544885.1 uncultured Flavobacteriales bacterium
GTTTCCCGTTTCAATTTCAACGGAACCGATCAGAGCAAGAAGCTGGAAGTATTGTCGGGTGGAGAAAGAAACCGTGTACACCTGGCGATAGCCCTTCGCGAGGGATCCAATGTCCTGCTGCTTGATGAACCTACGAATGATATCGACATAAATACTCTGCGTGCGCTCGAGGAAGCGCTGGAGAATTTCGCCGGATGCGCCGTGATCATTTCTCACGACCGCTGGTTCCTTGACCGCGTTGCTACACATATCCTTGCTTTCGAAGGGGATTCACAGGTTTATTTCTTTGATGGGAACTTCAGCGAATACGAAGAGAATAAGAAGCAAAGATTGGGTGATGTCCAGCCACACCGCATTCGCTATAAGAACCTTGTTCGTTAATTCATAGAAAAAATTTAAAACGGAATCCTGATTTTGTTTTCTTTGCATGAGAGGTGCAAATGTTATTCTTTGCAATTTTACTTGAATGAAACCAGGAATTCCAAAAGGCAGCAGGGATTTTTCGCCCTCAGAGATGATTCGCAGAAATTATGTTTTCGGAATCATCAGAGATGTTTTCCGAAACTATGGTTTTGAAGAGATTGAGACTCCTGCCATGGAGAATCTAAGCAGCCTCGAAGGAAAATACGGTGAAGAAGGGGACAGGCTCTTGTTCAGGGTTCTCAACTCCGGCCCTGTGATTGAAGAGATCAGGACAAAAGGTGACAGCATCAGGCAAAGCGATATTACGGAGAAAGGTTTGCGTTATGACCTCACCGTTCCTTTTGCGCGTTATGTGGTGATGCATCAGAATGAAATCGTCTTTCCATTTAAGCGATATCAGATCCAGCCTGTATGGAGGGCCGACCGGCCTCAGAAAGGTCGTTACAGGGAATTTTATCAATGCGATGCAGACATCATCGGCAGCACATCCCTGTTCAACGAAATTGAGTTGATCCGGATGATCAATGATGTTTTTCATGAACTCCATATTGGCGTTTGTATTAAGATCAATAACAGAAAAATTCTTGCCGGGATTGGAGAAACGATCGGTTTCCCAGGCAAACTGACGGATATTACCGTCGCGCTGGATAAGCTGGAAAAGATCGGTGAAGAAAAAGTCTTCGAAGAATTGTCGACGAAAGGCCTGAGTCAGCAGGCCCTTGAATCGCTCAGGCCTGTACTGAGAATCAATGGTACTAACGCAGAAAAACTACTTCAGTTAAAAGAACTTATCGGCCGGTCAGAAGAAGGCCTGAAAGGAATTGAGGAACTGAAAGAGATCTTTTCCGTTCTGAACAAAACGGATCCGGAGAACCCGCAACCTGAACTGGATATTAGTCTGGCGCGAGGACTGAATTATTATACCGGCGCCATCATCGAAGTTAAAGTCAGGGATGAAAGGTCATCATTCACAAGCAGTATCTGCGGAGGCGGTCGCTACGACGACCTTACCGGAATCTTTGGACTGCCCGGCGTTTCGGGAGTAGGGATTTCCTTTGGTGCCGACAGAATTTGCGACGTATTGGAAGAAATTCAGGCTTATCCGGATTTCAGTTCCGTCAATACCAGGATATTATTCGTCAATTTTGGCAGAGAGGAGGCCATTTATTGCCTTAAACTCATTAAGCAACTAAGAGAGGATGGGATCGGTGCGGAACTCTATCCTGATCCGGTTAAGATGAAAAAGCAATTGTCATACGCTTCTTCCCGAAATATTCAGTATGTGGCTCTTGTCGGATCCGAAGAAATGAAGAGCGGTGAGTTGAGTGTGAAAAATATGCAAAGCGGAGAGCAAATGAAAGTGACCATGAGCGAACTGCTCCATGTCTTAAAATAATTATTGTAAATAATGGACCGATATAGCATCACCCCTTCCGGAATTGACATAGAAACGATTGAGAAAATTCTCGGGGAGGATCAGAAAATTTCATTGTCTGCCGCTTCAAAAAAAGCTATTGAAAATGGCAGAAATTATCTGGACAAGAAGCTTAAGACCCATAAAGAGCCGCTCTATGGGATTAATACCGGATTTGGCTCCCTTTATAACCGGACCATTCCGGGAGCAGATCTTGGTTTATTGCAGAAGAATCTGGTGATGTCGCATGCCTGTGGTACCGGTGAAACTGTGCCGGTCGAAATTGTCAGGATCATGCTTCTGTTGAAAATACAATCCCTTTCATATGGCAACAGCGGAGTACAGCTAAGTACGGTTGAACGTCTTGTTGACATGTTTAATGAAGGAGTGTATCCTGTAATTTATCAACAGGGTTCCTTAGGCGCCTCGGGGGATCTTGCGCCACTGGCTCATCTGAGTCTTCCATTGTTCGGAGAAGGAGAAGTTTATTATAAAGGATATGTGCTACCATCAGCTTCCGCATTAAAAGACCTGGGATGGAAATCCTTGGATTTACAAAGCAAGGAAGGGCTTGCCCTGCTGAATGGCACCCAGTTTATGTCTGCATACGGGGTCTATTGTCTTATAAAGAGTTTGCAGCTTGCTTCGCTGGCTGATTTCATTGCCGCCATTTCTCTTGAGGCTTTCGACGGAAGACCCGAACCATTTGATGAGCTGATTCAGAAAGTTCGCAGCCATCCCGGACAGATTGCTGTAGCGGAGAATATGAGAGACATCCTTAAGGGCAGTAAAATTATCAGCAGAAAGAAGGAGCATGTCCAGGATCCTTACAGTTTCAGGTGCATACCGCAAGTGCACGGGGCAAGCAGGGATGTGATCAATTATGCGGATACTGTTTTTCATACGGAGATCAATTCTGTTACCGATAATCCGACTTTATTCCCGGAGGAGGACAAAATTATTTCCGCCGGTAATTTTCATGGTCAGCCACTGGCTCTGGCCATGGATTTCCTTGCAATGGGTCTGTCTGAACTGGGAAGTATTTCTGAGAGAAGGATCTTTCAATTAATTTCAGGAGCAAGAGGACTTCCTCCTTTTCTTGTTTCTGAACCCGGACTGAATTCCGGATTTATGATTCCGCAGTACACAGCGGCATCGATCGTTTCGCAGAACAAGCAATTATGCAGTCCCGCCTCGGTCGATTCCATTGTTTCTTCCAACGGACAGGAGGACCATGTTAGCATGGGCGCCAATGCGGCGACGAAATTATACAAGGTGGTAGAGAATCTTTATACTATCCTCTCGATCGAACTCATGACGGCTGCGCAGGCACTGGAATTCAGAAAACCATTGAAAAGCTCAGTCATGATCATGGAATTTGTGAATTCATATCGTGAGGAAGTTGAATTTGTGAAAAAGGACAAGGTGCTTTTTGAAGAGATCAACAGAACGAGAGAGTTTTTAATGAGTATTTAATTCACATTATCTGATTAGTGTGAACCTGGCAATGGAATGAAATGATTTATTCTCAAAGAGGGAAATAAAATATAAACCTTGTGGTAGCGAAGATATATTGAGTTGGTTTAATCGTAGCTTCTCATCAAGTAAAACCTGTCCACTCAGATCGCTAACCTGAACCGAAAGGTGTGAAGCAAGGGTAGGAGGATAGGAAAGAAAAATAAACTCACTTGCCGGATTTGGATAAACTTTCAAAATATTTCTGTTATCCGCTTCATTTACGCTATTGGGTAAGCCAAGTGTATCACATACAGAGCCGCCTTTGGCGATCATATCGTAATTGGGGTTGTTGGGAAGACCTAAGTAACTTCTGTATCCGCCAAGATAAAAACTGTATTTCTGAAAATCGCATAAATTCTTGCGTACATCAGGATCCATACCCAGGGTGTTTGGCTGATTGATGACGCTTAAATACATATTGTATTGGTTATACATCGAATCAGGATAGGGATAGGGCCAAGTGGAACCATTGTAATAAGCACCTGTCCAATATATTTTTCCATCCATGGCTAATTTCAGATCACCACCATTGCCTGGTGGTGTCAATGAGTCAATGAGTACTTCGGTAGATGAAATGGCTGACGATGTTAAGTCGAATTGATATAAATAGCTGGCAGAATAGCTTCTGTTCGTTGAAA
>CAZJDX010000071.1:0-3705 GCA_964544885.1 uncultured Flavobacteriales bacterium
TACTGATTTGCTGTTGGCGAAAGTTTTCTCCGACTACCTTCTCAATTCCCGCTTTATTGTAAGCCGCGTAGCCAACATACAGGGTGCTGATCACGAGTCCGTACACAGCCCAGTGATTCCTGTAACGGTTTGTCTTCCGGCTGATAAGCAGGGCTATACTGGCCACCAGCAGCGAGATTGTATAGAAAGGATCAGCCACAAACAAGACATGAAAACTGACGCGGTGATGATGAAAGGGCTCATACCAGGCTGTTCCATAGGCGGTTAGTGCGTCTATCAGTAAGTGGATGAGCAGTCCGCTTCCCCAGATCATGAACCAGTCCCTGCTACTCATCCCCTGAGAAGAATATTTATTCCTGAACAACCAGCTAAGCAGGGGAGTGGCCAGGATCATGAAGGTGAAGGAATGCGTGAATCCCCTGTGCGCCAGGAGCGAATCGGCATGACTCATCCATAATCCGGTGATCACATCAAGATCAGGGAGATTATTGGCAAGCGCTCCCCATAACATGGCCTTTTTTCCAATCTTTTTACCTGCGATAACCTGACCGAGACAGGCTCCAAGTACGGTATGTGTAAGAGAGTCCAATTTTTTAGGGAATGGATCAAATTATCAGGCTAATTTAATCCTCATTAATGAATTAATGTAACTTTGAAAAAAAAACAATGAACGTAAAAGCGAATAAAGTAGTAACGGTTACCTATGTTTTACATGCCAATCTTCCGCTGAAAGAAAGACAACACATAGAAACCGCCGATGTCAGCCAGCCCCTGACTTTTTTACATGGTGTAGGTATGATGATCCCCGGTTTTGAAAAAGGACTGGAAGGAATGAAGCAAGGCGATAAATTCGAATTTGATATTGAGGCTTCGGAAGCTTACGGTGAAAATGACGAAAGCGCGATCATTAAACTTCCAATTGATATCTTCAAAATCGATGGCCAGCTCGACTTCGACCTCCTGAAGGTAGGCAATGTATTGCCTATGAGCGATCAGCAGGGAAATACCATGAACGGAAAGGTGCTTGCCTACGACGACTCGGATGTGACCATGGATTTCAATCACCCTCTCTCAGGGCACTCACTCCATTTTTCAGGTGAGATTATTTCCGTAAGGGACGCCTCTCCTGAAGAAATTGAACATGGACATGTTCACTGATTGACGATGATCAGTCATAAAAAAACCGCTGTGATCAGCGGTTTTTTTCTTATATCGGTTCAGCTCAGAAAGGAAGATCATCCTTCTCTCGCGGCGGAGCTGTTTCATATTCCGCGGGCTGGTTGGAATAACCGCCTCCGCCTGATTGACCTTTTTCGATCTTCCAGGCTTCAAGCGAATTGAAGTATTTGGTCTCTCCCTGAGGATTTTTCCATTCCCTGCCACGCAGATTAAAATGTACAGTGATCGTATCGCCTACCTGAACCCCGTCAAGCAGACTGCAACGATCCTGTGTGCATTGAAAACTGACCTGCTGTGGATACTGGGTATGTTCGTCCGTTGTCAGCACAAATTCTCTCTTTCTGAATCCCTTTTCATTGACAACTTGTGTGTCTTGTAATACTTTGATGGTTCCTGTAACTTGCATAGATTTTGATTTGCTGCAAATGTACAAAAAATGATCGTCCGGCCTTACTTCATGCGATGTGAATTGTATTTTTTTCAGCTTTGGACAGAAGATTCAATGAGTCGGATAAATACCTGACATTAAGCTACAAAGGTCGTGTTAATGAAATGAAAATTCATATATTTACTTCGCATTTTAAAACACTCAAACATGAGGAAAGCTCTCTTCCTTTTGCTGTTCTGTGGCAGCGCTTCCTTCGCCCAGACATTCTCCAACATCAATCCGCTGAACATCCCGAACACGAATACGGATCTGTCAATACCCATTACGGTAAGCGGATTGCCAAGTAGTATTACATCCTCTTTTGGATTAGGCGCCATATGCATGAACATCAGTCATGAATACACCGCCGATCTCATAGTCTCTCTCAAGTCTCCGGATGGAACTCTCATCACCCTTGTCGATTCCAAAGGCGGAAGTTCTGATGGTTATCCGGGAACTTGTTTCATGGAAAATGGTTCAGATGGCTGGATACACCTTGCTTCACCTCCTTTTACAGGGATATACATTCCGCAGGTTTCTCTCAATGTATTCAACAACGGGATGAACCCCAATGGAATCTGGGAGTTGATCATTCGCGATGTATTTACTCCTTCCGATACAGGAACCTTCCATTATGTGAATATCAGTTTTATGTTCAATCCTCCTCCTGATCCTTCCGGCGGCGGGGGACCCTGCAGTTCGGCTAATCCCGGCGGTTGCCATTGTCCCGATGGTGTTTCAACGGTTTGTGATCTCTTACCGGATATGACCGCTTCGGCGCTCTGTATTCAAAATGACCACACGGAATATCCGGGAAACATCACCCTGGCCAATGCCACGCCAAACATCGGATACGGGCCACTTGAAATTCATGGAACGGGAGACTGTTACTGTGATACGGTACAGGTGGCTTGTTCAACCAATATTTGTCCGGATGGTTCAGATCCCAGGGAGCTGATCACACAAAGAGTCTATCAACGCGATAACAATACCATGACGCATTATGACCGCCCTGCCGGTACCATGAGTTATCATCCAACTCATGGTCATGTCCATGTCGACAACTGGGCTGAATTTACTCTCAGAAGAGCTACGGCGGATCCGGATGCCCGTAACTGGCCGGTGATCGGTGAGGGTACCAAGGTGAGTTTTTGTCTTGTTAACCTGGGTGACTGTGATTCCGATCCGGGTTATTGCGTGGATACTTTAGGCAACGTCCTGAGCAAAGCGGACATTCCCAATTCTGATTTCGGTACGGTCAGCGGCTGCAGCAGGGATCAGGGAATTTACGTGGGCAACCTGGATATCTACTCTTCCGGATTAAATGGTATGGGTATCATCCTCCCACCCAATACCTGTAATGGCGATTATTATATCGTATCCATTACAGATCCTCAGAACAATATGCTGGAACTGAATGAAGATAATAACTGGGTGGCCGTTCCCATTACGCTTACTCAGCAGAGTGCGGGTAGTTTTTTACCGCCCGGGTTTCTGTATACCGTCAATGGAAATACAGCG
This sequence comes from uncultured Flavobacteriales bacterium, assembly GCA_964544885.1. Classification (GTDB taxonomy): domain Bacteria; phylum Bacteroidota; class Bacteroidia; order AKYH767-A; family 2013-40CM-41-45; genus QQVM01. The sequence goes on from CAZJDX010000071.1 coordinate 3,128, forward strand.
AACATGGTGGCTAATGCGGTGGGTGCGGATTCGCTCGTGTGGAACTGGGGCGATGGTTCACCTCAGGAGAGTACCAACAACATATTACTCCCACATACTTTCCCGGGCCCTGGTGACTACATCGTCACTCTCATCGCCTTTAATACCTGCGGACCAACCGTCACTATTGATACCGTTACCATCCTTCCCATATCGACCGGTATAATGGATCAGCCTGAACTCGCCAGCCTGAAAGTCTTCCCGAATCCATCCAAAGAATTATTTACGGTATCTTATGTTCTTAACAATGCGGGTGAGATCGGTTTAACTCTTAGCGACATAACCGGCCGTCTTGTTTACGGGCAATCACTGCATCAGGAAGCCGGTAAACACGAACGTGTGATAGATACCCTGACTTTAGGAATGAAGAAGGGTATTTATTTCCTGCAGATCATGACGCCAAAAGGCATACATTCCGAACGATTGGTCTTACAATAACATTGAAATGCCCCTCTCATCAGGGGCATTTTTTTATACTTTTGCAAACAAACCTTATTCAGTTTGCAATGAGCCACAGGCTTCTTTTCATGATTTTCCTG
>CAZJDX010000072.1:0-3701 GCA_964544885.1 uncultured Flavobacteriales bacterium
TCAACTTGGATAAGCTAGCTGTCGATGGATCGTAAGTTCTAATGAACTATCCGGGATAATCAATTGCAGCTGCCTAATTGAAGAGCAAGTTTAAAAATACCAAATGCATTATTAATTTGAACCAATAAAAAATAGTGTAGTAAACCAAAATCTTCCTTATTGTTCAAGGTGAACAGAGAATGAATCACAATCAAGATAAAGCAAATTAAATGGATACACTGCATTAATCAGCGTTGCCTGAAAGTGCCCGAATACAAGAGAAGTACTTGTATCTACATTTAAAATAATTTGATTTGAAAAGGAATCTGGTTCAAAAATAACATACCGAAAATTAATTTGATCTGGCATGGCTTCACAACACAGTTCTACAAAATCACAATAGTTGGTCCGTGTAATATTGCCCTGCAAAGTAAAATTTCCAGATGATCTAGGAATATTTAAAAAACTTATGTTGTGAAACACTCCTCGGTCATAATCATAACTGGAGAACGACATGTTAAATACCAAAAGTGAATCGCTATTAAGTCTTACTGCTGATGTCCTGATCCAATTCCTTACACTTGTCCCGTTAATGCTGACTTGGGCATAATAATCTGATTCAGCCGGAATAAATTTTGCTTCATACTTATTTTTTGTACACGAGTGAATAAAAAAAAGTATGAAGCAAAATATTCGGAATATTTTCATCAAGTTCAATGGTTAATAGTGATAGGCAATACTTTGGAATCTATTGAATTTGTGTATTTGAAGACGTACATTCCTGAACTGAGGTTCTGAATGTCTAATTTTTCCAAATGTAAATCACTATTCATAGTGGTGTTTTCTTTCTTAAATATACATTTTCCAAACGTATCATAGATTTCGATTTTGAAAGGCAAAGTCAATTGCGACTCAATGCTAATTAATAAATTATCGGAAGCAGGATTAGGTGAAATTGATACTTTCGTTTCTGAACCAGGTCTTGAAAACGAAGTAATATTCTTCCTCCTCAAGAAGTTTGTTGGACACGGTTTTACAGGGATGCAAGTATGAACTGTAATAGTATTGTTTCCACCATCCGTAATTTCGCAATTAAAAAACCAAGCGCGGGGTATTAAGTTTTGAGGGTTTATTGTATAAGCCAAAGTGCTATTTGTCTCTCCACTGATAGGTATAAAAGTTATTCCATTTGAACTTTTGTACCACTGATAGGTATACGGACTTACACCACCACAGACAATATCAGTTTCTGCATACAATTGTTCTTCACATGGTATATGTGGTTGAATGGTAACATCTGCTTTTAATCCTCCCAAATTAATCGACCGGTAATCTTGTACTTATTGCATATTAGTATACAATTTCGAAGCATTATTTTCATAGGGATTAGTACCTGTGGTCCATTGCCCTTGGTAGTCAACATAAGGATTTGAAAAATATTGAACCGCTGGTTCGCCATAATGCCCAAAATGATGTTGATAGGCCATGATAGTTCGGTAATGACGACGTCCATAGAATAAATTTCACTGCCGGACCGGGTCATTAGCCTGGAAGATTTCCTGGTTTTTAATCCGGTCCAATTTGTATGTTTAAATAATCCGGTATTCAGTTCTTCATCCTTTTCAGTTTGTCGGATTCAAGGATATGAATATTCTTTTCTTTAATGTCAATCAGTTTTTCTTCTTTAAAGTCGGATAAGGTCCTGATGACAGATTCCGTGGCTGTTCCAACCATGCTTGCCAGGTCTTCCCGCGAGACGGAGAATACGGAGTTCTGATCACCTGTCTCGCTGTAACGATGGTGTAATGCAAGGAGGGCGTCTGCTACACGTTTACGCACTGAGTTATAGGCCAGGTTGATCAGCTTTTCTTCACTCTCCTGTAAATTATTCGAGAGCATTTTGATGAATTTTGCCGCGACATCCCGGTTTGAGTAAAGCAAGGCGAAGAAATCCTGTTTCGGAATTATGCTCACTTCAACATCTTCCATCGCTTCAGCCGATTCCCTGTATTCGGAATTTTCTATCAGATCTATAAAGCCAATAAAGTCGCCAGAAAGATGTATGGCAGTAATGAACTCTTTCCCGCTTTCATTGGTTTTAAAGGTTTTCACCTTTCCCTTATTGATGAAGAGGATCCCGTTAGGTTCATCCCCTTCCATATACAGCATTTCCTTCTTCTTGAAATGATGTACTTTTCTGTCTTCACTCAGCTTGTTCAGTTCTTCAAGACCCTGTGCTTTTGACAGGAATTCGTTCAACCCGTCAAGGTTTTTTGAAAATTCTTTTTTAAAGACCTCGTTCTTCCTGAGTCTGGCTTCGATCGCGTTCAGCAATTCCATCTCTTCAAAAGGTTTGGTGAGATAGTCGTCAGCACCCATACCCATTCCTTTCCGGATATCCGCTTTTTCAGCCTTTGCCGTCAGAAAAATAAAGGGTATTCCGGCCGTACTTACATTTTTACTCAGCAGATACAGCACTCCGTAACCGTCCAGATCGGGCATCATGATATCGCAGATGATAATGTCCGGGACTTCCTTTACGGCCTTCTCCACACCGGTGCGACCATTGTTCGCCGTAATCACCTGATAATTAGCGAGCCCGAGAATCTCGGATGTGTTGTCGCGCATCTCATCATTATCTTCGATCAACAGGATTTTTTTCATAGCTTATTTTCTGCTTTGGGGAATCTGATCGTAAACGTGCTTCCTTCGTTTACCCTGCTTTCAAAATTAATATTTCCATTCAATATTTGCACATAGCGTCGCACAATATTCAGACCAAGGCCGGTTCCCTGGATAGCGGTTACGTTAGCCGCTCTGAAAAACCGCTCAAATAGATGTTCCTGATCTTCCGCAGGGATGCCCATTCCCCTGTCCCTGACGATCACTTCGATGTTCCCGTTGACCCTGGTCATGAAGTCTATGGTGCTATCCTCAGGAGAATACTTGATAGCGTTATTAAGCAGGTTCATACAAATGTGCCGGAGTAGTTGTTTGTCAAGATATGCTTCCCTGCCTGTTCCCTCATGTTTATACTGGATCTTCTGTCCTTTTTTCGAAAGCGCCTGCAGTTCTTCGCGTAATTCTTCGGAGAATTGCACCAGATCAAAATTACCCGGGTGTGCTTCAATTTTTCCGGCTTCCAGTTTTTCCAGGCTCAGGAAATCATTCAGGATTTCTGTCAGGTTTTTTACCGAATTTTTAATTCGTTCAATGTGCTTGTCTCGTTTATCCGCATCTTCCGGATTCTGATATTTGCTGATCAGCGTGACCGAGGAAAGTATCGTACTCAAGGGAGTCCTGAATTCATGCGAGGCAATGGACACAAATTTTGATTTGAGTTCATTCAGGGTCTTTTCTTTTTCAAGGGCGGAAAGTATCTCGTTCGCCGCTTTCTTTTGTTCCGTCACGTTTTGAATAACCAACAGAATGTCTTTCACATAGCCTTTCATATCCGGTAGAGGTACGGCAAAAAGATTGTAGTGTTTGTTCATCAGTTGCAACTCAAAGGAAAGACTCTCCCAGTTGAAAACCTTGACCAGATGATCCGAAACCGACCTGGCTTCTGTACCCGGCAGCAGCGACTGCACCGGCTTTCCGGTAAGTTCATCAGGCTTGAGATCAAAAACTTCCAGCTCCTTTCCGTCAATAAAGACGATTTCAAGATTTTTATTGATCACACAGATAATGCCGTTGGGGAAATTTCTTGCAATCGCGCTGTA
>CAZJDX010000073.1:0-3260 GCA_964544885.1 uncultured Flavobacteriales bacterium
GTTTCTTTCTTTTCCATCAAGGGAAAAGAAAGAAAATGAGGAAAATCTATTCTGTATTATCATGGCCATTATCCGCCTTTGATTGCTTTTGTGGAACTAAATACTTAATCCTAAAAAAATAATGTCATTACCGGCAGAATTGAAATGAAATGAAAGAGGAAGTCTTTAGTCTCTTACAATTTTCAGCCGCACCTGTTCTATTTTATTGTTTTTCATTCTCACGGCAGTAATTGCGTATGGAGGAATCATGATCTCTTCCCCCGTTTCAGGAATGTTTTCGTGCTGGTGAAGTATGAAGCCTCCCAGCGTTTCATATTCTTCGTGCACCGGTAAATCGAGATCGTACTTTTTATTAAGGTAATCAATCTCCAGTCGTCCTGAAAAAATATATTCATCCTCAGCAATCTTTTTTTCTGTTCCTGCAGGAACATCATGTTCATCCTGTATCTCACCGAAGATCTCTTCCATAAGATCTTCAAGAGTGATGAGTCCGGCCGTACCACCAAACTCATCAACGACGATCGCCACACTTCGATGCTGATTGGTGAATTGTTTGAGAAGTTCATCCGCTGCCATCACCTCAGGAACAATACTGACAGGAAGAAGGATCTGTTTTATCTCTTCGGGTCTCTTGAACATTTCAGTGCTGTGAACAAAACCGATGATGTTATCAATGTTCTCACGATAGACCATAATCCGACTCAGCTCTGTTTCAATGAACAGCTTTCTGAGAGAGTCAATACTTTCATCAGCTTCAATGGCGATGATCTCTTTACGCGGAACCATGCATTCACGAACCTTGACATCTTTGAAGTCAAGTGCGTTCTGAAAAATTCTGATTTCGGCATCCATTTCCTCAACCTGACTGTTTTTGCTTGTCAGGTCACGGATATAAAAGTCAAGGTCTACCTTACCGAATACAGGCTTTTCTTCAATGATCTCGATACGGAATATATGCCGCAGAATGAATCGTCCTATCCCTAATACTATCCACACGATAGGTTTTAAAAGAAAATACACGAGTTGCAGAGGCAAGGCAAGAAATTTCAGGATTCCGTTCGGATTTATTCTGAAGATCGCTTTCGGGAGGAACTCCGCGAATACAAGGATGATGATAGTACTCAGAATAGTCTGTGCTAGAAGTATGCTTCCTTCTGAATCAATATAATCAGGTAAGATGGAGCGTAACAGATCCGGATTGAGAATATCCTCAGCCATTACGGTTCCATAGATGACCAGGGCAATATTATTGGCAACCAACATGGTTGCGATGAAGCGGGACGGTGATTTAATAAATGTCCAGATGATGCGGGCCGGAATACTTCCCTGGCTGCGATCAAGCTCCATCCGGAGTTTGTTCAGTGAAATGAAAGCGATTTCACAGCCTGATGCAAAAGCGGAAAAAAGAAGTGTCAGAATAATGATCGTCCAAAAGGACATGTATTCGGAAAGTTTTTACGAAGATAGAAAATTTGAAATCAATGGGTGTTTGTCAGGTGAAAACCGTGAAACTGAAATTTCATATCAATCCTCTTGCCTCATTGATATGACTTGTACGCTTCAGTGATAGTTGGCCTCGTCACGATCATGTTTTTCAAATCGTATCCGCTGACGATGACGGATGGTGTACATGACCATGGAAACCAGCGTAACCATAAGCATCCATATCGCGCTCTGCCAGCCTTCGGTTATGAACTGATAGACGGCGATAATAGCCGTACCTATTGCTATGATCAACCAGGCTATTTCAAGAATCCTTATCATGTTTTGGATTATTGATCGAAATGATACCCTTGATATTGAAAATTTTGTATTTCGAAAAATCCTGGTTGGCTTCAAAGCCATTACCGTAAATGATCTCGTCCCTGGTTGTAATCTTTACGAATTCATCACTGGTGAGTTTTGCCTGCTTCTCATCCCATACCAGATGTTCGGTATTCAGTTGTTCACCCCGCTCATTTACCACCACTACGTTTTTTCGGGCTTCCATTTTCATTTCTTTCTCATACCTGACCCCATAATCGGCGTCCATCCTGCTTTTGACATTGAGCTCATCATCAAAAAATGTAGCCTGTAAACCTTTACTCATTTCAAAGTAAGGATTTTCGGTTTCATACCTGTCAAGTTGGGGTGCCCGTACTTCAACCTGAACCCTTGCCGAATCACTGTAAATGATCTTGATATTTTTAGCAGTTTCTACAGGGCTGTTTTCGGCCTTGGCATAAAATTGAACTTTGCTCAGGTCGTTCTCACATCCTGCCAGCAGAACCATTACCAGAAAAAGGACAGTTACTTTCAGTAATCCCATCTCACAAATCTATATTAATTTCCAATAGAATTAAGCAAAAAGGCAAATTTTTATTGAGAATATCCGGTCAAAATTTTCTACTGATACAGATTGGTTTTATGCAGACGGATCTGTACTTGCCCTAAGATCCCTGAGCTATGCAGAGAATTCATCTGTTAATGAAAGGTTAATCTCCTTTCCGGGGCTTGGAAAAATTGTATTTTCGCAAATCAAAATTAATCTAAATGAGAAAACCGGTAAAATTGCTGCTGCTGCTTGCGGCTGCAACAGTCACAGTTCAGTATGCCTGCCAGCGCAGTGAAGCAACTAAAGGAGTCGGCATCAATCTTTCCAACCTGGATAGTACAGTCCTTCCCGACCATGACTTTTTTCATCATGCCACTGGCGGTTGGACAAAGGCTAATCCCATTCCTGAAGATCAGGTTCGATGGGGCTCCTTCAACGAATTGGCAGAGAATAATAAGAAACATCTTCATGAAATTGCGGAAGCTGCTTCCAAATTGAGCGGAACGACTAAAGGTAGTCCGGAGCAACTTGTGGGTGATTTCTGGTACAGCGCAATGGATACCGCTGGTATAGAAGCTGCCGGTGCTGGTCCGATTAAAGCGGATATGGAAGCTATCGATAAACTGAGCAATATGGATGAAGTGATGAACTTCGTTTCCAGAATGCAGATGTGGGGTGCGAATCCTATGTTCGGGTTCTATGCCGGACAGGATCCAAAGAACAGCGAGGTTATTGTGCCACAGTTGTATCAGGGAGGAATTTCTCTGCCTGACAGGGACTATTATCTTAAAAATGATCAGCGATCAGCGGAAATTCGTGATGAGTTTCAAAAGCATATCATAAAGATGTTTGAACTCTACGGCTTGGATGCAGCCTCCGCTAAAAAGTACGCCGAAACCGTTTTTAAAATTGAAAAGAGTCTTGCCGGCGCATCCATGGCACGCGT
>CAZJDX010000074.1:0-3109 GCA_964544885.1 uncultured Flavobacteriales bacterium
CTAAATGCCCGTAAATCTTTGTATATCCAGTAGGTATTGGTCCCGTCCGGACCGCCAACACAAAAGGGAAGTCAATTGACTTCCCTTTTTTATGCATTCCATTGACATGTTTTTCCACTAAATCCAGCCTTATACAAACAGAATAAAGCCCGACCGGCAATCAGTCTGCAAAATTAATTCGGCTTCGCCTGCAATACATACTTGTGATAGTATAAACTCTTCCCGACAAGCTCAGTATATTTTAACACATCCGAATTTGATTGACTATACAAAGTCTTGGCGCTACTATAAGTGGATCCAAAAAACGAACGGTTATGACCGCTGACAGCATACAAATCAAGTAAGCGGGAAGGCTCCAGAGACTGCAATTCGAATATCGGATAATCCAGCTTATTGAATTTCTTTGCCGCCTTGGTAATACCTCCGTAGGAAGAAGAACCCTGATCAAGTCTGTACTTCATCCTGTTATCCCATTTGCCATAACCACTTGCCGTGGATAAATAATCTGAAAGGGACACATAATTTGATAAAAATATACCATCGCAGTAATAAACCATGGAATCAACAGCCGCCTGAGGGTTGGAATAATATTTACCCATCCATCCCGTATAGAAGTAAAACTTAGCGCCATACTGATTGCACATCGCCCTGGTCTTACGCAACAACTCGAAGCATCCGGTATAATCGCGGGTAACCCAGGGTTCCTTTTCAGTGAGAGGCGCTACGACTTTACGCAAATCCGGATATGAATTATAAAAAGCGACCCAGTTGGCCAGTTCGGAAGTTTCCCTTACATCGCAGGTAATTAATCTGATCCCATAATTATTCACCGCTTTACGGCAGAAGGCGGCGAACTTAGTTCTGGCTGAAGAGGTATTCATGGAACCACGCAGATAACCATTGATCATGTTGCCGCCCTTGCCCTTTAAATAATTCAGGAACTTGTCTTCGCTGGCAGCATCTCCCACTTTAAGGTAATCCGGATGCGCATAAAAGCCGAACAGGTCGGTAGCGGCGGCCACAGCACGTGCTGCTTCAGTGCCGGCAATTTCAGGAGTAACGGCAGGCTCAATGTCGAATTCTTCCTTTGAACAGGAAGTAATAAAGAGTGAAGCAAAAATTAACACCAATGCTGAGAGCAAGAAAATTCCGGATGAAGGATGTTTGTTGACCATGTGGCTTTTGTTTTTTTGTGGTTTAAATATGGTTGATGGTTATATGAATTCGTTGTATGAAGCCCGAAGAATTGTCCTGATGAACACAGCTGATTTTCACCCGCTGAGGGCTAATCTTTATGCAAGCATTACCTCTGTCTCCCGCCCTGCTTCCCGTTTACGCGAGGGCAATAGTACTTATGGATTTAGGGTTTTAAATGAATGCCTGTGCAAGATTTCGGGAAAATTTGAAATGGCCAATCCGGGAAAATAGTACGGAGAGGCGGTTTAGCGAAGCTTGAGGTCTCATTCTGTCCGGGAATTTCTGTAATGATCATCGCAAGATTTCCTGGCAGCCCTAATGTTTCAGCTGGGGAAAGACGGAACCGGGACTCTTTTGACTCTCTCCATTGCCCTGAAGAAGAACACTGAAGCAGTGTATACAAAAAAGAAAAAGTATTGAAATCCTATCCTGTCTGTCCATACAAAGCAAGACATGCTTGGATTAAATGTCAGCATGACAAGGATACCCGCGCCAGCACATGCAGAAAAATCTGGTTCCAATAGACGGAATCAAATTATTGATTCAAAACAAGATATGAACCACGAGAGTAATCCGCTGTCTGAAAACAATTACTGCTGCGGTTTGGTATCAAAATTCACCATCCAGTTGATGCCGAATTTATCGGTACACATTCCGAAATATGCACCCCAGAAAGTATTATTCATGGGCATGATGACCGCTCCTCCGGCCGAAAGTTGAGCGAATAAGCGGTCGGCTTCCATTTTATCGGAAGCATTGACTGAGACTGAAAAATTATTACCAAAAACCACATCCCCCGATTCGGCGGTAGAGTCGCTTCCCATCAGACAGGTGTCCTTTGAAACAGGCAGGGTTACATGCATAATCCGTTTCTTATCCTGCTCACTCATTTTCTTTCCTTCCTGTGGCGGCATCTCGCCAAAGGTGCCTATGTAGGCGAAGTCGCCGCCAAAGACGGATTTGTAGTAGTTAAAGGCTTCGGCACAATTGCCGTTAAAAATAAGGTAAACGTTTACTGTATTCATGATTATTGATTTGAATAAAAAACGGTGGATAAATGTACTTGCAAATACTCGTCCGGATCCAATGCTGGCTTGTATGGTACCTCCGGTTAAGATCCGCTTTGTTCAAGTACCTTCTTCAGATTATCAAGTCCGGTCTGAAGATCACCTCCGATCATCTCTTCAAAGTCAAGAAAAAGCATCCAGATATTCATGGGATATTTCATGTGTCCGCTGAAACCCCACTTCACTTTGGTCTGCGTATCGGAAACCGACTCCGTGATCATGTATGCCGGTTCGGTGGCTTCAAAAGGTTTAATGAAGCGCAGTTCGAAGTCAATGCGTTCTCCTTCTATAATAGACTTAATCTCCTGCTCGCCCGTACCAACTTCGTCATTGGTACTTTCCCAAGCGGAAACGAAACCGACGGTACCATCAGTACCCCTGTAGGTTTTTTTCATGGCTGGATCCATGGATGCCCATTTACTGTAATAATCCTGGTTCTTCAGAAACCTGACATAATCAAATACTTCCTGTCTTGGTTTTTCGATGAGTATCTCGCGCTCGACAGCATAATCTTTCTTTACGAAGAGAGCCGTAAGCAGGATGAGCGCGATAATGACCAGCAGGAACAGTAGAACGGATTTTACGATTTTCATGAGATTGAATGTTAAGAATTTCAAACCTATAAATAAATAATATACTTGTCAAAATTTTAACATTGGGATTCGAAAATAGCAGGAATTATAAGACTGGTGATTGGAATGCGATCAGAAATTATTAAGACTGGTAATTCCAAACTTTGTAAGTTCAAGTAATAAGTGCAATTTTTCTTGAGAAGACTTTGTTAGGGGTTTGATATTTGAATTTTCTAACTGGTCGATTATTAATCATGTATTCTAGAGAGTGTA
>CAZJDX010000075.1:0-2502 GCA_964544885.1 uncultured Flavobacteriales bacterium
TGAAAAAGACCGAACTGGAAAGCATCATAGAGGAAACCAGGAAGGAAGAAGAACAGCTTCATAAAATCTCCGAAAAGGCACGCACAATCGTGGATCAGCGTCTGCTCTCCGCCTACACACGTGTACGTACCAATGCGAGAAACGGTTTGGGTGTGGTCGCCATTCAGCGTGATGCCTGCGGAGGTTGCTTTAACAAGATCCCTCCACAACGGCAACTCGACATCCGTCAGCATAAGAAAGTTATTGTATGTGAACATTGCGGAAGAATTCTGGTCGATCCTACCATCGCCGACGAAATCCCTGCCGAGTAATTTATACCCGGTATCTGCAAACAACATCCTTGTATAAATATTTTCAAGGGATCTTTTTCAGGAAGATCCCTTTTTTATTTTAGGAGAATGAGATATGGTTTCGCCCTGCTTATAATTCTTTTACTTGCCACTTTGCAGGCATCAGCTTACTACGATTTCAATCCGGAACTCAGACTGGCACACGAAAAGATCATCGGCCTCAGACTTCAGGAAGGGAAGGACATTCTGAATAAGGAGAGAAAGAATCATCCGGGGAATTTGCTCAGCATTCTGTTTGAGAATTACATAGATTTCCTTATTGCATTTATTACGGAAGAAGAAGAGCATTTCCGGAATTTCAAGAAGAACAGCGCTGCGCGGGTCGATCAGCTCACAAAGTTCAGTAATGAAGGCGCTTCCGCGTATCATCTTTATTCGATCGCCGAAATGACTTTGCAGGATGCCATGCTCAAGATCAAATTCCAGGAAAATATTTCAGCCGCAACAGAAATCAGAAAGGCGTATAAACTGATTGAAAAGAACCAGAAGATTTATCCCACCTTTTTGATGAATAAAAAACTCAGCGGATTCATACACACGCTTGTTGGTTCTGTTCCCAGAGAATACAGATGGATTACGGATCTTGTAGGAATGAAGGGTACAGTGAGCGGAGGTACATCGGAATTGAAGTCCCTGTTTCATCTGATTGAAGGAAATGGTATTTATAAAGGCTATCAGGCGGAACTGCTGTTTTATCTGAGTAATATTCATAATACCTTTTCCGGCGACAAGGCTGAAGGCGAAGAGTTGTTGACACTGATGAAATCATATACTGAAGCTAATCCTCTTATCCGGTACTGCTATGCCAATACGGCCATGAAATGGGGCCGGAATGATGAAGCGATTGAAATACTGGAGTCAAAAGAAAGCGACAAGGGAACATTTCCCTTCTATTATATTAACTACAAGAAGGGAATTTCCATGCTGCGAAAACTGGATCCGCAGGCGGAGAAAGAATTCAGGTACTTCATCGATAATTTCGGCGGGATGAACCATAGAAAATCCAATTATCAAAAACTTGCCTGGGTAAAACTTCTCAATGCTGATATTCCGGCCTACCATTCTTTCATGAAGCTGTGCCTTGAGAGCGGAAACACTCAGGCAGACGAAGATAAAGAAGCATTTAAGGAAGCAAGTACCGGGGAAATACCTAATGTCATTCTCCTTCGTGCACGCCTGCTCTTCGATGGCGGATATTACAAAGAATCATGGTCTGAAATTGCCGGTAAGCCGGTTGACTCATTCCCGAGATACAGGGATAAGCTTGAGATGACTTACAGACTCGGAAGGATAATGGAGAAACTCGAACAAAGAGAAAAAGCCATTCACTATTACTCTCAAACGTTGAAGAATGGAGCTTCATCGAAGTATTATTTTGCTGCTAACAGCGCCTTGCTCCTGGGAATTCTGTTTGAACAGGAAGGCGATCTGGGTCGCGCCGCTTCCTATTACAAACAATGCCTGGAATTGCGGGGCCATGATTATCAGAACAGCATAGACCAAAAGGCTCAGGCCGGCCTGGACAGGATCGCAGATATGGAGAAGGGTAAAGGACGCTGAGTGCTGATTTAGAATTTGACACCAAAGGTCACCATGAAATTATGTGAACTTACTTTGGTTCGTACTCCGGGTACTACTTCATTTGCCAAAGAATAGGGCTGGAGATATTCTTCACTCTGATTGTAGACATAGGCAAAATCCAGGAAAGTATGATTGTCTCTTATGCCAATTCCGCCGCTGTAATTCACGGCCGAAAAATCATTGCCGCTGACTGCATAGGCTGAATTCATTGGAGTGGAAATAAAGGCAGCGCCTCCTCTCAGACTCAGGTTGGCAAATCTCCATTCTGTACCTATTCGTAACATTCCGCTCTCCCTGTATTTTTTGCTGATTAGAGAGTTGGTTTCCGTAAAACCGCTCAGCTCTGAATCGAAACGCGCTGAGCTTATGTCGGCAAATTCGTAATCAGCGCTCAGAAGACCGTGTTTTCCGAAAATGAAAGCAATGCTACCTGTGGCTTTAAAAGGAGTAGTCAGTTCATAATCAAATTCACCAAGGGATTCTTCACGGTATGTTGAGCCGCTGTCGAATCGCGACTGGAATTCACTGCTGAAATTATCATTCAGACTGTACCAGGTTGGGGTATGGATTG
>CAZJDX010000076.1:0-2491 GCA_964544885.1 uncultured Flavobacteriales bacterium
TTTGTGAGTGACCATCCGGTACTCACCGTGTTCAATCATAAGCGTTACGATTTGTTTGTGTTTCTGTAGAACAAGAATACAAAAACTGAAACCTGAGGGTAGAAATTTTCCGGCGCAATCTTACATACCTTCCGGAGATTCTCCTGACTGGGCCGCAGATTGCCGGCTTTCAGCCAAAAAAACAAACGCTGCCGAGCCTTACGGGGCTGTGCAGCGTTTGAGAGTAACCTTACGGGGTTACCGGTAAACCATACGCTTTTGTCTAGGTTTATAATACAATGATACATCCGGTTTACAAGCCTGTGTGATGACTCCTTACAACCAGCTTACACCTGTAAGGAATTCCTTAAACTGCCGGAAGGATATTTATCAGAGGCTTTATTTATGCATGATTGCCTGAAAAATTCAGGATTTTAACCCTTTCCAGCCTGTAATCAAGAATGTTATTATGATTAAAATCACCGGTAGGAGAGGAAAATCCGAATCCATGGAACTTTGCTAACTTTGCACATCCAAAATCTTTTTATGTTTCAGTTAAATACGATTGAAGAGGCACTTTCAGATTTGCGTAATGGCAGGGTTATAATTGTCGTTGATGATGCAAATCGGGAAAATGAAGGGGATTTCATTCTGCCAGCTGAGATGGTTACTCCGGAAGTGATCAATTTCATGGCTACGCATGGAAGAGGACTGATATGTGTGGCACTTACCGAGGAACGGTGCCATGAACTTGACCTCAACCTCATGGTTCAAAAGAACACTTCCTCACATGAAACACAATTTACCGTATCAGTCGATCTTCTGGGATCCGGGACAAGTACTGGTATTTCCGCAAGCGACCGGTCAAAGACAGTCAAGGCGCTCATTGATCCCGGTACACGGAAAGAGGATCTGGGAAGACCCGGACATATCTTTCCGCTCATGGCAAAGAAGGGGGGCGTACTCAGGAGAACCGGTCATACCGAAGCAACTATTGATCTGGCAAGGCTTGCCGGCTTCAGGCCCGCAGGTGCCCTGGTAGAAATTATGAATGAGGACGGGAGCATGGCCAGGTTACCTGACCTGATCAGGATCGCAGGGAAATTCAACCTGAAGATTATAAGTATAGAAGATCTTATCGCCTATAGGCTTAAAAAGGAAAGCCTGATAGAACGCGAAGTGTCCGTTAAATTACCAACCAGCTATGGCGATTTTGACTTGCATGCCTACAAACAGGTTACTAGCGGACAGGAGCATCTGGCTTTGGTAAAAGGCTCCTGGAAAAGCGACGAGCCTGTACTTGTTCGCGTTCATTCTTCCTGTCTGACAGGCGATATTTTCGGCTCATGTCGTTGTGATTGTGGTCCGCAATTGCATGCCTCCATGGAGATGATTGAAAAGGCCGGCAAAGGAGTGATTGTGTATATGAACCAGGAAGGTCGTGGTATTGGCCTCCTGAATAAATTAAAAGCTTATAAACTTCAGGAACAAGGAAGGGATACCGTAGAGGCCAATCTGGAACTCGGATTTGAAAGTGATGAAAGAGATTATGGTGTTGGTGCCCAGATTCTGAGGGATCTTGGAGTAAGCAAAATGAGGCTCATGACAAATAACCCGAAGAAAAGAGCCGGACTGGTTGGTTACGGACTTGAGATCACCGAAGTGGTACCAATTGAAGTTGGATCAAACCAGCATAACAGATCCTATCTTAAAACAAAGAGAGACAAGCTGGGACATAACATTCAGCTAGAAAAAGAATAAACTATTCAGACCTCTGCGGTCTCATTCTCGTAGCACAATTCGGAATAGAATTGATGCAGCTTATTTCCAATTACTTCGTTAGAATAATTTTCGCCCACGAAGCGCCTTCCGTTCATACCTATTTGTCTGCATTTTTCCGGATTACTCAGGCAATACCCGATCTTTTCCAGGAAAGTCGCCGGACTGTCAGCGATCAATATATTTTCTCCGTCAGTAGCGCCAATTCCCTCTGCACCAATAGAAGTGGATATGATAGTTTTTCCATAAGCCATACCCTGTATGATCTTCACACGCATTCCGCTTCCGGAGAGCAGGGGAACGATCATGATCTGTTTGCCCGAAAGGAAATCGGATGCGTTCTCCACTTTTCCTTCCATGGAAACGCCCGGGATTCTCATGGCCAGCAGATCAGCAGGGAAAGCCCGTCCGGCAAGATAAAGACGCAATGCAGGAAATTTATTATGTACCGAAGGCCAGCAGGAAAAGAGGAACCAGCGTATGGCCTCCTGATTGGGTAACCAATCCATGGATCCGAGATGAAAAAGCGATAACTCGCTATTGAATTCCTGGAGTGGATACTGTTTCATGTCAATTCCAAGAGGTATACTCAATAATGGCCCTGTATAGCCTGAATATTTAAAAACAGCCGCGTCAATACTTGTAATCGGAACGATTGCGTCAACTTTGCTCAGTATTTCAAGTTCGTACTTTTTCAATCTGCCGGCCAGGAATGACAGATACCATTTTTTAA
>CAZJDX010000077.1:0-2468 GCA_964544885.1 uncultured Flavobacteriales bacterium
ACGAACTCCGCGGCTTTCCGGGCTTTCAACATATCAGAGAATCCTTTCGTTCCTTGTATAGCCGGTACTGAAGTCTGATGGATGTATGTCTTCCCATTCTGCAAAATATCATAACCATAACCCATTTCAGAAGGCATATTTCTGAAAACTCTTATTTCATAAGACGGAACATCCGGTATAGTCTGAACGGCTGTGCTTTCTTCCGGAGTCTCCGTCCTGATGAACTCCTCCGCTTTTTCGGAATCGATCATGGCAATTTCTTCGCTGGAAATGGCGGAAGGATCATGCGGTTTCAGACAGGATGAAAACGCGAATAAGCATAGACATCCTGAGAAAACAAGAGAATACAGCCTGAACATGTTACTGATAAGGTTAGGACTGAAGGGTAGCACAGCCACAGACGCAAGCGAAATGTTATATCGCTGAAGGGCCTTAACTAATTAATTAGCAAGGTATAAAGTATATCAATATAAGTCAAATCATCTCCGGCAAAGTGTATTTCCGCCCGGAATTCTCCTTTTTCAGCCATTCCATGAGTGGCTCAAAGTATTCCAGCATAGCCCGGGCGCTTAATTCTTCGCCGGTCTTATCCTTCAGCAATTTACGCCAGTCCGTACTGCTCCCCGGTTTCATGATCTCAAGGATGAACTTTCCGATTTCCTGGTTGCCGAAATAATTGGTTGCATGCACATCCTGCTTCAGTATATTTCGGGATATATGGTCGTGAAACTGGAAAAGCAAAACAAAAGACAAGGCATAATCATAATATTGTGCAGCATCATCGTTGATATGGGTTTTGGTAGCAGCATCACAATACTCCTCCCCTCTTTCAGCAGGAGGAACAATGCCCTGGTATTCCTTCACGATCTCCCACCATCTTTTATTCCATTGATCAGGTGATAAATTCTCCGCATAGAGTTCTTTTTCAAAAACACTCATTGTTCCCGCACTCCAGGGTATGAATACAACATAGTTAAGCGCATCTTTCAGCAATTGCTTCATTTCATCCACCTTGGTATTGGCGTCTACCAGTCCAAGACCGGCGGCAAATGGTTTTTGCATGGCAGCCAATCCAAACAGACTGCCCAGGGCTTCGTGATAGGCTCTGTTTGCGCCTTCCCGTAACAGATATGGAACATCCGGATTACTATAGGCCATATAATAATAGATATGACCATATTCGTGGTGAACCGTTTCGTACCATGATGCCGTCGGTGTGATGCTCATCAGTGTCTGAACTGAAGTATCAAGATCCATATGCCATGCAGATGCATGTGTATTCTTTTTATAGCCGGCATCTTTAGGAACCGGATATAAACTTGAATTGGCCCAGAAGTTGGCAGGTAGTTGCGGGAAACCCATGGACATATAAAATTTCTCGCCTTGCCGGGCCAGCCATTCGGCATCTTTCAGTTTGAGTGCGCTGTCAAGATTCAGCCCCTCTACACTGATCATCTCACTCCAGTCCTGTCCCCAGCGATTACTCAGCCAATGGGCAGGTAAATAATCAGGTACTTCATCCACTTTATATTTCCGGGCCAGTTCATAGCGCATATACGTGTGCAACTCTCTGTATAAAGGATGCAGTTCCTTATTGATCTTCGCCAGCAGGCTCATCATTTCATCCGTGCTCATTCCGTAATCAGAGACCTGGAAGTTGAAGTAATCAGGATAGCCAAGTCCCTGCACAACTTTATTTCTCAGATCACGAAGTTTGACAAGTCCTGGCTTTAAAACCTTTCCAACTTCCTTGCTTGTCTCCCAGACTGCCTTTCTTTCAGCTGTATCATTCAAAGCTACCAGCAATGAATCAATATCATTAGGGGTGAGTTCCTGACCTCCACTTGTAAATTTGTATCCATACAGAGCTTCAGTCTGTGCCGTTGCCGACTTAATAAGTTCTTTCACACTTTCTGCTTCTGATTCAGGATTAGCCGCAGCCAGGTAGAGTATTTTCTTCAATTGTTTTACCTGGAGTGCAGTGAGCTCTTTTTCCCGTTTAAGAAACTCTCTTGCCTTTTCAATATTCTGAAGGCTTCCGGTAAATTTCGCCATAGCCTCTTCCGCAATGGCAGAATTATGGGCATTCATTGTATCGCCTTCAACAATTCTGGTATTTACCATCCATTGACCTGCGCTCGTAGCGGAATACAATCTCTTGTATTCATTATTGTATTCTTCAAGATATTTCTGCACTTCTGAATTAATGCTTTCATTCCTGTTACTGCATGAATAAATGAATACCAATGCAAGGATGAAAAGAACGGATGCGAAATGCAAAGGGCCTGGTTTGGAGTGCTTCATAAGCTTTACTTTTTAAGGGATACAAGTATAAAAAATATAAACGTGAAAACAGTCTTATCCGGAGCATCTATGGCAATAAAAAAAGACCGGTGAAACCGGTCTTGAGAAAGTGGAGATAGTGGGACTCGAACCCACGGCCTCTTGCATGCCATGCAAACGCTCTA
>CAZJDX010000078.1:0-2459 GCA_964544885.1 uncultured Flavobacteriales bacterium
CCGAAACCGTTTTTAAAATTGAAAAGAGTCTTGCCGGCGCATCCATGGCACGCGTAGACCTTCGCGACCCTTATAAGACCTACAATAAATTTACGTTGGATGAGCTGGGTTCTCATACTCCACTCATCTCCTGGCCGAAGATGCTTGAAAGGATGGAAATTACCGGTAAGTTCGATTACCTCGTTGTCGGTCAACCGGATTTTTTAAAGGAACTGAACGCACAGATTCAACAAACCTCACTTGCCGACTGGAAAATATACCTTAAATGGCATTTGCTAAATCTTGCCGCGAATGTTCTCAGCAATGATTTTGTAATGCAGGACTTCAAGTTCAATAACCAGTTCCTCAATGGGCAGAAACAGATTCAACCGCGCTGGAAGAGAATGGTAAGCTTTACCGACGGATACATCGGAGATGCACTGGGTCAGTTGTATGTCGCTAAGTATTTCCCGCCTGAAGCCAAGAAAAAAGCGGATGAATTGGTGGCCAATCTCATGGCTGTCTACAAGGACAGAATACAAACGCTCGACTGGATGAGTGATGTCACCAAAGCAAAAGCTACCGAGAAGTTGAACGCGATCAAAACTAAAATCGGATATACCGATAAATTCAAAGATTACGCCGGGCTTGAAATTACGAGAGACAATTTTTTTACCAATCTTATGAACGCCACAAAGTGGAATTATCAGGATATGGTAAGCCAGATTGGTAAACCTGTTGATCGTACAAAATGGGAAATGACGCCTCCAACGGTCAATGCCTACTATCATCCTTTGCTCAATGAGATTGTTTTCCCTGCAGGTATTCTTCAGCCTCCATTCTTCGATGCCAATGCCGATGATGCCGTTAACTATGGTGGGATTGGTGCGGTCATAGGGCATGAGATTACACATGGATTCGACGACCAGGGCAGGAATTATGACGCCCATGGAAACCTCAATAACTGGTGGTTACCGGAAGATTCAGCCAAGTTTGTTGAACGCGCGAAAACGATCATAGATCAGTTTGATTCATATACTGTGCTCGATACGCTCCATGTAAACGGCAGGCTCACACTGGGCGAAAATATTGCGGATCTGGGAGGTGTCAGTATAGCTTATGAAGCCTTTAAGAGAACGCCGCAAGGGAAAGGCAATAAAAAAATCGACGGACTTACTCCCGAGCAGCGTTTCTTCCTTGGTTTTGCAACAATTTGGGCGGGTGATATCCGTCCCGAAGCCGCTGCTCAGAGAATAATTACCGATCCGCATTCACCTGCAAAATACAGGGTGAACGGTCCTCTGAGCAACCTGGAAGAATTCTACAAAGCCTTTGATGTGAATGAAGGTGATGGAATGTACCGTCCTGATTCGATCAGGGCCAGGATATGGTGAGCATATTGATATTCAGTCACCCATCTGTTGAATAATTTAATCCCCGTTTTTACGGGGATTTTTTTTACTCAAAACCTTCCGGTATGGTTCCTTTTTCAGGATACCGTTTAAGGGAACGGAACATGACCGAAGCCCCGGCCGGAGATTTTTTGCATGCTTTCAGACACTGTATCAAATCATTTGAAAAGAACTGTCAGGTATCCGCTAAAGAAAATAACTTTGAGGCCTGATGAAAGAGCGAGACTTTTCTTCCTTTAAGCTCAATAAGCAATTGCTGAATGCCATCGCTGAAGCGGGTTTTACCGAGCCTACCGGGATCCAGACTAAGGCAATACCCCTTATTCTCGGAGGCCATGATATTCTGGGAATAGCTCAGACAGGAACAGGCAAAACAGCCGCCTATGGTATTCCCTTGCTGATGAAGATCAAGTATGCACAGGGAGAAGACGCCCGCGCGCTGATTGTTGTTCCGACCAGGGAACTGGTCTTACAGGTTGCTGAACAACTCCGGATCCTCGCCAAATATACAGATCTGCGTATTGTGCCGTTGTATGGTGGTGTCGGATTAAAAAATCAGATCATGGAACTGCAAAAAGGTGTTGATATTCTCATCGCGACTCCGGGCAGGCTAATGGACCTTTATTTACCCGGACATTTACAATTCAAAAAATTGCAGATCCTTGTGCTTGATGAAGCTGAACGACTGCTCGATATGGGCTTCCGTCCGCAGATAAACCGTATCCTGGAAGTGGTTCCACGCAAGAGACAGAATCTTCTTTTCACCGCGACATGGAATGAAAAGGTAAGATCAGTTTCTGAAGATTTCCTTGTTGCTCCTGCAGAGATCCGGATTTCGCCGGAAATAAAAACCGCAAAGACTGTTTCCCAATGTGTTTATTATGTTCCCAATCTGAGAACGAAGATCAATCTGCTCGAACACCTGCTGCTGGATGAAGCATTCAGAAAAGTCATTATCTTCTGTAAGACCCGTGCGATCGCGACCAATGTGGCAAAGTACTTCAGCAGGAAGTACGGTGAAGAAATGGTTCGTGTGATTCACGCCAACAAAGACCAGAATACAAGACT
>CAZJDX010000079.1:0-2065 GCA_964544885.1 uncultured Flavobacteriales bacterium
CGGAACAAAGCCCCTGCGCTTAGAAAAAGGTGTGGTATCAGCGCTTGCAAAGTCGTGCAATAGGCAAATCTCTCATCCTTGCTCATCAGGTAATGCAGAAAAGTAGTGCCGCTTCTTGGGTGTCCGATGATGAAAACCGGCGCTGTGACTTTCTGCTCACGGATCACTTTCCTGAAACGGAAATTCTCAAACCATCTGAATGGCGAAGAGAGCAATACGGTGAATGAGATCAGAATTACTTTGGGTAATTTCACCGGATCCACTGCATACCTGTTGATGTGTATGGTATGAAACCAGGCTTTGAAGCCGGATCCGTAAGCCGGATGAGCAAAAACTGAAGCGCGTCGTGTTGGCTTGTTCTGCAATGGAATTTTTCCCAAAGTTAAGCAGAAATAATTCTCAGGTCTGTTAAAATCCTGCCACAAAATCCACCATGCACACACCTGAAAATTCTTTATCAGATCAATACCCGCAAATGATTAATTTCGTGTCGCGTGAAAAGCACTCTTCTCCTTATCATTTTCACCGGGTTTTTATCGCTGCAGGCTGCGGATGCCCAGGTATCCCGCATTAAGGGACGCGTACTCAATGAGCACAATGAAGAACCTGTACCTTACGCGAATATCCTCCTGAAGGGAACCAGTACCGGTGTTTCGGCTGACAGCATTGGTCATTTCAGGCTTCAGGCCACCGGCCGGCCTGATACGATTATTGTATCGGCCATGGGTTATATCACGCAGCATGTTGCCCTCTCCCCACTCCCGGATCAAACCATTCTGGTACTTCTCAGGCCGAACGAATACCAACTCAGTGAAGTAGTGATTCGTCCGGGCGAGAATCCCGCCTTTGAAATTCTCAGAAAAGTCATTGCCAACAAATCCATCAACGACCCTGAGGAACTGGATGCCTATGAATATGAAACATACCATAAGGTTGAATTCGACCTGAATCATTTTACGGAGAAGATCCGACAAAATATTTTTCTTCGCTCATTCGGCTTCATCTTTGACAATACGGATACAACAGCCGATGGCGTCACATATTTACCGATCCTGTTCAACGAATCATTCTCGGAAACATACTACCGAAAATCCCCAAAGATCAAAAAGGAATTCGTGAAAGGCCGGAGGTCTGTAGGCTTAAAAGGACCAAAGATCGTCAGGTTTGCAGAAGACATGTATCTGCATCCCGATATCTATGAGAACCATGTTACCATCCTAGACAAAAATTTTCCCAGTCCGCTGAACGATAATTACAAGTCCAATTACAGATTTTATCTCATAGACAGCTTGCAAATCGGGAAAGACCGGTGCTATCACATACAATTTAAACCGAAAGTTCAGCGGGATCTGGCATTCACCGGTGAAATGTTCATCGAGGATTCCGGTTATTCCGTAGTCAAAATCGACCTGGCTTTCAGCATTGAAGCCAATGTCAACTTCGTACGAAATTACTGGATACGCCAGGAATATTTAAAGCCCGACGGTATCCACAGCATGATCTCAAAGAGCCAGGTAATAGCGGATTTTACGGTGGCTGAGAATTCGGAGGAACTGACCGGATTCTTCGGCAGAAAAACTTCTTACTTCAGGAATCACAAGATCAACGCGCCAAGAGAAGATCACTTCTATTCGGGAATGGACCTTACTGAATTTCACGACAGTTCTTCTGTCCGTGAGGAGGAATACTGGCAGCGGACAAGGGTAGACAGCCTGAATGAACAGGAAAAATCTGTCTTTCAAATGATCGACACACTGGAGAAGAGTCCGAAGTTCAGAACTTTGAAAAGCGCCGTGAACACCATCACTACGGGCTGGATACCGAAAAAGCCCGGCGCCATAGGAAACGTATATACATTTTACAGTTATAATAATGTTGAACATTCAAGGATCAAAGCAGGATACAGAATTGGCCGGAGTCCGGTCGACAGGATCTACCTGAACACATACCTTGCGTATGGCTTTCATGACGAGCGATGGAAGTATCAGGCTGAAGCCGCACTGAGGATCTCCCGGAACGGATCAAAGGCCAACCGTATAGGTGGTGCGGTCAGACGTGATGCCAG
>CAZJDX010000080.1:0-1934 GCA_964544885.1 uncultured Flavobacteriales bacterium
TCTTCCATGGAGCGCGACTGGGCATTGGTCCTGTAGAGAATGGCGAAATCCTTATTGTGCCATTGCCTGTTTACTTTTGTTTCAAAGATGGAAGTGGCAACCAGCATTCCTTCTTCATTGTCGCTGAAAGCACGAAGAAGTGAGATCTTCTCGCCCAGCTCGTTGGCGGTCCACACTTCCTTTTTTAGCTGGTGTTTATTTTTACTGATAAGGCTGTTAGCCGCCTGAACTATATTTCTGGAAGATCTGTAATTCTGTTCCAGCTTATATACTCTCAGGTCCGGATAATCTTTTTCGAATGAGAGTATGTTCTGAATATTCGCTCCCCTGAATGCATAGATTGACTGCGCGTCATCCCCAACTACACAAATATTCTCGTTGACAGAAGCTAGTTTTTTCAGGATCATGTATTGAACATAGTTTGTATCCTGAAACTCATCGACAAGTATGTACCGGAATTTATGCTGGTATTTGTATAACACATCCGGATGCCTGGTCAGCAGCTGGTGTGTATTATAGAGCAAATCATCAAAATCCATTCCCGATGCTCTGAAGCATCTTTTTACATAGAGTTCATAGAGTAAACCTGTTTTGTGACGACCGGATGCTGCATCATCAGCCATGAAACTTTCATTCTTTTGATACTCCGCCCAGGAGTAAAGATTATTCTTGGCGGCCGATATTCTGTTAAGAATAGTTTCAGGTTTATAAAGCTTATCATCCAGGTTATTTTCCCTGAGAATATCCTTCATCAGGCTTTTTGCATCATCCGTATCGTAAATGGTGAAGTTGGACGGATAACCCATTTTCTCAGCTTCGATTCGCAGGATTTTTGCAAAGACAGCATGAAAAGTACCCATCCAGAGATTGCGCGCTTCCGGACCGGTAATCTTTTCGATGCGGCTCCTCATTTCCTTTGCGGCTTTGTTGGTAAATGTGAGGGCAAGAATCTGAAAAGCGTCAACTCCGCAGTGTAACAGATGGGCGATACGATAGGTCAGCACCCGCGTTTTTCCGGAACCTGCACCGGCAATGATCATCACCGGACCCTCGGTATGCTGTACCGCAGCCTTCTGAGGTTCATTCAGTTCATCAAGGTATTTGAAATTCATGGGGATTTTCTTCATATCCTTCACCCTCGGGTGAAAGCGGCATTGGCCAGCTCAAAAATACCATTAATCCGGCTACAATTATGAAAATAATTTTTAGTTTTTACATACCTCCTGATCCTGAAACCCACATCGAATCCCGAATAAAACAGATTAATAATTTTCCGTTAAAACCTCAGACGGCTATCAACATCCTGCGATTGGTGAGAGGTATAAATCACAGACAGAACAGGACTCTTTTTGTTCCGGCAATTCTCTTGCTATGTGGAATGAAATAGTTTCATAACTTCTGGCAAAATTTATTCTTCCATCAATATCTCAAACAGGAAGGTGACCGCCTTCTCTTGTTTGTCGATCAGAAACCGACCGTATTGCCCTTCCAGTTTTTCTTAAATTCTTAAGTTGGTTAGGTCCAAAATGGTAAGTCAGATATGCGAAAAATTAAAACGCCAAAGCACAAAATGATCAACATAATATATGGCAAATTTTTTAGGATTCTGATATCGATCCTGTTGAATAGCATATCTTAACCCACTGAAACTGAAAATTAAACTTATTGATCACTTACATGGAACTAAAACCGGTACATGCCGGAACAAAACGTGTTGATATGTAAATCCAGATAAAAATAGAATTGAAGCTTTCAAAAACCTTCCCAATATGTTCTCAGAGGAAAATATAAAATCAATATAGATTAATTGGTTTACCGAGAATGGGAATTGGCTAATGAGGTAATATAAATCCTGGTAAGAAAACCTCTCAAACCTCGTAGGGGCGAAATCCCAATAGCCCCGTAGGGGCGAAATCCCAATAGCCCCGCAGGGG
>CAZJDX010000081.1:0-612 GCA_964544885.1 uncultured Flavobacteriales bacterium
GCATTTTCTGTTGGTGAGAAATATGTAGTAGCCCACCTCAGCGACATCAAAGACAAAGGAACATTATCCCTCGAAAATGTGCGTGAGCAGGTCACTGCTGAAGTAAGAAAGGAAAAGAAAGCCACCTTACTTATTGAAAAGATCAATGCAGCCGGAGCATCAGGTTTTGATGACCTCGCAGCAAAACTAAACGTGACACCGGCTACCGCGGAATCTGTAAATTTCCAGAATCCGTATGTACAAGGACTGGGGAACGAAGTAAAAGTTGTTGGCGCAATCTTCGGATTGAAGGCGGGCAAAATGTCCAAACCGATCAGTGGTGAAACGGGTGTTACGGTTGTGTATGTAAATGCGTTCACTGAACCTGCTGCCACTACGGACTTCAGTTCAAATACTAAGCAATTGAAAGATCAGAGAAGTTCCCGAAGCGAATATGAAGTGGTAAATGCCCTGAAAGAGAAGGCAAATATTGAAGACAACCGCGGTAAATTTTATTAAGATTTTCGGTTTGATATAAAAAAGTCCGGCTTCACCGGACTTTTTTTTTGCCGATTTCTTTAAAACGGAGTTTGAAGAATTTATTAGTGTAAAGCAAAAGTCCTTACGAAATCA
>CAZJDX010000081.1:622-1654 GCA_964544885.1 uncultured Flavobacteriales bacterium
CTGAGTAGATCACATCGCCGCCGGAACCATACTCAGCCCAAATCCATCCGCCACCACTATTCAGATCAATGCTGGATTTAAACATGACGGCGTAAACTTTTAGAGATGCACCGGGAGCATCGTAGATTTCCTTCACAACCAAAGAGCCATCCGGAAAGCGGTCAGAATTGAGTGCACTCAGATCACTGTTCATCGCATTCGCGGCTGTTTCATTGAAGCGGATTCTAACAAAGCTGCCGTGCGGACTGCTTCCATCAGATACCAGTGTATCGGTAGTTCTTTTAAAGTACTGAAAACCACTGACCGTGCCTGACATTTCAAAAAGAGTGTTGTCGTTAATGCTTAACTCCTCCCCCTGATCGTAGGAACAGGAACCCAGTAATGTTGCCACCATGAAGCAAGCTGATATGACCAGAAATTTTTTCAATGCTTTAACATGGCTGATTCAATAACCAAGCCCATGATCAAAATTAAAAATTTCATTTGAAATCAATAATAAAAAAGCCCGCCAAATGCGGGCCTGCAATTCGTAAGGAGCGGGATCAGAATTCCAATACCAGATTGGAAGATTTACCATGACAGGAATTACAGCTGTTGCCTTTGAGATTCACACTATAGGTTGAGTTTCCTTCAGCGTCATAACTTGCCCAGAGCCAGCCTTCGTGGGCATTCGGATCCGCAGGGGCTTTGTACATGACATCATATCCGGTTACCCTGCCTTGTTCATCCAGATATTCCTTGACAAGCATAGAGTTCGATGCGTAAGTAACCGCCATTTCTCCCTGACCTGCCATACTGTTTCTTGCAATGTCATTCATCCTGATTCTGAAATCCTGCTTCTTCATTCGCAAAACAGTAGCGCCTGCCTCTTCGTTGTTGGACTGTTTCACCACTTTGATAAGCGATTCATCCGAAATGGAAGTCGTCTCATTGGATTCGCGTGTGCATGAGGCCATCAAAAGACAGACAGCCAGAGTTGAGAGTGTGTAGAGTTTCTTCATGGTTTTGAATATTCAGAGAAAGATACTTCAA
>CAZJDX010000082.1:0-1624 GCA_964544885.1 uncultured Flavobacteriales bacterium
TTGCGGAGAGGGCGGGATTCGAACCCGCGGTACCTTGCGGTACACAAACTTTCCAAGCTTGCACGATCGGCCACTCTGACACCTCTCCGGTTTAATAAAAGCCGCTTTTTTGGCTATTTCGGGGCTCAAAGGTAGAGAATCAATCATCGCCAAGCAACCGTTTTTTTTGTCCGTCTTTATAGAGAAGGTAGAGTAGAACAGCTGTTCCGGCTAAACTGACAATAAGCATGTATTCCTGACCTTGTTTGAGACCAAGGCTGTCGGCATCCAATGCAATATGATTGTTCTGAAACAAGTAGGAGAAAATTACAGCCGCAGCATTGTTTACAAAATGCGCCAGAATGGGCCACCATAAATTTCCACTCCATACCAGAAGATAACCCAACATCGCTCCGAGTAAAAGTCTTGGTATAAATCCGTAAAACTGCATATGCATGGCACTGAAAAGTATCGACGTCAACCATACCCCTGCATGATGACTCTTCAGCCATCCGGAGAAGAGTTTTTGCACGAGTCCGCGGAAAAGTAGTTCTTCACCCAGGGCCGGAATCATGGCGATCATGATAATATTGAAAAACAACTCCGATGGTGAATGCATGACCAGGAAGGCTTCCGTAAGCCTGGCCGCCTGCGCTTCGGATTCCCGCATCCAGTCTTCCACAGCCTTCAACGCAGAGGGCAGATGAAAAAAACTGTTCATCTCTCCCAGGTAATTCACAACCGGTACGGCCACGATCATCAAAACCGTGATCATAGCGGCTGGTCTTAGTTCGGGTTTTTTGTCGACAGACAGGAATTTCACCGGTTCCTGATGGAAAAGCCAGGCCAGGATAAGCGGAGGTACAATGAAAGTCCCGGTAGCCGACACAGTTTGAACCAGCTTGAGAATGGCGATATTGACAGGGTTATCCAGGTCGTTCAGGATAAAAGCCATTCCTTCCACATCAACGCGGTAGATGGCAGATACCATGAATGTGCTCAGAAGCGTGAAGAAAACGGCGGATATCAGAACAATACCCACCGATATCATAAACTTTGAATAGTAAGTGTTGTGTTCCCAGATGGCTTTTAAACTCATTGTTGTACTTTTGCAGCGAAGATAGTTCTTAAGATGCGTATTTTTAGCTTCTTCCACCCACGAAACAAAGCGGGAAATTTGCTTGGATCGGGATAAAATGAACTGAAATCCTTCATTCAGCCTTTATGCCGATCATTGTTGTGAACCGGATAGAATAAGTTAAGCCAGAATAAAGGAAGTAACACCCCGCCGGTCACGTAAAACGATTCAGGCCAAAAGATGAACAGATAGTATAATGGTAAAGGTAGCCAACATAGAATTGGGAGAGTTTCCCTTGTTGCTTGCTCCCATGGAGGATGTGAGCGACCCTCCTTTCCGTTACGTTTGCAAACAGCATGGTGCTGATATGATGTACACCGAGTTCATATCCAGCGAAGGGCTTATTCGCGATGCCGCCAAAAGTGTACACAAACTTGATATTTTTGAATACGAAAGACCTATAGGCATACAGTTATTTGGTGCCGAGATCGGCAGTATGAGGGAAGCCGCCCAGATCGCTGAAGCGGCAAGCCCGGATCTGATTGATATAAATTTTGGTTGTCCGGT